>NZ_JBWKEI010000010.1:0-69750 GCF_056435525.1 Streptomyces sp. NPDC043908 | reverse complement strand
CACACAAACAGGTACCCCTCCGACGAACGGGAAAGAAGGCAGGGAGACCAGGGAATATTCGGACACGAAGGGGGGAGAAGGGGGGGGGGGGGGGGGGAAACCCCCCCCCCCCCCCCCCCCTCGCCCCCCGCCGCGCGCCGGGCGCGTGTGCGGGGGCGACACCGCACAGGATCCGGCCGCGACGGCTCCCGCACGGGGTGGCCGTTGTGGTGCCGTGTGACCCGTACCGATCCTCCCGTGGCGGCGCAGCCTTGCGTCGGGCGGGTGTGCGGGCGCGGGGCCCAGGGATCCGGCCGCGAGGGCTCTCGCCGAGGGCGGCCGTTGTGGCCCGCCCCGATCCTCGGCCCGTGGGCGGCGCAGCCTTGCGCCGGGCGGGTGTGCGGGCTCGGGGCCCGGGGCCCGGCGTCTCAGATTTCGCCGAGCGTGACCGTGGCGGTCCGCACCGAGCCGCCGCGGCTGTAGGTCACCTGGACGGTCTGGCCGGGCTTGGCCGCGGCCAGCGCCTCCGACAGCGAGGTGATGGTGCCGATCTCGGTCTCCCCGAGCCGGGTGATGATGTCCCCGGCCCGCAGCCCGGCCTTGTCGGCCGCCCCGCCGCCCTTCACCTCGACGATCGCGACGCCCGCCGGCCGGTAGCCGGAGTCGACGACCGTACGTCCGGTCACGCCCAGGGCCGCCCGGCCGGAGTCGGTCACCTTGCCGCTCTTGACGATCTGGTCCGCGACCGTCCTCACCATCGAGACCGGGATGGCGAACCCGATGCCCGGGGCCGCGCTGCCGCCCATGTCCGGGTCGGTCGCCGCCAGCGTGGGGATGCCGATGATCTCGCTGTCCAGGTTGACCAGCGCGCCCCCGCTGTTGCCGGGGTTGATCGCCGCCGACGTCTGCACCATGTTGCCGATGGTGGCGCCGGTGCCGCCGCCCGCCCGGCTCTCGGTGACCGTCCGGCCGGTCGCCGAGACGATGCCCTGGGTGACGCTGCTGGACAGCCCGAGCGGCGATCCCATGGCCAGCACGATCTGGCCCATCTCGACCTTCGAGGAGTCCCCGAACCTGGCCGGCCTCAGCCCCTTCGGCACCGCGTCCAGCTTGATCACGGCGAGATCCTGCTCGGGATAGGCCGCCACCAGTTTCGCCCCGATGGCGCCGCCGCCGGTGGCGGTGGACACCTTGAAGGTGTTCTCGCCGCCCACCACATGGGCGTTGGTGACGATGTGCCCCTGGGCGTCGTAGACGACGCCGGAGCCCAGGCTGTTGGCCGCGTCGATCTGGACGACCGAGGACAGCACGTCCTTGATCACCCTCTCGTAGTCGGCCTGGAGGCCGCCCCCGTCCGCCCGCCGGGGCGCCTCGGCCTTCCTCGGCGCGGCCACGTCGGCCCGCGCCGGGGCGTGCGCGGTGGGGGCGCCGGAGCCGGAGCAGCCGGCCAGCAGGGCGGCGGTGGCGAGGGCCGCCGTCACGGGCGGCAGCAGCCGGCGAACCCGGCCGCGGGTCACGGATGCGTCCATGATCCGCAGTATCGCCGCGGCCCCGGACGGCGGCCTCCCACGACGGTCCGAACAGGTCGGGGACCGCCCGATCAGGTCGGGTCCGCCACGGTCAGGTCGGGACCGCCCCGATCGGCGGCGATGCGACCGCGCCCGTCGGCACGACGGATCAGGCCGTCGCCAGGAACTGGGTCGCCGCCAGCTCCCCGTAGAGCGGATCCCCGGCCACCAGCTCGGCATGGGTGCCCACCGCCCGTACCTTCCCCGCCTCCATGACCACGATCCGGTCCGCCAGCGTCACGGTGGACAGCCGGTGCGCCACCACCAGGACCGTGGTCTCCCGCGCGGCCTCGGCCACCACGTCCCGCAGCGCCAGCTCGTTGACCGCGTCCAGCTGCGAGGTCGCCTCGTCCAGGAGCAGCAGCCGCGGCCGCCGCAGCAGCGCCCGCGCGATCGCCACCCTCTGCCGCTCCCCGCCCGACAGCTTGGAGCCCCGGTGCCCCACCACGGTGTCCAGGCCGTCCGGCAGCCGCTCCACCAGCGTGTCCAGCTTGGCCCGTACGAGGACGTCGGCGATGTCGGCGTCCGTGGCGTCCGGGGCGCCGAAGACGAGGTTCTCGCGGACGGTCCCGGCGAGCACGGGGGAGTCCTGCTCGACGTAGCCGATGGCGGCGCGCAACTCGGCCAGCGGCCAGTCGCGGACGTCCCGGCCGTCGATCAGGATCCGGCCGCCGGTCGCCTCGTAGAACCGCTCGATCAGCGCGAAGACGGTCGTCTTGCCCGCGCCCGAGGGCCCCACGAACGCGGTCATCCCGGCCCCGGGCACCTCGAAGGAGACACCGTGGTGGACGTACGGGAGGTCGTCGCGGTAGCGGAAGGTCACCTCGTCGAAGACGACCCGGGCGGCCCCCGTGGCGGGCGCGTCGGCCCGCGCCGGGGGCTCCGGCTCCTCGGTCTCCAGGCGCTCGGCCTCCTCGATCCGGGCGATCGCCGCCGAGCCCACCTGGTACTGCGTGGCGGCCTGCACCAGCCGGGAGACCGGGTCGATCAGATAGAACAGGAACAGCAGGAACGCCACGAGCGTCGACACCGAGATCGCCCCCGAGGCGACCCGGGCGCCGCCGATGCCGAGCACCGACAGGAACGACACCTGCACCGCGAGCCCGACCGAAGTCCCGGCCAGCGACTGCCACTTGGCCGAGCGCACCCCGTGCCGCCAGGCCTCCTCGGCGGCGGCGTCCACGACCGCCGTCTCGCGCCCCTCGGCGCCGGAGGCCTTGACCGTGCGGAAGGCGCCGAACGCGCGCTCCAGGACGGTGGATATCTCGGCCACCGACTCCTGGGCCCGCGCGGTCGCCCGGGCGATCCGCGGCATCACCAGGGCCACCGCCGAGCCGATCAGGACGATCACGCCGAGCGTCACCCCGAGCAGGACGGCGTCCATGTACGCCATCATCGCGATCGTCGCGAGGAAGGTGAGCCCGCCGGTGGCCGCCGAGACCACGGACTGGGTGGTGACCGCCCGCAGCAGGGTGGTGTCGGAGGTCACCCGGGACATCAGGTCGCCCGGGGGCAGCCGCTCGACCTCGGGCAGCCGCAGCCGCAGCAGCCGGCCGATGAGGGAGCGCCGGGCGGCGAGGACGACGGACTCGGCGGTGCGCTCCAGGACGTACGCCCCGCAGGACTCGACCACCGTGCCCAGCACGACGAGCGCGGTGAGCAGGACGAGCACGCCCGCGACCGGTTCGTCCCCGCCGAGCCGGTCCACCAGGGCCTTGGCGGCGAGCGGCTGCGCGAGCCCGGTGGCGGACCCGGCCAGGGTCAGCAGCGCCCCCAGGGCGACGGTGGCGCGATGGGGGCGGAAGTGGCGGTAGAGGGCCCGCCAGGTGTCCCGGGCGGGCATTTTGGAGGGGGAGTCGTCAGTGGTCACACAGGAAGGACGCACCAGACCCCGGCCGACCTGACTCCCCGGGGCGCGAGCGGGCGGGACTGGCCGGAACCCCCCGCACCCGGCGCGACTACCCCCGCACCCCGCACAGATGAAGCAGCGCGGCGACCCTCCGGTAGGGGTCGGTGCGCCCGGCCCTGTCCTCGGCGGCCAGCAGCCGGTCCAGCTCCTCGGCCGCGGGCAGCTGCACGTCGTTGGGCACGTTGTCGGTGAAGACGCGCACTCCGTACCAGGCGTGCAGCGGCGCCGCGATCCCGTCCAGCGTCCGCGTCAGCGTGTCGAGCCGGTCGGCGCGGACGGAGAGCCCGAGCCGGTTGGTGTACGCGTCGGTGTCGAAGGAGGCCAGCGCCCCGCCCCAGTCCCCGGCCAGCCCCGGCCGCATGGCCAGCGCGTCCGCGTTCCGTACGAGCAGCGACAGCAGCCCGCCGGGAGCCAGCATCCGGGCCAGCCCCGCGAGCATCGCGTCGGGCTCCTGGACGTACATCAGCACCCCGTGGCAGAGCACCACGTCGAAGGAGCCGGGCAGGAAGTGGACGCCGGTCTCGTTGCCGTCGCCCTCGACCAGGCGGACCCGCTCGCGGATGCCCTCCGGCTCCGTCAGCAGGGCCTCGCGCGCGACCCTGAGCATCTCGGGGTCGGACTCCAGGCCGGTCACCGTGTGCCCGGCCCGGGCCAGGCGCAGGGCCTGGGTGCCCTGGCCCGTACCGACGTCGAGGACGCGCAGCCGCTGGCCGACCGGGAACCGGCCGGCTATCTGCTCGTCGAGCTGACGGGCCACGAGCTCCTGGCGCACGGTGTTGCGCAGGCCGCCCAGGCCCCTCAGCCAGTTGCCGGAGGCGCCGCTGAAGGCGGCGACGTCCGTGCTCAGGGCCGTTCCCCGCGCTTGACCTGCGGCTTCGGCAGCCGAAGCCGGCGCATCTGGAGCGTACGCATCAGGCCGTACGCCACCGCGCCCTTGGTCGGCTCGTCCTGGAAGCGCTCCTTGAGCTGCTTCTTCAGACGGAAGGCCAGACCGATGGAGTCGACCACGATCAGCACGATCACGGCGAGCCACAGCAGCAGCGCGATGTTCTGGAGGCTGCCGATCCGGACCATCGACAGGACCAGGATGATCACGGCGAGCGGCAGGAAGAACTCGGCGATGCAGAACCGGGAGTCGACGTAGTCGCGCACGAACTTGCGCACGGGACCCTTGTCGCGGGCCGGCAGGAAGCGCTGGTCGCCGTTGGCGAGCGCCTCGCGCTGCTTGGCCAGCTCGGTCCGGCGGACCTCGCGCTGGCGCTTGGCGGCCTCCTTGCGGTCGGTCGGCACGGTCGACGCCCGACGGCGCTGGGTCTGGGCCGCACTGCGCTTGGGCGTGGGCCGGCCCTTGGGGGCCTCGGGGTCGCGGGGCTGCTTGGAGAGGTCCGCCGTCACCTTGTCGGTGGGGGCCTTCTCTGCGTTGGAACGGCTACGGAACACAAAGACCAAGGGTACGGGGTCGCGCGCATGGACCACAGGCCGGTGGGGAACGATCCCGCAACGCCTTGCGTCACCAGGGGTACGGACGGACGTGGACGCGGGAAGTGAGGGCCCGGTCCCCGACCGTCACCTACTCACTCACCTACTCCTTGCGCCGGAGCGCGCGGGGACGCAGTCGTCCTTGGGGATGACCGCATCCACGTCCGAACAGTGCGGTAATGGATGCAGGGCCCGTACTGTGGGTTCTGTCGCAAGCTGGAGCCGGAGTCCGTCAGAAGGGGGCGCGCGAAGCCCATGAGCGGTGTCATGAAGCGTATGGGGATGATCTTCCGCGCGAAGGCGAACAAGGCCCTTGACCGGGCCGAGGACCCGCGCGAGACCCTCGATTACTCGTACCAGAAGCAGCTGGAGCTGCTCCAGAAGGTGCGCCGCGGCGTGGCCGACGTGGCGACCTCCCGCAAGCGGCTCGAACTTCAGCTGAACCAGCTCCAGAGCCAGTCCACCAAGCTGGAGGACCAGGGCCGCAAGGCGCTGGCGCTCGGCCGCGAGGACCTGGCGCGCGAGGCGCTGTCCCGCCGCGCCGCGCTCCAGCAGCAGGTCACCGATCTGGAGACGCAGCACCAGACCCTCCAGGGCGAGGAGGAGAAGCTCACCCTTGCGGCCCAGCGGCTCCAGGCCAAGGTCGACGCCTTCCGTACGAAGAAGGAGACCATCAAGGCGACCTACACGGCGGCCCAGGCGCAGACCCGGATCGCCGAGTCCTTCTCGGGCATCTCCGAGGAGATGAGCGACGTCGGCATGGCCATCCAGCGGGCCGAGGACAAGACCGCCCAGCTCCAGGCGCGGGCGGGCGCGATCGACGAGCTGCTGGCTTCCGGGGCCCTCGACGACCAGTCCGGCCTCCAGAAGGACGACCTCCAGGCCGAGCTCGACCGCATCTCCGGTGGTACGGATGTAGAGCTGGAACTGCAGCGGATGAAGGCCGAGCTGACCGGCGGTACGTCGGGCCAGCAGGCCCTTGAGGGCGGCACCGGTGCCCCGCAGGACCGTCCGCAGCAGCAGACCCCCCGCTTCGACAAGCAGTAGGGCCGAGGGCCAAGGAGGAGTCGCCATGATCGTGCGGATCATGGGGGAGGGCCAGGTGAAGCTGGCCGACAGCCACTTCACCGAGCTCAACAAGCTGGACGACGAGCTGCTGGAGCAGATGGAGGCGGGTGACGAGGAGGGCTTCCGCCGCACCCTGGCCGCCCTGCTCGACGCGGTCCGCCGGCTGGGCGAGCCCCTCCCGGACGACGCCCTGGAACCGTCGGAGCTCATCCTCCCGGCCGAGGACGCCACCCTGGACGAGGTCAGGGCCATGCTCAGCGACGACGGCCTGATCCCGGGCTAGGACGTCGTCCCGGCCGGGTACGCGGGGGCGGCTCCATGCGGCGGGCGCGCCCCGTACCGTAAGGAGGCGTGACGTTCGCCCGCATCCACGGATGGCTCCGCGCCCACCCCCTCGCCGGGGACGCCGCCCTCGCGGGGGTCGTCCTCGTCTGCATGGTCGTCGGGTCCTTCGCCGATCCGCACGGCTCCAACGGCCCCGTCTTCGGGACCCGGACCCCCAGCGTGACGGCCCTCGTCCTCGCGGTGCTCGGGGCCGTCTCCCTGGTGCTGCGCCGCCGCAACCCGCTCGCGGTCCTCGGACTGACCGGCGGTGTCACCGTCGCCGACCTGCTCGCGGGCAACTCGCCCGCCCCCATCGCGATCGCCCCCGTCGTCGCGCTGTACACGGTCGCCGCGCACACCGACCGCGCCACCACCTACCGCGTCGGCATCACCACCATGGGCGTGCTCACCGCCACCGCGATGGTCTTCGGGGACGCGCCCTGGTACGCGCAGGAGAACGTCGCCGTGCTCGCCTGGACCGGCCTCGCCGCGACCGCCGGAGACGCCGTGCGCAGCCGCCGGGCCATCGTCGAGTCCATCCGCGAGCGCGCCGAACGGGCCGAGCGCACCCGCGAGGAGGAGGCGCGGCGCCGCGTCGCGGAGGAGCGGCTGCGCATCGCCCGCGATCTGCACGACGTCGTCGCGCACCACATCGCGCTGGTCAACGTGCAGGCCGGGGTCGCGGCCCACGTCATGGACAAGCGCCCCGACCAGGCCAAGGAGGCCCTCGCGCACGTACGGGAGGCCAGCCGTTCGGCGCTCAACGAGCTGCGGGCCACCGTCGGCCTGCTGCGCCAGTCCGGCGACCCCGAGGCCCCCACCGAGCCGGCCCCCGGCCTCGCGCTCCTGGACGACCTGCTGGGGGGCTTCCGCCGGGCGGGGCTTCCGGTCGAACTCGCCGCCCTCGACCCGGCCGTACGCGCGGGACTCCCGGCGGCCGTGGACCTCGCCGCGTACCGGGTGATCCAGGAAGCCCTCACCAACGTACGCAAACACGCGGGCCCGGACGCGCGGGCCGAGGTCAGCGTGGTGCGGGTGGGGCCGAACGCGGAGGTCACGGTCATCGACAACGGCACCGGCACCGGCGAAGGCGCCACCGCGGGTGACGGCGGCGGCCACGGCCTCCTCGGGATGCGCGAGCGCGTCAGCGCGCTGGGCGGCACCTGCACGGCGGGACCCCGCTACGGCGGCGGTTTCCGGGTGCAGGCGATACTGCCCGTCAAGGCGGCCGACACGGCCCGCACCGCGGAGGCCCGCAAGGCGGCCGACGCCGTCCGGGCGGCCGAGGGACCGGGGGAAGGCTGCGCATGACGATCAGGGTGGTACTCGCGGACGACCAGGCGCTGCTGCGCTCCGCGTTCCGGGTGCTGGTGGACTCCGAGCCGGGGATGCTCGTGGTGGGCGAGGCGTCCGACGGGGCCGAGGCGGTCGCGGTGGCCCGGGCGACCCGGGCCGACGTGGTGCTGATGGACATCCGGATGCCCGGTACGGACGGGCTCGCCGCGACCCGCATGATCAGCCAGGACCCGGATCTCGCCGATGTCCATGTCGTCATGCTCACGACCTTCGAGGTCGACGAGTACGTGGTGCAGTCCCTGCGGGCGGGCGCGTCGGGCTTCCTGGGCAAGGGCGCCGAGCCGGACGAGCTGCTGAACGCCATCCGGATCGCGGCGGCGGGCGAGGCGCTGCTGTCGCCCGTGGCCACCAAGGGCCTGATCGCCAGCTTCCTCGCCCAGGGCGGCAGCTGGGACGGCTCGGGCGAGCCGCCCGGCGCCCACGCCGAGCGCCTGGCTGCCCTCACCGGCCGCGAGCGCGAGGTCCTGGTCCAGGTGGCGGGGGGCCTGTCCAACGACGAGATCGCCGAACGCCTCGTGGTCAGCCCGCTCACGGTGAAGACCCACGTCAACCGGGCGATGGCCAAACTGGGCGCCCGCGACCGCGCCCAACTCGTGGTGATCGCCTACGAGTCGGGCCTGGTGCGCCCAAGGGTCGAATAACCGGGGCCGCGCCCCTGGGCGCCCCGCAGGGGCGCATCCAGGGGCGCGGGGAACTGCGCGACCAGCCTCCACCGGCCCGCAGACGAAAAAAAGGGGGGCGCGGGGGGCGCAGCCTCGCTCGGGGCCGGGCCGGGGCGGGGCCCCGGGCGCCCGGGAGAACGGGGCACAGGGGTACGGAGTACCCCCGCCCGAACCCCCGCCCGGAAGGGCGACCCGCTACGGCAGCGCCAGCATCCGCTCCAGCGCCAGCTTCGCGAAGCTCTCCGTCTCCGCGTCCACCTGGATCCGGTTGACGAGCTTGCCGTCCGCCAGCGACTCCAGGGTCCACACCAGGTGCGGCAGGTCGATCCGGTTCATCGTCGAGCAGAAGCAGACCGTCTTGTCGAGGAAGACGATCTCCTTGTCCTCCGCGGCGAATCGGTTCGCCAGACGCCGGACCAGGTTCAGCTCCGTGCCGATGGCCCACTTCGACCCGCGCGGCGCGGCCTCCAGGGCCTTGATGATGTACTCCGTCGAGCCCACGTAGTCCGCCGCGGCCACGACCTCGTGCCGGCACTCGGGGTGCACCAGCACGTTCACGCCCGGGATCCGCTCCCGTACGTCGTTGACCGAGTCCAGCGAGAACCGGCCGTGCACCGAGCAGTGGCCCCGCCACAGGATCATCTTGGCGTCGCGCAGCTGCTCGGCGGTGAGGCCGCCGTTGGGCTTGTGCGGGTTGTAGAGCACACAGTCCTCCAGCGACATGCCCATGTCGCGGACGGCGGTGTTGCGGCCCAGGTGCTGGTCCGGCAGGAAGAGCACCTTCTCGCCCTGCTCGAAGGCCCACTCCAGCGCCTTCTTGGCGTTGGAGGAGGTGCAGATGGTGCCGCCGTGCTTGCCGGTGAAGGCCTTGATGTCGGCGGAGGAGTTCATGTACGAGACGGGCACGACCTGCTCGGCGATCCCCGCCTCGGTCAGCACGTCCCAGCACTCGGCGACCTGCTCGGCCGTGGCCATGTCGGCCATCGAGCAGCCGGCGGCCAGGTCCGGGAGCACGACCTTCTGCTCGTCCGAGGTCAGGATGTCGGCGGACTCGGCCATGAAGTGCACACCGCAGAAGACGATGTACTCGGCCTCCGGCTTCGCGGCGGCGTCCCGGGCCAGCTTGAAGGAGTCACCGGTCACGTCGGCGAACTGGATGACCTCGTCGCGCTGGTAGTGGTGGCCGAGGACGAAGACCTTGTCCCCGAGCCTCTCCTTGGCCGCACGGGCGCGCGCCACCAGGTCCGGGTCGGACGGGGACGGCAGGTCGCCGGGGCACTCCACGCCGCGCTCGCTCTTCGGGTCGGCCTCGCGGCCGAGCAGCAGCAGGGCGAGCGGCGACGGCTGGACAGCGAGATCCTGCCTGGGCTGGGCGGTGGTCACGTCACGCACCCTTTCTCTTTCGCAGACGAGTTTTCGTCTAAATGACGCTATCTATCATAACCGCTTCACGTCAGTTTGACGATGGCCATAGCGTCGATGTGACACACCCCCCTTCGCCCGGACTCCGTCCCGGCGGCGGCGCCTGCCCCCAGGTTTTCCCCGCCCTTTTCCGGCCCGCGCCGGGGTGTGCGAGCATGAAGGTGGGCCCCGGCACGGCCATGGCCCACGCACGGCCCGGAATGAATCCGGCGCCCCGCCGGTTGCAACCGTCGGCAAGCAGTCTCCGTACAACCCGGGAGAGAAGCAGATGTCCGTATCGGACGAGACCACCACTGTGAGCGACGGCATCCTCCTGTCCGACGCCGCCGCGGCCAAGGTCAAGGCCCTCCTTGACCAGGAAGGCCGGGAAGACCTCGCCTTGCGCGTCGCCGTCCAGCCCGGCGGCTGCTCCGGCCTGCGCTACCAGCTCTTCTTCGACGAGCGTTCGCTCGACGGTGACGTCGTGAAGGACTTCGACGGCGTGAAGGTCGTCACCGACCGCATGAGCGCCCCGTACCTGGGCGGCGCCTCGATCGACTTCGTGGACACCATCGAGAAGCAGGGCTTCACGATCGACAACCCGAACGCGACGGGCTCCTGCGCCTGCGGCGACTCCTTCAGCTGAGTCGCGTCCATCGCGCCTCGGCGCGACGACGAAGGCGGGCGCCCCCTCGGGGGGTGCCCGCCTTCGTCATGCGCGGTGCGTCATGCGTCACGCGCGGCGCGGCCGGCTCAGCCCTTCGGCAGCGGCTTGCCGGTGCGGGCGTCCACCACCTCGCGCGCTCCCAGCGTCTGGTGCAGCGTCACCGAAACGGTCTCCTTCTTGGCGACCATGACGCACATCTTCTGGGGGTCGTGGTGCGCGACGCCCACCGAGACCCGGACCTGATCGCCGCTCTCGTCGGCCGTCGCCGCGTAGGTGTCGCAGACCCCGCCCCAGAAGGTGACGGCCAGGGACCGGCCGTCGTCGCCCGCCGCGTACGACACCAGCGCCTGGCGGCCCGTGGGGGACGACCCGGAGGGCGCGGGAAGCGCGGTGCCCGGACCGGCCGGCGGCGCCGGCGGCTTCGCCAGGTACTTCGGGGCCAGCGCCGGCGCGGTGACGGTGACCGGCCGCTCGGAGCCGGTCCGCTTCACCTGGAACAGCCACGACGGTACGAGCGCCTGCTGCCCGTCCACGTACTGCGCGGAGAGCCCGAACACCGCCTTGTCGACGACCACCGTAGAGGGCGTGCCCTGCTTGCAGGGCTGCTGGATGCCGCCCTGGGGGTCGCTGGGCAGCTTGCGCTGCGGGTCGCTCGGCAGCCGGCCCCGGGTGGGCTCGCCCTGCGGGTCGTCCAGCGGCACCGGGCCCGTGCAGTCCTTGCCCGTCGGGCGTCCGCCGCCCGACCCGTTGAGCTGCTTCAGGGTCTCCTCGGCGCTCAGCACCGGATAGGTGGCGCCCTTGTGCGGCGCCTTCAGCAGACCGCTGCCGCCGACCACCTGCCCGTCGGAGCCGACCTGGACGCCGGTCGTCCAGCCGAAGGTGGGCAGACCGCCGATCACCGGATCCGCGTTCACCACCCGGGCCGCGCCCATCAGCTGGGACGCGTCCAGCTCGGCGTCCTCCTGGCCCACCGCCTTCAGCACGGGCGCGGCCGCAGCCTTGGCGGCCTGCTCACCGGGCGCGGAACCGTGGCCGGTCGGGTCGTGCTCGCCCGGGGCCACACCCTGGCCGGTGGTGTGCATGGGGCACTTGCTGCCCTTGGGGCAGTTGTCCGTACCACCGGAGCCGTAGCGGGCGAACGTCCAGCTGCCCGGCGCCTTCTGGTTGACCGTCAGGACGGGACCGCCGCCGTCCTTGGTGATCCCGGCCTTCCACACGGCGCCTTCCAGGCGCGGCGGCCCGTCGATGCCCAGAGCCCTGGCCAGCTTCGCCACCTCGGCCTCGCCGACCGTGCCGGCCGGCCGGTAGACCGCCGCCTCGGCCGGTCCGTCGGGCAGCTTCCCCTCGGCGCGGTAGACCACCCCGTTGGGGTCCGGTTCGCCGGGGGCGATGCCCTCCCTGCCGCTGTCCAGGCCGATCGGCGGCGGACCGTCGTCCCTTCCCGCCCCGGCCTTCGCGTCCGCGGCGCCGCCGGCGGGCGAACCGCCCGAGGCGGTGGAGGCCCAGTAGACCCCGCCGCCGCCCGCGACCAGCACCGCGGCCGCGACGGAGGCGAGGACGAACGGTGATCGTCGCGTCCGCCGCTGTGGCGACTCGTCCTGCGTGTGCTCGCTGCTCACCGCATCGCTCCTGTCCAGTCGTATCCCGCATCCCCTTTACGGGGGACAGGGCTTGGACGGAGCGGGGGAGCGCGCGGTTCCCTCCGCGCGCTGCATCGTCGCCCCGATCCCGCCGGTGCCGCTCCCGGGAGCGCCACCGGGCCGGGTCCCGGAGGGGCTCAGTCGCCGTATTCGGACATGGTGGCGATGAGCTCCACCGAATACGGCGGCACGGACACCCCGTGGATCCGCGAGGGTGGCACGGGCGCGGGTGCGGCGGCCGCCGGGACCACCCAGTGGGGGGCCATACGGGCGCAGGCGCCGCGCAGCTCGGCGAGGCTCGGTTCGGCCGTGGCGGCCGGTGTGACGTTCCCGGTGCGCTTCATGGTTTCCCTATTCCGCACCGGAGCCAGCGGGAACCATGCGGAAAAAGGACTACTATCGGGTAGTTTCAGCCCTTCAGAGGAACCGCGGCGACCCGTTAGCGTTAGCTGTCAACAGTCCTCCACGCAGGAGTGTCCTAGCCGTGCGTATCGCAGTCACCGGCTCCATCGCCACCGACCACCTCATGACCTTCCCCGGCCGATTCGCCGACCAGCTCGTCGCCGATCAGCTGCACACGGTCTCCCTCTCCTTCCTCGTCGACAACCTCGACGTGCGCCGGGGCGGTGTGGGCGCGAACATCTGCTTCGGGATGGGGCAGCTCGGCACCCGGCCGATCCTCGTCGGCGCCGCCGGCTCCGACTTCGACGAGTACCGCGCCTGGCTGGACCGGCACGGGGTGGACACGAACTCGGTCCGCATCTCCGAGGTCCTGCACACCGCCCGCTTCGTGTGCACCACGGACGCCGACCACAACCAGATCGGCTCCTTCTACACGGGCGCGATGAGCGAGGCCCGCCAGATCGAGCTCCAGTCGGTGGCCGAGCGCGTGGGCGGTCTCGACCTCGTCCTGATCGGCGCCGACGACCCCGAGGCGATGCTGCGCCACACCGAGGAGTGCAGGACGCGGGGGATCCCCTTCGCGGCGGACTTCTCGCAGCAGATCGCCCGGATGTCCGGTGACGACATCCGCACCCTCCTGGAGGGCGCGAAGTACCTCTTCTCCAACGAGTACGAGAAGGGGCTCATCGAGTCCAAGACCGGCTGGAGCGACGAGGAGATCCTGGGGAAGGTCGACTACCGGGTCACCACGCTCGGCTCGCGCGGCGTGCGCATCGAGCGCGTCGGCGAGGGCGCGATCGAGGTCGGCTGCCCGGAGGAGGACGCGAAGGTCGACCCGACCGGCGTCGGCGACGCGTTCCGCGCGGGCTTCCTCTCGGGGCTGTCCTGGGGCGTGGGCCACGAGCGGGCCGCGCAGGTGGGCTGCATGCTCGCGACGCTGGTGATCGAGACGCTCGGCACCCAGGAGTACCAGCTGCGCCGGGCGCACTTCATGGACCGCTTCACCAAGGCGTACGGGACGGACGCGGCGGACGAGGTCCGGACGCACCTGTCCTGACACCCGGCGCCCCCTCCCGTCGCACCTCCGGCGGGGCCGCTGTGTGTGGGGCCCCGTTGCTCCGGGCCCGCCGCCGCTGTCAGCGCCCCCGGCGCCGCTGTGGCCCCCCCGCGCCGCTGTGGGCATGCGTGCCGCTAGGGGCGGCACGGGTGGGCACAGCGGCGCCCCCGTTCCCGCCGGGCTGCGCACCCCGTCTGCCACGGTTCCGCCGTCGGCGGGTGCGGGTGCGTGGGGGGCTGGTCGCGCAGTTCCCCGCGCCCCTTAAGGGCCTGGGCTGCGCCCGGCCCCCCAGTACGCCCCCAGAGCCCCGCTCAGGAGACGCGTCGCACCACGTACGCCGAACCCCGCTCCCGCGCCTCCTCGCCCACGTACTCCTGTCCCCGCATCGCGCACCACGCCGGGATGTCGAGCCGGGCGGCCTCGTCGTCGGCGAGGACCGTGACCGTGCCGCCGACCGGGACGTCGCCGATCACCTTGGCGAGTTCGATCACCGGGATCGGGCAGCGCTTGCCGAGGGCGTCCAGGGTCAGGTCGCCCGAGGGCGCGGCGGGGGCGGGGGAGGACACCGGGGCGCCCAGCCGCGCCCGCACCGACGCCACCACTCGGGGCAGCACCTCGAGGAACCGGTCCACGTCCGCCGCCTCGGTGCCCGACGGCAGCGAGACCCGGACGTTCCCCTCGCTCAGCACCCCCATCGCGCGCAGCACATGGCTGGGCGTCAGGGTGCTGCTCGTACAGGACGAACCGGACGAAACCGAGAAACCCTCGCGGTCCAGCTCGTGCAGCAGGGTCTCCCCGTCGACATAGAGACAGGAGAAGGTGACCAGATGGGGCAGGCGCCGCACCGGGTCCCCGACCACCTCCACGTCCGGCACCAGCCGGGCCACCCCGGCGCGCACCCGGTCGACCAGCTCGCGCAGCCGCTCCGCCTCGGCCGCCGCCTCCGCCCGTACCGCCCGCAGCGACGCCGCCGCCGCCACGATCGCCGGGATGTTCTCGAAGCCGGCCGCCCGGCCCGACTCCCGCTCGTCGGCGGGGCCCTGGGGGGCGAACCGGACGCCCTTGCGGACCGCCAGCAGCCCGACCCCCGCGGGGCCGCCCCACTTGTGCGCACTCGCGGCCAGCAGCGACCAGCCCTCCTCGACCGGACCCCAGGCCAGCGACTGGGCCGCGTCCACGAGCAGCGGCACCCCCGCCTCCCGGCAGGCCGCCGCCACCTCGCCCACCGGCTGGGCGGTGCCCACCTCGTGGTTGGCGGACTGGAGGCAGGCGAGCGCGGTGTCGGGGCGCAGGGCGGCGGCGTACGCGGCGGGGGAGACCGCGCCGGTCCGGTCGACCGGCACCTGGGTCATCTCGCCGCCGTCCGCCTCCAGGGCCCCGCCCGCGTGCAGGACGGAGGAGTGCTCGACCGCCGACACCACCAGATGGCGGCCGACACGCCGGCGCCCGGCGACGGAACCGTAAATTCCGGAATGCACCGCCCGGGTACCCGAAGAGGTGAACACGAGCTCGTCCGGGCGGCACCCCACCGCCTCGGCCGCGGCCTCCCGGGCCGCGTCGAGCAGCAGCCGGGCCCGCCTGCCCTCGCGGTAGAGCCGGGCGGGATCGGCCCACCCCTCGTCGAGGGAGGCGACCAGGGCCTGACGGGCGACGGGGTGCAGGGGGGCGGAGGAGGCGGCATCGAAGTAGGGCACCCGATCACGCTATCCCCGGGGGGCAGCGGGGCGCCGGGTGCGGGGCCGTCCCCGGGGCGCGCCCCGGCTGTGTCCGGGGCGCCGGGTGCGGGGGCGTCCGGGAATGCTCCGGGCCTGTTGCCGCGCCGCCTCCGGGGGCTCCCCGCGCCGCTTCCGGAGGCTCCCCGCACCGCCTCACCCCCCGTACACCCGTACGGAAAGACCCGTCAGATGGCTCCCGGAGGCCCGGATTCCACCCCTTCGGGGGCCCCGGCGGCGCGTTGGGCACCCTCCCCGCGCGACCCCAAATAGCGTCCAGTAGGGTTTGGTCCGCATAAACATCCAAACCCCTGCCCGCGGCCAGGGCGGCGACCGACCAGCGAGACGGACGGCCGGAGCCGGCCGGCGCGGGCGAGACTCTCGGGAAGGCGCTACGTGAGTCCCAACGGCTCCGACCTCCCCCGCTGCCTAGAGGGCGCGGGCGGTTCCCCCACGTCGAGGCGCCCGATGCGGCGGAAGCTGCTGCAGGTGTCGACTGCGGGCCTGGTCCTGGCTACCGCCTCCGGTTGCTCGTACAACTGGAAAGACTTCCCTCGCCTAGGTATGCCCACCCCGGTGACGGAGGAGGCTCCGCGGATCCTGTCCCTCTGGCAGGGTTCGTGGGCGGCCGCGCTCGCCACGGGCGTGCTGGTCTGGGGCCTGATCCTGTGGAGCGTCATCTTCCACCGGCGCAGCCGCACCAAGGTCGAGGTACCTCCGCAGACCCGGTACAACATGCCCATCGAGGCGCTGTACACGGTCGTCCCCCTCATCATCGTCTCGGTGCTCTTCTACTTCACCGCGCGTGATGAGTCGAAGCTCCTAGAGCTCTCCCCGAAGCCGGCCCACACCGTCAACGTGGTCGGCTACCAGTGGAGCTGGGGCTTCAACTACGTCGAGAACGTGGACGGCAACCCGGCCACGGGCGACGCCGCGAAGTCCAAGGAGCTGTCCGCCATCCCGGACCGCTTCACCAAGGCCTTCCCGGCGGGCGCCGACGGCGTGTACGACGTCGGCATCCCCGGCACGCGGAACCCGCAGACCGGAAACCCCGGGCCCACCCTGTGGCTGCCCAAGGGCGAGAAGGTCCGCTTCGTGCTGACGTCCCGTGACGTCATCCACTCCTTCTGGGTGGTCCCCTTCCTGATGAAGCAGGACGTCATCCCGGGGCACACCAACTCCTTCGAGGTGACCCCGACCCAGGAGGGCACCTTCCTCGGCAAGTGCGCCGAGCTGTGCGGTGTCGACCACTCCCGGATGCTCTTCAACGTGAAGGTCGTCTCCCCGGAGCGCTACCAGCAGCACCTCAAGGAGCTGGCGGCGAAGGGTCAGACCGGCTACGTGCCGGCGGGCATCGCTCAGACCGACCCCGCCAAGAACGCGGAGACGAACAAACTGTGAGCATCCTCAACGAATCCCAGGGTGCCGCGGCAGCAGACGACTCGTACGAGAACGAGCTGCCGGTCCGGCGCAAGCAGCCGGGGAACGTCGTCGTGAAGTGGCTGACCACCACTGACCACAAGACGATCGGCACGATGTATCTGGTCACGTCGTTCGCGTTCTTCTGCATCGGCGGGATCATGGCGCTCTTCATGCGCGCCGAGCTCGCCCGCCCCGGCACGCAGATCATGTCGAACGAGCAGTTCAACCAGGCGTTCACGATGCACGGCACGATCATGCTGCTGATGTTCGCGACGCCGCTGTTCGCCGGTTTCGCCAACTGGATCATGCCGCTGCAGATCGGCGCGCCCGACGTGGCGTTCCCGCGGCTGAACATGTTCGCCTACTGGCTCTACCTGTTCGGCTCGACCATCGCGGTCGGCGGCTTCCTCACCCCGCAGGGCGCGGCCGACTTCGGCTGGTTCGCCTACTCCCCGCTGTCGGACGCGGTCCGCTCGCCGGGCGTCGGCGCCGACATGTGGATCATGGGTCTGGCCTTCTCCGGCTTCGGCACGATCCTCGGCTCGGTCAACTTCATCACCACGATCATCTGCATGCGCGCTCCCGGCATGACGATGTTCCGGATGCCGATCTTCGTGTGGAACGTCCTGCTGACCGGTGTGCTGGTCCTGCTCGCGTTCCCGGTCCTGGCCGCCGCGCTGTTCGCCCTGGAGGCGGACCGCAAGTTCGGCGCCCACATCTTCGACGCGTCCAACGGCGGCGCGCTGCTGTGGCAACACCTCTTCTGGTTCTTCGGCCATCCAGAGGTGTACATCATCGCCTTGCCCTTCTTCGGCATCATCTCCGAAGTCATCCCGGTCTTCTCCAGGAAGCCGATGTTCGGCTACATGGGCCTGGTGGGCGCGACGATCGCCATCGCCGGTCTGTCCGTGACCGTGTGGGCGCACCACATGTACGTCACGGGCGGCGTGCTCCTGCCGTTCTTCTCGTTCATGACGTTCCTCATCGCGGTACCGACCGGTGTGAAGTTCTTCAACTGGATCGGCACGATGTGGAAGGGCTCGCTGTCCTTCGAGACCCCGATGCTCTGGGCCGTCGGCTTCCTGATCACCTTCACCTTCGGTGGTCTGACCGGCGTCATCCTGGCCTCGCCCCCGATGGACTTCCACGTCTCCGACTCGTACTTCGTCGTCGCGCACTTCCACTACGTCATCTTCGGCACCGTGGTCTTCGCGATGTTCTCCGGATTCCACTTCTGGTGGCCGAAGTTCACGGGCAAGATGCTGGACGAGCGCCTGGGCAAGATCACCTTCTGGACGCTGTTCGTGGGCTTCCACGGCACGTTCCTGGTGCAGCACTGGCTCGGCGCCGAGGGCATGCCGCGCCGTTACGCGGACTACCTCGCCGCGGACGGCTTCACCGCGCTGAACACGATCTCGACCATCAGCTCCTTCCTGCTGGGCCTGTCGATCCTGCCGTTCATGTACAACGTCTGGAAGACCGCCAAGTACGGCAAGAAGATCGAGGTCGACGACCCGTGGGGCTACGGCCGTTCGCTCGAATGGGCGACGTCGTGCCCGCCGCCGCGGCACAACTTCCTCACCCTGCCGCGCATTCGCTCCGAATCCCCGGCGTTCGACCTGCACCACCCGGAGATCGCGGCTCTCGACCAGCTCGAGAACCACGGCGCCGGTGACAACGCGGCTCTCGCCGGCGGCAAGGAGGCGGGCAAGTGAAGATCCAGGGCAAGATGTTCCTTTGGCTCTCCGTCTTCATCCTGATCATGGCCGTCGTGTACGGCGTGTGGTCGAAGGAGCCGGCCGGTGCCACCGCTCTCGTGATGGCCTTCGGCCTGAGCGTGATGATCGGCTTCTACCTGGCCTTCACGGCCCGGCGGGTCGACGCGGGCGCGCAGGACGACAAGGAGGCCGATGTCGCGGACGACGCCGGTGAGCTGGGGTTCTTCTCCCCGCACAGCTGGCAGCCGCTGTCGCTCGCCATTGGTGGCGCGCTGGCGTTCCTGGCCATCGCGATGGGCTGGTGGCTGCTGTACTTCTCGGCGCCGCTGATCCTCATCGGCATCTACGGCTGGGTGTTCGAGTACTACCGCGGCGAGAACCAGAACCAGTAGGTCCCCGCACGCACCCGTGAAGGGCCCCGCGGCTCGTACGAGTCCGCGGGGCCCTTCCGCGTACCCGGGGGCCGCTCACGGGCCGCCCAGGGGGTGCGCCGCCCGTTTGCAGTCCTCCGGCGCGCCGAACCGGTCCGCTCTTCATAACGTGTGGGCATGAGTCAGGCACCGCGTACCCGTACCGTCCTCGGCTGCACCCTGCTGGTCACCGCCCTGGGGGCGGGCGCCGCCGGGTGCGGCGGCCACTCCGACGGCAACCCGCTCTCGGCCAAGCCGTACGACGCGGCCGGCCAGGTCGCGTACAACGGTCCGGCGGGCAGTGCGAAGGCGGACCCGGACAAGCCCCTGGAGATCACCGCCAGGGGCGGCCGCGGCCGGATCACGGACGTGACGGCCGCGGACGCGGCGGGCCGCTACCTCGCGGGCGAGCTCGACGGCGACGGCAACCGCTGGCACTCCACCTCCCCGCTGGTCGCCGGGACCCACTACACGGTGGTGGTCTCCACGGAGGACACGGACGGCGCTCCGGGGCGCCGTACGCTCACGTTCGACACCACCGCGCCCAAGGACACGGTGAAGGTCGAGTTCGGCCCGGACGCGGGCAAGTACGGCGTCGGGCAGCCCATCACGGCGGAGCTCAGCAAGCCGGTGAAGGACAAGGCGGCCCGCTCGGTCGTCGAACGCGCCCTCAAGGTCGAGTCCAAGCCCTCGGTGGAGGGCGCCTGGTACTGGGTGGACGACAAGACGCTCCACTACCGGCCCAAGGACTACTGGCCCGCGCACGCGACCGTCCGGGCCACCTCGCGCCTGGAGGGCGTGCGGATCGCGGACAAGCTGTACGGCGGTCCCGCCAAGCCCCTGAAGATCACCACGGGTGACCGCATCGAGGCCATCACGGACGCCGCCACGCACTACATGACGGTCAAACGCAACGGAGAAGTGATCAATACCATTCCGGTGACCACCGGGAAGCCGGGCTTCTCCACCCGCAACGGCGTCAAGGTGGTGCTGGGCAAGCAGTACTACGTACGTATGCGCGGGGAGACGGTCGGGATCTCGGCCGGCAGCGCCGACGCGTACGACCTGCCGGTCTACTACGCCACCCGGGTGACCTGGAGCGGCGAGTACGTGCACGCGGCCCCCTGGTCGGTGGGCTCGCAGGGCGCGGCGAACGTCAGCCACGGCTGTACGGGCATGTCCACCGGGAACGCGGCCTGGTTCTTCGAGACCGTGACCGAGGGCGACATCGTCAAGGTCGTCAACAGCATCGGCGAGGACATGACGCCCTTCGACAACGGCTTCGGCGACTGGAACGTCGACTGGGAGAAGTGGCGCAAGGGCAGCGTGCTCCAGGCCGACGCGAAGGCCGGGCAGAGCAAGCTGAACTCCGCCCGGCTGCGACCGCAGGTCTAGGGCCTGCCCGGTGGGGGTCGGGGTGGGGGGATCAGCCCTTGGTGGCCAGGGCACCGTCCGGGCGCCGCTGGCGCAGCAGGGCGGCCAGCGCGGCCGCGAACTCGACCGGCTCGACCGGGAGGGTCACCGCGGCGTCCGCGCGGCTCCAGGTGGCCAGCCAGGCGTCCTGCGGGCGCCCGATGAGCAGCAGCACGGGCGGGCACTGGAAGATCTCGTCCTTGATCTGCCGGCAGATGCCCATGCCCCCGGCCGGGACGGCCTCCCCGTCCAGGACGCACACGTCGATGCCGCCGCGGTCCAGCTCCTTGAGGACGGCGTGCGGGGTCGCGCACTCCAGGAAGGTCACCGGGGGAACGTCGGAGGCTGGCCTGCGCCCGGCGGCGAGCCGCACCTGCTCACGGGTGTTCGCGTCGTCGCTGTAGACAAGTACGGTGGCGCTCGACTGCATTGTTCCTCCGATTCGACGGCGGTACGGGCTCGGGAGCCGATGCGCGGATGCTACTCCGTCCGACACCGTGTCAACACCGGTTCGGCAAGCGCCCGGATGGGCCGTTCGGGCAGGACACGGGGTGCGGACACACCGAACGGCACCCCCCGGAGTGAGCGCGAGATAAGCGACCGACATAATGTCGGTCGTGGCGACAGCAACGACAGTAGAAACCGGGCACGCGCACCCGTCGGTCAATCGGCCGAACCTCACCAGCGTCGGAACCATCATCTGGCTGAGTTCCGAGCTGATGTTCTTCGCGGCCCTCTTCGCGATGTACTTCACCCTGCGATCGGTGACGGGTGCCGAGCACTGGAAGGAAATGGCGTCCTCGCTGAACCTTCCGTTCTCGGCGACGAACACCACGATCCTGGTGCTCTCCTCCCTCACGTGCCAGCTCGGCGTCTTCGCCGCCGAGCGGGGCGACGTGAAGAAGCTGCGCACCTGGTTCATGATCACTTTCGTGATGGGTGCGATCTTCATCGGAGGCCAGGTCTTCGAGTACACCGAGCTGGTGAAGAAGGACGGCCTCTCGCTGTCCTCCGACCCGTACGGCTCGGTGTTCTACCTGACCACCGGCTTCCACGGCATGCATGTGACAGGCGGTCTCATCGCCTTCCTGCTGGTTCTCGGCAGGACCTACGCGGCCAGAAGGTTCACCCACGAACAGGCGACCGCCGCCATCGTCGTGTCCTACTACTGGCACTTCGTCGATGTGGTCTGGATCGGCCTCTTCGCCACGATCTACCTGATCAAGTAATCGGGCACGCAGACCCGACACCATCCCGCACTGACGCAGAAGATCCTGACACCGGGGTAATCCGTGAAAAAGCTCTCCGCACGACGACGCCATCCGCTGGCGGCGCTCGTCGTCCTACTCCTCGCGCTGGCGGCCACCGGGGGGCTGTACGCCGCGTTCGCGCCCGCGGACAAGGCGAAGGCCGACGAAACCGCCCAGTCCCTCGCCATCGACGAGGGCAAGAAGCTCTACTCCGTCGGCTGCGCCAGCTGCCACGGAACCGGCGGTCAGGGCACCTCTGACGGCCCGTCCCTGGTCGGCGTCGGCTCCGCCGCCGTGGACTTCCAGGTCGGCACCGGCCGGATGCCGGCGCAGCAGCCCGGCGCCCAGGTGCCGAAGAAGAAGGTCATCTACTCGCAGGCCGAGATCGACCAGCTCGCCGCGTACGTCGCCTCCCTGGGCGCCGGCCCGATCAAGCCGACCGAGAAGCAGTACAGCCCGGAAGGCGCGGACATCGCCAAGGGTGGCGAGCTGTTCCGCACCAACTGCGCCCAGTGCCACAACTTCTCCGGCAAGGGCGGTGCGCTCACGCACGGCAAGTACGCCCCCAGCCTGGAGGGTGTGGACCCGAAGCACATCTACGAGGCCATGCAGACCGGCCCGCAGAACATGCCGTCCTTCCCCGACACGACGATGCCGCAGAAGCAGAAGCAGGACATCATCGCGTACCTGGACGCCGTGAACAGTGAGAAGACGGCGAGCCCCGGTGGCCTGTCGCTGGGGGGCCTCGGTCCCGTCAGTGAGGGTCTGTTCGCGTGGATCTTCGGCCTCGGTGCCCTCATCGCAGTCGCCATCTGGATCGCGGCCCACTCCGCTAAGGCCAAGAAGTCATGAGTAGCCAAGACAATTCCGAGAACCTGCCCAGCGAGCAGGACCCCGAGCACGGCTCGGTCGAGCGCGCCCGCGACCCGTTCGCGGACCCGGGGCTGCCGCCCCACCGTCCGCGCGTCCAGGACATCGACGAGGCGGCCGCCAGGCGCTCCGAGCGCGTGGTCGCCGGTCTCTTCATGCTCTCGATGGTCGCCACGGTCGCCTTCATCGCGTCCTTCGTGATCTTCCCGATCGACAAGATCGTCTACATCTTCCCGTTCGGGCACGTCAGCGCGCTGAACTTCTCCCTGGGTCTGACCCTGGGTGTCGCGCTGTTCTGCATCGGCGCCGGCGCGGTCCACTGGGCCCGCACGCTGATGGCCGACGAGGAGATGTCGGACGACCGTCACGAGATCGCCGCTCCGCCGGAGGTCCGCGAGAAGGTCATGCAGGACTGGGCGGACGGCGTCCGCGAGTCCGGCTTCGGCCGCCGCAAGCTGATCCGCAACACCATGTACGGCGCGCTGGCCATGGTGCCGCTGGCCGGTGTGGTGCTCCTGCGCGACCTGGGCACCCTGCCCGAGGACAAGCTGCGCAAGACGATGTGGGCCAAGGGCAAGGCCCTCATCAACATGAACACCAACGAGCCGCTGCGTCCCGAGGACGTGGCCGTCGGTTCGCTCACCTTCGCCAAGCCCGAGGGCCTGGAGGAGGACCAGCACGACTTCCAGACCCAGATCGCCAAGGCCGCCCTGATGATCGTCCGGCTCCAGCCGGAGAACATCAAGGACAAGCGCGAGCTGGAGTGGTCGCACCAGGGCATCGTGGCGTTCTCGAAGATCTGCACCCACGTCGGTTGCCCGATCAGCCTGTACGAGCAGCAGACCCACCACGTGCTCTGCCCGTGCCACCAGTCCACCTTCGACCTCTCCGACGGGGCCCGCGTCATCTTCGGCCCGGCCGGTCACGCTCTGCCGCAGCTGCGCATCGGCGTGAACAGCGAGGGTTACCTCGAAGCGCTCGGCGACTTCGAAGAGCCCGTCGGTCCTGCCTTCTGGGAGCGCGGATGAGCACCACCACGACTGACGAACGCCGCGAGGCCGGCAAGGGCGAGAAGTTCGCCGACTGGGCCGACGGCCGGCTGGGGATCTACACCCTGGCCAAGACCAACATGCGCAAGATCTTTCCGGACCACTGGTCCTTCATGCTCGGCGAGATCTGCATGTACACGTTCATCATCATCATCCTCACGGGCGTGTACCTGACTCTGTTCTTCCACCCGAGCATGAACGAGGTCGTCTACGACGGCTCCTACGTTCCGCTCCAGGGCGTACAGATGTCCGAGGCGTTCAACTCGACCATGCACATCAGCTTCGATGTGCGCGGTGGTCTGCTCATCCGGCAGATCCACCACTGGGCGGCGCTGATCTTCCTCGCCGGCATGTTCGTGCACATGATGCGCGTCTTCTTCACGGGCGCGTTCCGCAAGCCGCGCGAGGTCAACTGGCTCTTCGGCTTCCTGCTGTTCTTCTGCGGCATGTTCACCGGCTTCACCGGCTACTCGCTCCCGGACGACCTGCTCTCGGGCACCGGCGTCCGCTTCATGGAGGGCGCCATCCTGGGCGTGCCGGTCGTCGGCACGTACCTGTCGTTCTTCATCTACGGCGGCGAGTTCCCCGGCGGCGACTTCGTGGCCCGGTTCTACTCGGTCCACATCCTGCTGCTGCCCGGCATCATGCTCGGCCTGATGATCACTCACCTGATCCTGGTCTTCTACCACAAGCACACCCAGTTCGCGGGCCCCGGCCGCACCAACAAGAACGTCGTGGGCGCCCCGCTGCTGCCCGTCTACACGGCCAAGGCCGGCGGCTTCTTCTTCCTGGTGTTCGGTGTCATCGCGGTCATCGCCGCGATCGCCTCGATCAACCCGATCTGGGAGATCGGCCCGTACCGCCCGGACCAGGTGTCGACCGGCGCCCAGCCCGACTGGTACATGGGCTTCGCCGAAGGCCTCATCCGTGTGATGCCGGGCTGGGAGATCAACCTGTGGGGCCACACGCTGGTCCTCGGTGTGTTCATCCCGCTGGTGATCTTCCCGCTGGTGCTCTTCGCGATCGCGGCCTACCCGTTCATCGAGGCCTGGATCACCAAGGACACCCGCGAGCACCACATCGCCGACCGTCCGCGCAACGCTCCCGTCCGCACCGGTATCGGTGTGGCGTGGGTGACCGCGTACATGGTGATGCTGGTCGGCGGTGGCAACGACCTGTGGGCGACCAACTTCAACCTGTCGCTCAACGCCATCACCTGGTTCGTCCGGATCGCGTTCTTCGTCGGACCGGTCGTCGCGTTCATCGTCACCAAGCGGATCTGCCTGGGCCTCCAGCGCCGGGACGCCGAGAAGGTGCTGCACGGTCGCGAGACCGGCATCATCAAGCGGCTGCCGCACGGTGAGTTCGTCGAGGTCCACGAGCCGCTCGACGCGGGCCAGCTGTACAAGCTCACCGCGCACGAGCAGACCCGTCCGGCCGAGCTGCCGGCGGCCGTCGACGAGAACGGTGTCAAGCGCAAGGTCTCCCGCATGGAGAAGCTGCGCGTCAAGCTCCACAAGGGTTACTTCGGCGAGCAGAGCCAGATCGCCAAGCCGACCGCCGAGGAGTACGAGGAGATCACCAGCGGCCACGGCCACCACTGATCCCCACCCAGCGCGACGCTGTACGCCACACAGCACGGGGCCCCGTCCAGGCGATGGACGGGGCCCTTCGCCGTACCCGGGGCTGGATAGGGTGTTCCCATTCCCTATCCGTCGGTGGACCCAGGAGCGGACCATGAACGTTGTGACCCCGGCAGGCGGCGACAGCGTGGCGGCCTACTCCTGGCCGGGCGTACTGGACGCCCTGCTCAGCGGCACCGACCAGAGCGCCGAGGCGACCGCCTGGGCGATGGACTCGATCATGCGCGGCGAGGCGACCGACGCGCAGATCGCCGGGTTCGCGGTGGCCCTGCGGGCCAAGGGCGAGACCGTCGCCGAGATCACCGGCATGGTCCGCGCGATGTACGAGCACGCCAACCTGATCGAGGTGCCCGGCCGGACCGTCGACATCGTCGGCACCGGCGGCGACGGCGCGAAGACCGTCAACATCTCCACCATGTCGGCCATCGTGGTCGCGGGCACCGGCGCCAAGGTCGTCAAGCACGGCAACCGGGCCGCGTCCTCCGCCAGCGGCGCCTCCGACGTCCTGGAGAAGCTCGGCGTCAACCTCGACCTCACGCCCCGGCAGGTGGTCCAGGTCGCCGAGGAGGCGGGCGTCACCTTCTGCTTCGCGGTGAAGTTCCACCCCGCCCTGCGGTACGTCGCCGCGGCCCGGCGCGAACTCGGCATCCGCACCACCTTCAACTTCCTCGGCCCGCTCACCAACCCCGCCCGGGTGACGTCCCAGGCGACCGGCGTCGCGGACGCCCGGATGGCGCCGATCGTGGCCGGGGTCCTCGCCGAGCGCGGCTCCTCGGCGCTGGTGTTCCGGGGCGACGACGGCATGGACGAGTTGACGACCACCGCGACCTCCCGCGTCTGGGTGGTACGGGACGGGGCCGTGCGCGAGGAGGCCTTCGACCCCAGGGACGTGGGCATCGACCTGGTGCCGGTGGAGGCGCTGCGCGGGGCCGACGCCTCGTACAACGCGGACGTGGCCCGGCGGCTGCTGGCCGGGGAGACCGGGCCGGTACGGGACGCGGTGCTGCTCAACTCGGCGGCGGCGCTGGTCGCGCTCGACCCGGGCCCGGGCACCCTGGTGGAGCAGATCCGGGACGGGATCGCCCGGGCGGCCGAGTCGGTGGACTCCGGATCGGCCAGACGGGCCCTGGAGCGGTGGGTGGCGGCCAGCAACGCGTAGCCGCCGCCCGAAGGTGTGACGCACGGCGCGGTCCGGATGCCGGACCGCGCCTTGCGCGTACGCCGACGTATGGCAGGATGCTTTCCAAGGTCATGAGTGACAGCGACTACGGCCCCGGCCCGCTGTCCGGCAACCCTCCGTCCGTGGCGGGGTGCCCCGGGTGAAGACCAGGCCGCAGGCAGCGAGGTCGGCGGCAAGCGCGGACCCCTGCGCACCCGTTCTCCGGGTGGCGCGCCCCTGGGGTCCTGGTCCTCAAGGGAGCAGTCTCGTGAGCAAGCGAATGCGATAGGGCCTCCGGCCCCTTCTTCTGTACACCTCCGTACGCCCTCCGCGCGTACGTCGAGGTCACCCCCCGTGCATCCGGCGCCGCCGGTCGGTCCGCCGTGCCCCGGGGGTTCCACAGCCGATTCGGCTTGTCCCGCCGGGAGATACCGCCATGTCCGCATACGCGTCCACGTCCACCTCCGCCCCCGTCTCCACCGCCGCCGTTCCGTCCCCGGCCGAGGAGGCCTGCTGCGCGGGGCCGCTGCCGGTGCTCGGCCGGGACGTCACCGTGCCGCTGGTCACTGGCGGCGAGGTGACGTACGCGGCCCTCGACTACGCCGCGAGCGCCCCCGCCCTCCAGCGGGTGTGGGACGACGTGGCCGCGTACGCCCCCTACTACGGCAGCGTGCACCGGGGCGCCGGCTACCTCTCGCAGCTCTCCACCGACCTGTTCGAGAACAGCCGGGCGACGGTGGCCGAGTTCCTCGACTGCCGCCCCGGCGACCAGGTGGTCTTCACCCGGTCGACGACGGACTCGCTGAACCTGCTGGCCCGGGTGCTCCCCGCCGACTGCCAGGTCTTCGTCTTCGAGACCGAGCACCACGCGTCGCTGCTGCCGTGGCGGGACGCCCAGGTCACGTACCTCGACGCGCCGCGCACGCCGCAGCAGGCGGTGGCGATCCTGGAGCGCGCGCTGGCCGACCGCGAGCCCTACGGCCCGGCGCTGGTCTGCGTCACCGGCGCCTCCAACGTCACGGGCGAGCTGTGGCCGGTGAGGGAGCTGACGGCGGCTGCCCACGCGCACGGGGCGCGGATCGTGCTGGACGCGGCGCAGCTGGCGCCCCACCACCCCGTCTCCGTACGGGAGTCGGACGTCGACTGGATCGCCTTCTCCGGGCACAAGCTGTACGCGCCGTTCGGCTCGGGGGTGCTGGCCGGGCGCGCGGACTGGTTCCAGGAGGCCGAGCCGTACCTCGCTGGGGGCGGGGCTTCCCGTACGGTCGCGCGGCGCGCGGACGGCGGGGTGGACGTCGAGTGGCACACCACGGCCGCCCGGCACGAGGCCGGATCGCCGAACGTGATCGGGGTGTACGCCATCGCGTCCGCCTGCAAGGCGCTCACGGAGGCGGGCTTCGACGCTCTGGTGGAGCGGGAGCGGCACCTGATCGCGAAGGTGCGGGAGGGGCTGGCGGCGGTGCCGCAGGTGCGGGTGCTGTCCCTCTTCGGCGACGACGCGCCGAGGGTCGGGGTGATCTCGTTCGTCGTGGACGGCTGGAACAGCTCGCACTTCGCGGCGGCGCTGTCGGCGGAGTACGGGATCGGGGTCCGGGACGGCCTGTTCTGCGCCCACCCGCTGGTACGGACGCTGCTCGGCGGGGAGCCGCAGGAGCAGGGGGAGTGCGGGGCGCCGGAGGGGGAGCCGGGGCAGCGGTCCCTGAACGCGATCCGGGTCAGCTTCGGGGCGGGGACGCCGGACGAGCATGTGGAGCGGTTCGTGGGGGCGGTGCGGGAGTTGGTGGGGGAGGGGGCGAAGTGGGCGTACCGGGTGGAGGGGGGCCGCTGCGTCCCGGCGAAGTAACGTCCCCGGGACTACGCCCCGGCCCCCTCCGGGGGCTGCGCCCCCACCCCCTCGTTCGCCTGCGGACCGTGCCGGCTTGCTCGCGCAGTTCCCCGCGCCCCTGAAACCTGCGGTCTTCTGCGGGCCGTGGTCGGTTGCTCGCGCAGTTCCCCGCGCCCCTGAAATGCCGCTGCGCGGCATCCCCGGGGCGCCCCGAAGGGGCGCTTTGAGGGGCGCGGGGAACTGCGCGAGAAGCCCCACCGGCCCGCAGCCGAAGTCCGGGCCCTGAAGGGGCGCGGGGAACTGCGCGAGCGGCCACAGACGGCCCGCGGACGACAGCGCGTCCGGGGTTGCCCATGCGCCCCGCATCGGAGTTCGCCTGAGGAACGCACCCCGGACCGCTGTGCCGCCCGCTCAAGGGCTACGCGTCGAGGCCGATCGCGAACGCCGCCTCCAGGTCGTGCTGGGAGTACGTCCGGAACGCCACGTGCGTGTCCGTCACCTCGACCCCGGGGATCTTGCTGATCCGGCCGGGGATGATGTCCGCGAGGTCGTCGTGGCGGGCCACCCGGACCAGCGCGATCAGGTCGTAGGTGCCGGTCACCGAGTACACCTCGCTGACGTTCTCCAGCGACGCGATCGACTCCGCGATCTCGGGGATCCGGTCCACGCTGGTCTTGATGAGCACGATCGCGGTGATCACGGCTGGTTCTCTCCCTCGGTGGCGGCCGGCGCCGACGGCTTCGGCCGTTGCGGTCGTTTCACTCTAGCCGTCCCGCGGAACCGGACCCAGGCGTAGAGAAAGCCCAGGCCGAAGCCGACGAGATGGGCCAGATAGGCCACTCCGGGGCCCGCCGGAGCCGCCCGTACGGCCAGCCACTGGAGCACGAACCAGAACACCAGCACCGGCGCCGCGGGGAAGCGCAGCGGCAGGAAGAAGAGGAACGGGAAGAGGCTGGTCACCCGGGCCCGGGGAAAGAGGTACAGGAAGGCGCCCAGGACGCCCGAGATCGCCCCCGACGCGCCCACCAGCGTCTGGTCGGACGCCGCGTGCGCCACCGCGTACGCGAGCAGGGCGAGGTAGCCCGCGCCGAGGTAGAACAGCGCGAAGCCGAGCCTGCCCATGCGCTCCTCGGCCATCACGCCGAAGACGTAGAGGAAGAGCATGTTGCCCAGCAGGTGCAGCCAGTTGCCGTGCACGAAGAGCGCCGTGAGGGGGGTGAGGAGCGCGCCGGGGTCACCGGCCGTGAGTTCGTTCGGGATGACACCCCACCGGGCGAAATACGCGCTCTGGGCGGCGAGCAGCGCGTCCCCCGTCCCGTAGGAGGGGTTGAGGCCGGAGACGGGGCTGACGAGGAAGACCAGGCAGCAGGTCGCCAGCACGGCGTAGGTGACCGTCGGGCCCCGGACCACCGCCACCCGGACGGCGCTCGGCTTGATCATGAACAGAGCATGGCGTACCGGGACCGAACGGTACAGACCGCCTCGCCGTGCCGGGGGGTACCCGCTAGGCCGTAGGGTTACGGGCAGTACATCCGCAGTTCGACGGCGCACCGCGAGATCCCCGACCACATCTTCGACACGAACCGTGGGAAGACCGTGAAAAGAGGACAGCACCACATGACGAGCGTTCCCCTGCCCACCGCCACCACGCGGTGGCGCTGCACCCTCTGCGGCAATCTGACCCGCTTCGACGTGACCCGCTCGTCCAAGGTCGTCGAGTACGTCCATCTGGACCTCGCCGGAGAGCCGAAGGTCGAGGAACGCGAGGTGGTCAGTGAGACCATCGAGTCGGTGCGCTGCCGCTGGTGCAACGCGGTGGACCAGATCGAGCTGGTGGACAGGCCGGGTGCCGGCTCCGAGTGAACCCGCCCGGTGAGTGACGGACGACAGTTGAGGTGACGGATCGTGGAGCATGCAAGCGGTGCCGAACCGGCCGGTGCTGCCGGTGACGGCCCCGCCGAGGTGCTCGACCGACCGCTGCCCGAAGGGGTGCGGCGCCGGGTCGTCGCACTGGTCTCGGACGCCTTCGGGGGGCTGACCGTCGCCGAACTGCCGCCCCAGTTGCGGCAGTACGCCCGTTTCACCCGGACGCGTCGGGCCAAGTTCGCCGGCACCGCCATGGCCGCGGCACTGGAGTCCGACCCGGTCTTCCGGCAGCGGATCGGGGAGCGGTTCAAGGAGGCGCAGCCGGAGCTGGCGGGCGCGCTGGAGTCCGGCGCGCCGCCCGCGGCCGCCGACCCCGTGGACGTGGCGGCCGCCGCGTACGTCCTGCGCCCCGTCGGCTGGGTGAAGCTGGTCGCGGCGGCCGGCGAGGAGGCCCAGCGGGCGGATGCCGAGCGGGCCGACGAGGAGGGCCGGCGCGAGCTGGAACGGCTGCGCCGGGAGCTCGACGAGGCGCACGAGCGGCTGCGCACCGAGCAGGAGGAGCTCCGCGCCGACCTGGCCGCCGCCCGCAAGGAGGCCGAGGCGCTCCAGCGCAAACTGCGCAGCGCGCTCAGCGACGTCAAGCGCGGCGAGGCCGCCCTGCGCAAGGTCACCGGGGAGATCGACGGGATCAGAGCGGAGGCGGCGGCCCGGGTGGCCGCCGCCGAGAGCGAGTCGCGGCGGATCAGGACCCGGCTCACCGAGGCCGAGGCGTCCGCCGAGGCGAGCCGCCGCGCGGTGCGCGAGGGACGCTCGATCGAGGACATGCGGCTGCGGCTGCTCCTCGACACGGTCCTGGACGCCGCCTCCGGGCTGCGGCGCGAACTCGCCCTGCCCCCGGCCTCGGTACGGCCCGCCGACACCGTGGAAGCGGTCGAACCGGGGCAGATGACCCCGAAGGACATCGCGGCCCGGGCGCTCTCCGAGACCGATCCGGCGCTGCTCGACCAGCTGCTCGCGCTGCCGCAGGTGCATCTGCTGGTGGACGGCTACAACGTCACCAAGACCGGCTATCCGACGATGCCGTTGGAGAAGCAGCGGCTGCGGCTGCTCGGCGGTCTCTCCGTGCTCGCCGCGCAGACCGGCGCCGAGGTCACCTGCGTCTTCGACGGCGCGGAGCTGGCCGCGCCGGTGCTGCTGGCGCCGCCCCGAGGCGTCCGGGTGCTCTTCTCCAAGCCGGGGGTGACCGCCGACGAGCTGATCCGCCAGCTGGTGCGGGCGGAGCCGTCCGGGCGGCCGGTGGTGGTCGTCTCGACCGACCGCGAGGTGGCCGACGGAGTGGCGAAGGCCGGGGCGCGTCCGGTTGCGTCCGTCATGCTCTTGAAGCGGCTTTCGCGCGTCTAGCAACTCCTGCGTTCAATGCCCGAATTCGGGCGATCGGTTCCCAGCGCTCTGTCAAGTGCCCATTACTACGCGTGGGATGACTGTAAAGAATCCTTCTGTCGACCGAGTTTTTTCCTATCAGGATTTGAACTGATCACAGGGAGGTCACTAGGGTCGGCTCGAACCTTCACGCGGTTGATCACTCGTCCGGGTGGCCGTGGAGGTACCGCCGAGTCCTTCGCTGTTCGGCGCTGAGGAAGAAGGAGCTCGCCTTCGTGGCGTCCCACCGTCGACCCAAGCCTGCGAGCCGCACCCGCGTGACCGTGCTCACCGCGACCGCCGCCGCAGCCGTCGCTCTCACGTCCCAGGCCGCGCAGGCGGACCCGAAGCCGTCGAAGAGCGAAGTGAAGTCCAAGGTCGACAAGCTCTACGACGAGGCCGAGCAGGCCACCGAGAAGTACAACGGCGCCAAGGAGAAGCAGGACCAGCTGGAGAAGCAGGTCGGCGCGCTCCAGGACAAGGTGGCCCGCGGCCAGGACGAGCTCAACAAGCTCCGCGACGGCCTCGGTTCGATGGCCTCCGCGCAGTACCGCTCGGGCGGCATCGACCCCTCGGTCCAGCTCTTCCTCTCCGCCAACCCGGACGACTTCCTGGACAAGGCGTCCTCCCTGGACCAGTTGAGCGCCAAGCAGACCGAGGCGCTCCAGAAGATCCAGGAGAAGCAGCGCAGCCTGGCGCAGCAGCGCAAGGAGGCCCAGGACAAGCTCAAGGACCTCGCGGACACCCGCAAGGAGCTCGGCACCAAGAAGGCCGAGACCCAGACCAAGCTCGCCGCCGCGCAGAAGCTCCTCAACTCGCTGACCGCCGCCGAGAAGGCGTCGCTCGCCGCCGACGACGCGCGCGCCAACCGCACCAACGAGCGCGTCGACCTCGGCCACGAGGCGCCCGCCTCCGGCCGCGGCGCCGCGGCCCTGGCCGCCGCCCAGACGCAGATAGGCAAGCCGTACGTGTACGGCGCCACCGGCACCGCCTCGTTCGACTGCTCCGGCCTCACCTCCTGGGCCTACCGCCAGGCGGGCATCTCCATCCCCCGCACCTCGCAGGCCCAGGCCGGCGCGGGCACCCAGATCGGCCGCAGCCAGCTCAAGCCGGGCGACCTGGTCCTCTTCTACGGCGACCTGCACCACGTCGGCCTGTACGCCGGCAACGGCCAGGTGCTGCACGCCCCGAAGCCGGGCGCCAACGTCCGCTACGAGGCCATGGGCAACATGCCGTTCCAGTTCGGCGTCCGCATCGCCTGAGGTCCGGGCCCCGCGGCCCGCCGTATAACAACTCGGTTGCCACCGCCCTCCGAACGGGCGAATTCCGGCAACGCGCGCTGACGCCACGCCCCGCCGGTGACCTGTGTTCTCCGGCGGGGCGTCACTGTGCGTACACATCTTGGTCTTTGGACCCCGTGTGCTCGTCCGACTACTCTCCGGCGTGCGGTTCCCCGTGATCGTCCGAACTCGTCCGCCCGCCCGGGCGGCAGGGGCCCGCACCAGCGGAAGGAGTGCGGCTTCCCGTGGCGTCCCATCGCCGTCCCACGCAGTCCGGGCTCTCCCAGAGCACCCGGGTCACCGTCCTGTCCGCCGCGGCGGCCACCGCGGCCGCGGCCTTCGCGGCCCCCGCCGGCGCCGAACCGGCCGACACCGGCAAGGAGCGGGTCGACCGGCTCTTCGCCCAGGCGGAGGAGGCCACCGAGCAGTACAACAAGGCGGACGAGCGCGCCGACCTCCTGCGCGAGCAGGTCAAGCACGCGCAGGACAGCGTCGCGCGCGGCCAGGAGCGCATCAACCGGATGCGGGGCGCGCTCGGCGCGATCGCCGGAGCCCAGTACCGCTCGGGCGGCCTCGACCCCTCGATCGCGCTGCTGCTCTCCGAGGACCCCGACACGTATCTCGACAAGGCGGCGGCCCTCGACCGGATCGGTGAGCGCCAGAGCACCGAGCTGCGCGAACTCCAGCACGAGCAGCGGCGGATCGGCCAGCAGCGCACCGAGGCCACCCGCAAGCTCGCCGAGCTGGAGCGCAGCCGTCTGGAGGTCGCCCGGCACAAGCGGACCGTCGAGTCCAAGCTCGCCGAGGCCCGCCGGGTGCTGCTCGCGCTGCCGAGCGCCGAGCGGGCCGCCTTCGACCGGGTCTCGCGCTCCGGGCGCGGCGCGCTGCCCGACCTGAGCGGGGCGGTGCCCGCCTCCGGGCGCGCGGCGGCCGCGGTGGCGGCGGCCCGCCAGGCGGTGGGCCGGCCCTATGTGTGGGGCGCCAACGGGCCCTCCGGCTTCGACTGCTCGGGCCTGATGCAGTGGTCCTACGCGCACGCGGGCGTCGGGCTCCCGCGCACCTCGCAGGCGCAGCGGTACGCCGGGCGGCGGGTCTCCCTCGCCGAGGCGCAGCCCGGGGACCTGGTCGCCTACCGCTCCGACGCCAGCCACATCGGGATGTACGTGGGCAACGGCCAGGTCATCCACGCCCCCTACCCGGGCGCGCCGGTGCGCTACGACCCGGTGGGCATGATGCCCATCTCCTCGATCACCCGGGTGTGACCGTACGATCGGGGGGATGGCGGACGGCTGGCTGAGCGGCACAGGGCGACGGCGCACGGCGGGATACGGTCTCGCCGCGCTGCTGTCCGTGTCCGCCTGCGCGTCCCCCGCCCCGGCCCCCGACCCCGTCACCGGCCAGGTGCAGCGCACGCTGGACGGCCGGGCGGCGGCCGTCCTCGGGCACGACGAGCGCGGCTATCTGGCCGCCCTGGACCCGGGCGCGGCGGGTCTGCGGGACGCCCAGCGCGCCGAGTTCGCCAATCTGCGCCAGGTGCCGCTGAGCGCCTGGGCGTACCGGGTCACCGGCGTCAGCCGCCGGGGCGACCGCGCCACCGCCCGGGTCGAGCTGCGCTACCGGCTCACCGGGTACGACAGCGCGCCGGTGACCTCGGCCCGGGTGGTGGACCTCGACGAGCGGGCCGGGCGCTGGTACGTCACGGGGGACCGGGCGGGCGAGGGCGCGGCCGAACCGCTGTGGCGCCAGGGCCCGGTGTCGGTGGTGCGCGGCGCGCACAGCCTGGTGCTCGGCGTCGGCCAGGAGCGGCGGACCCTCCAGCGGATCGCAAACACCGCCGACCGCGCGGTGCCCGCCGTCTCGGCCGCCTGGCCCGGCCGCTGGGCGGGCCGGGTGGTGGTCCTGGTGCCCGGCTCGCTCGACGCGATGGCGGCGCTGCTCGCCGCGCCCCCGGCCTCGTACCGGGGGATCGCGGCGGTCACCACCGGCGAGGCGGGCGCGGCCGGGGCGGCGCCCGCGGACCGGGTGATCGTCAACCCCGAGGCGTACGGCGTCCTGGGCGATCTCGGCCAACGGGTCGTCCTCACCCACGAGACCACCCATGTCGCCACCCGCACCCGCACCTCCTCCGCGACCCCGATGTGGCTCTCGGAGGGCTACGCGGACTGGGTCGGCTACCGAGGCACCGGGCGCACGCCCGCCGAGGCCGCCCCGGAGCTCCAGGAGGCGGTGCGGCGCGACGGCCCGCCCGGCGACCTGCCCGCCGACGCCGACTTCGGCTTCGAGGGCGGCGCGGACCGGCTGGCGCGCGCGTACGAGGGCGGCTGGCTGGCGTGCCGTCTGATCGCCCAGCGCTGGGGCGAGGCGAAGCTCGCCGCGCTCTACGCGCAGGTGGGCGGCCAGAAGCACCGCGAGGGCGCGCTGGAGAAGGCCCTCAACGACCAACTGGGCACCACACCAAGGGAGTTCACGGCCCTGTGGCGGGCCTACGTCCGCGAAGAACTGGCCTGACGAACCCCACTCATCCCTCCAGGGCCGCGATCCTCGCCGGCGCGCCGGCCCTCGCCCTCGACCCGCCGCCGCTCCTCGGCTGCGGCCTGGGCGTGCGCGGCGCGGCCCTCGCCACCGCCACCGGCCGGGCCGTGGACCGCTCAGCGCACCAGGACCGAGAAGACCCTCGTGCGGACCTGCTGAACCGGCAGCGGGGGACGGGGGACCGTGGCGCGCCACAAGCGGCGGCACGCGGTCACCGACGCCGCCACCAGAAGCCCGTTGCGGACGGACAGGAGCAGCACCCCGAGCCAGTCGCTCGCCACCACGTGCGAGAACCAGATCGGGAACTCCAGCAGGGTCACCGCCGCCGCCGCCAATACCAGATACGCGGGGCGCGCCATCGGGGAGCGGCGCACGACCAGGCACACGGCCGCGAGGCCCACCAGCCAGATCAGGTACTGCGGGCTGATCACCCGGCTGGTGGTGGTGAAGAGCAGCACGGCCGTGAAGGCGGCGTCCGCCAGGGTGCCGGGGCCGGTGCGGCGCGCCCGCAGCCGCCACAGCAGCAGCCAGCCGAACGCCAGCCCCGTGAGCGCCATCGCCAGCGTGGAGACCAGCGGTACGTATGGACCGAGGAACTCCACCGACCCGTAGTTGAGCTGCACCCGGCCCCGCCAGCCCAGATGGCGGGCCACGTGGAAGACCAGGGCGCCGAGCGACTCCACCTCGGTGCCCCGGTCGCGCTGGAAGGTGAGGAACGCGAACGCGCCCGGCGCGACCGCGTGGCAGGCGAGCAGGAAGACGCCCGCGGTGACGGCCGCCGCCGCCCACGCCCGGCGCGGTGCCCGGACGAGCAGCAGCACCGGCCACACCTTCAGCAGCGCGCCGAACGCGGCGAGCGCCCCCAGCACCCGCGGTCGGCGCGCCCCGGCCAGCAGCGCGGCCACCGCGACCGCCGTCACTAGTAGGTCGTAGCGCGCGTACGCGGTGGGCCCCAGCAGCGGTACGCCCCACACCCAGAGCCGGGCCCCCGCGCGGGACCCGCCGGGGCGCCCGCCCGCGTACAGCAGCAGCCCGAGGACCAGGACGTCGGCGAGGAGCGCCAGGACGAAGAAGGCGGAGGCGTAGTCGAGGAAGGGCAGGGCCGCGGGGGAGAGGATCGCCAGCGCGGCGGCCGGCGGGTACTGCCAGGTGACGTCGTCCAGCGGATACGTACCGGTCCGCAGCACCTCGTACCAGCCCTGGTAGATCACCGACACGTCGCTGGTGACGTCCGGACCCGGCACGACCAGCACCCGCAGGACGCAGAGCAGCAGCAGGCACCGGGTGGCGGCGAACACCGCGAGGAGTCCCGGCACGCTCCTCGCGCGCCCTGTGCCGCTTCCTTCCGACATGCACACCCCGTCCCTGTATCGCGTGGATCGGGCCTTTCGCCCGCCGCAGTCATGATGCCGGGCGGGGACCGGCACGAGCGACGAGGCGGGGCCGTTGGGTACTGTCGGCGGCGATGCACAAGACGTTGATCGTGACCAATGACTTCCCGCCGCGCCCGGGCGGGATCCAGGCGTTCCTGCACAACATGGCGCTGCGCCTGGACCCCGAGCAGCTCGTCGTCTACGCCTCCACCTGGAAGCGGGGCCGCGAGGGCGCCGAGGCGACCGCCGCCTTCGACGCCGAGCAGCCCTTCACCGTGGTGCGCGACCGCACCACGATGCTGCTGCCCACGCCCCGGGTGACCCGGCGCGCGGTCGGCCTGCTCAAGGAGCACGGCTGCTCCTCGGTGTGGTTCGGGGCCGCGGCGCCGCTCGGCCTGATGGCGCCCGCGCTGCGCCGGGCGGGCGCGGAACGCCTGGTCGCCACCACGCACGGGCACGAGGCGGCCTGGGCCCAGCTGCCGGGCTCGCGGCAGTTGCTGCGGCGCATCGGCGAGGGCACGGACACGATCACGTACCTGGGTGAGTACACCCGCTCCCGGATCTCCGCCGCACTCACCGCGCGGGCCGCCGACCGGATGGTCCAACTGCCGCCCGGCGTCGACGAGAAGACCTTCCACCCCGGCTCGGGCGGCGACGAGGTCCGGGCCCGTCTGGGCCTCACCGACCGGCCCGTCGTGGTCTGCGTCTCGCGCCTCGTGCCCCGCAAGGGCCAGGACACCCTCATCCTCGCGATGCCGTCGATCCTCGCGCGCGTGCCGGACGCGGTGCTGCTGATCGTGGGCGGCGGGCCGTACGGCAAGGAGCTCCGCGCCCTCGCCGAGAAGACCGGGGTCGCCTCCTCGGTCCGCTTCACCGGCGCCGTCCCGTGGGCCGAGCTGCCCGCACACTACGGCGCCGGCGACGTCTTCGCCATGCCCTGCCGCACCCGACGCGGCGGCCTCGACGTGGAGGGCCTGGGCATCGTCTACCTGGAGGCCTCGGCGACGGGTCTGCCGGTGGTGGCGGGGGACTCGGGGGGTGCGCCGGACGCGGTGCTGGAGGGGGAGACGGGGTTCGTGGTGCGCGGGGGCTCGGCGCAGGAGTCGGCTTCCCGGATCGTCACCCTCCTCCAGGACCCTGACCTGCGTCGGCGGATGGGGGAGCGGGGGAGGGCGTGGGTGGAGGAGAAGTGGCGGTGGGATTTGTTGGCGGAGGGGTTGAAGGGGGTGCTGTGAGGGGGGTGGCGGTGGCCGGGCCGGGTGCTCGGGCGCGGGTCGTGTGCGGCTCGCCTGCGCAGTTCCCCGCGCCCCTTTCTGGCCCGGCTTTCGTCTGCGGCTGAGTCGAGGGTTGCTCGCGCAGTTCCCCGCGCCCCTGGGCAGTACGTCCCTGCGGGGCGGTGCTGCCGCGTCCCGGTGGCTTTCGTTCGTCTGCGGCTGAGTGGTGGGCTGGTCGCGCAGTTCCCCGCGCCCCTGGGCAGTACGTCCCTGCGGGCGGTGCTGCCGTGCCCGGTGGCTTTCGTTCGTCTGCGGCTGAGTGGTGGGCTGGTCGCGCAGTTCCCCGCGCCCCTAAAGGCCTGTGGCTGAGCTGGGTTCTCTGGCTACGGCCAACCCCCAGGGGCGCGGGGAACTGCGCGACAAGCCCCCACCGGCCCGCAGACGGCAAACCTCCCAGGGGCGCGGGGAACTGCGCGGCCAGCCACGCACCGGCCCGCGGGCGACGAACGACCTAGGGGCGCGGGGAACTGCGCGGCCGGCTACCCCGCCCGGCCGCAGGCGAAGTCCTGGCACCCAGGGGGCGCGGGGAACTGCGCGAGTGGGTCACCACCCCGCCGCAGACAACCCCCGGGCCCCCGCACACTCCCACCCCTGACGGTCACTCAGATTTAAGACAACGTGACCGCTGGGCGGAAGCCCGAATTCCGCCCATGCTGCGCGCATGACACCAAACCTGACGCGCCGTCACCTCCTGGGTCTCGGCGCCCTCCAGACGGCCGCCCTCCTGGGCCTGCCCAGAATCACCCTCGACCCCGCCCGCGCCGCGCAGGCGCAGCCCCCCACCCACACCCCCGCCCTGGTCATCGGCTCCGGCTACGGCGCGGCCGTCGCCGCCCTCAGGCTCGGCCGCGCCGGCGTCCACACGCTCGTCCTGGAGATGGGCCGCCTCTGGGACACCCCCGCCCAGGACGGCACGGTCTTCTGCTCGACCTCCGCCCCGGACCAGCGGTCCATGTGGTTCCGCACCCGCACCGAGGCACCTCTCGCCACGTTCCTCTGGCTGGATGTCGTCAACAGGGCCATCAGCCCCTACCCGGGCGTCCTCGACCGCGTGAACCACGGCGACATGTCCGTGTACGTGGGCCGCGGCGTCGGCGGCGGCTCGCTCGTCAACGGCGGCATGGCCGTCACCCCGCGCCGCGACTACTTCACCCAGGTCCTGCCGCAGGTCGACGCCGCCGAGATGTACGCCACGTACTTCCCGCGCGCCAACGCCATGCTCGGCGTCAACTCCGTCGACCCGGCCTGGTTCGAGTCCACCGAGTGGTACAGGTTCGCCCGTACCTCCCGCAAGGCGGCCCAGAATGCCGGGCTGAAGACCGTCTTCGTCCCCAACGTCTACGACTTCGGCTACATGCAGCGCGAAGCCGCCGGCACCGCCACCCGTTCCGCCCTCGCGGGCGAGGTCATCTACGGCAACAACCACGGCAAGAGATCCCTCGACAAGACCTACCTCGCCGCCGCGCTGGGCACCGGCAACGTCACCATCGAGACCCTGCACCACGCCCGCGCGATCCGCCGGGAGCCGGACGGCACGTACGTCGTCACCGCCGACCGCACCGACCTGACCGGCAAGGTCGTGGAGACCCGGGAGATCGGCTGCGGCAGGCTCTTCCTGGGCGCCGGCAGCCTCGGCACCACCGAACTGCTGGTGCGCGCCCGCGAGAAGGGCACGCTGCCGGCCCTGGACGCGGCCGTCGGCACCGGCTGGGGCCCCAACGGCAACATCATGACCGCCCGCGCCAACCACGTGTGGGAAACCGTGGGCGCCGACGAGTCCACCATGCCCGCCCTGGGCATCGACGACTGGGACAACGCCGCCAACCCGGTCTTCGCCGAGATCGCCCCGCTGCCGATGGGCTTCGAGCACTGGGTGAGCCTCTATCTGGCGATCACCAGGAACCCGCAGCGCGGCACCTTCTCGTACGACCGGGCCGGCGACTCCGTGAAGCTCAACTGGACCAGGGCGCAGAACCAGCCCTCGGTCGACGCCACGAAGAAGCTCTTCGACCGGATCAACCTCAGGAACGCGACGATGTACCGGTACGACCTGTTCGGCAACGGCACCCCGTTCGCGGACGGCTTCTGCTACCACCCGCTCGGCGGCTGCCCGTTGGGGCGGGCGACCGACGACTACGGGCGGGTGAAGGGGTATCCGGGCCTGTACGTCACCGATGGAGCCCTCATCCCCGGCTCCATCGGCGTCAACCCGTTCGTCACGATCACGGCGCTCGCCGAACGCAACGTCCAGCGCGTCCTCGCGGAGGACGCCCCGGTCTGAGCGGACCGGCCTGATGGGCCCGCCCTGAACGGACCGGCCTGGTCAGTGGGCGTAGATCGCCTCGATCTCGTCGGCGAAGTCCTTCGCCACGACGTTGCGCTTCAGCTTCAGCGACGGGGTGATGTGCCCCGCCTCCTCCGTGAACTGGGAGGTGAGAATGCGGAATTTCCGCACCGATTCCGCCTTGGAGACCGCGGCGTTGCCGTCGTCGACCGCCCGCTGCACCTCCGCCAGCAGCTCCGCGTCCTGCCGCAGCGAGGCCGCCGAGGAACCGGCCGGCTTGCCGTGGTCCGCGGCCCAGTGGGCCAGGAACTCCTCGTCCAGCGTGACCAGCGCGCCCACGAACGGCCGCCCGTCACCGACCACCATGCACTCCGCGACCAGCGCGTGCGCGCGGATGCGGTCCTCGATCACCGCCGGGGCGACGTTCTTGCCGCCCGCCGTGACGATGATCTCCTTCTTGCGGCCGGTGATCGCGAGGTAGCCGTCCTCGTCGAGGGTGCCGATGTCCCCGGTGTGGAACCAGCCGTCGGCCAGCGCCTCGGCGCTCGCCGCCTCGTTGTTCCAGTACCCCGTGAACAGGTGCTCGCCGTGCAGCAGCACCTCGCCGTCGTCCGCGATGCGCACCACGGAGCCCGGCAGCGGCTGGCCGACCGTGCCGATCTTCTGGCGGTCCCACGGGTTGAAGGCGGTCGCGGCACAGGACTCGGTGAGGCCGTAGCCCTCCAGGACCGTGAAGCCGATGCCCCGGAAGAAGTGGCCGAGCCGCTCGCCCAGCGGGGCGCCGCCGGAGATCGCGTACTCGCCCTTGCCGCCGAGCACCGCGCGCAGCTTGCTGAAGACCAGCTTGTCGAAGACCTTGTGCTTGATCTTCAGACCGAGCGAAGGGCCCTGCGGGGTGCCGAGCGCGCGGCTGTAGGCGATCGCGGTGTGCGCGGCCTTGTCGAAGATCGCGCCCTTGCCGTCCGCCTGCGCCTTGGCGCGCGCCGCGTTGTAGACCTTCTCGAAGACCCGCGGCACACCGAGGATCAGCGTCGGCCGGAAGGCGGCCAGCTCGTCGGTGAGGTTCTTGATGTCCGGTACGCAGCCGAGCTTGATCGGCGCCATCACCGACGCCACCTCGACCAGCCGCCCGAAGACGTGGGCGGCGGGCAGGAAGAGCAGGACCGAGCACTCGCCGGTGCGGAAGAGCGGCTTGAGGCGCTCGACCACGTTGCCGCACTCCGCGAAGAAGGCGCGGTGGGTCAGCACACAGCCCTTGGGGCGGCCGGTGGTGCCCGAGGTGTAGACGATGGTCGCCGGGTCGTCGGCGTGCGCCGAGGACATCCGCTGGTCGAGCAGCTCGTCCGAGATGTCCGAGCCGCCCGCGGTGAGCTGCGCCACCGCGTCCGCCTCCAGCTGCCAGACGCCCTTGAGGGCGGGCAGCGCCGACTGCACGGCGGTGACGGACGCCAGGTGCGCCTCGGTCTCCACCACGCACAGGGTCGCGCCGGAGTCGCCGAGGATCCACTGGATCTGCTCGGGCGAGCTCGTCTCGTACACGGGGACGGTGACCCCGCCCGCGCTCCAGATGGCGAAGTCGAGCAGCACCCACTCGTAGCGGGTACGGGACAGCAGGGCCACCCGGTCGCCGGGCTCGACGCCGGCGGCGATGAGGCCCTTGGCCACGCCGCGGACCTCGGCGAGGAACTGGGTGGCGGTGACGTCGGTCCAGCGTCCCGCGACCTTGCGGCCCATGACCGCGACATCGGGATGCTGAGCGGCATTGCGGCGGATCAGATCCGTCAGGTTGCCGTCCGTGGGGACCTCGTACAGGGCCGGAAGGCTGAACTCGCGCAAGACTGCTGCTCCTCATCGGGCGCCGGTGCCACGGCTCTGTGTGACGCACCGGCTGCGGTCCAAGATCGGGCAGGTGCCCGGAGCAACTTGTTGGGGGTCTGCTCCGAGCACGACTGGACTGCCCGGACGTTACCCACCGGTAGTGGGTTCCCGATAGGGGGTCCTGGCCAGATGTTCGCTGCGTCACACGGATTTCGCGCCGCTTCACGCACAGTAGTCCACTCCTTTCGCGACTCGGAAGTAACCGCAGGTCCGGCGGCCTAGGGTGGCTGCATGCGAGTACATGTGATCAGCGATGTGCACGGAAACGCCGAGGGCCTGGCGAAGGCGGGCGACGGCGCCGACGCCCTGCTCTGCCTCGGTGACCTCGTCCTTTTCCTCGACTACGCCGATCACTCGCGCGGGATCTTTCCCGACCTCTTCGGCGTCGAGAACGCCCACCGGATCGTCGCCCTGCGCACCGCCCGCCGCTTCGAGGAGGCCCGTGAGCTGGGCCGTTCGCTGTGGGCCGGGCTCGACCGGGAGGCCGCCATCGAGGCGGCGGTCCGCAAGCAGTACGCCGAGATGTTCGCCGCCTTCCCCACCCCGACGTACGCCACCTACGGCAATGTCGACATACCGACCCTCTGGCCGCAGTACGCCGGTCCGGGCACCACGGTCCTGGACGGGCAGCGGGTCGAGATCGGCGGGTGGGTCTTCGGCTTCGTGGGCGGCGGACTGCGCACCCCGATGCGCACGCCCTACGAGATCTCCGACGAGGAGTACGCGGCCAAGGTCGAGGCGCTCGGTGAGGTCGACGTGCTCTGTTCGCACATCCCGCCGGAGGTCCCCGAGCTCGTCTACGACACCGTCGCGCGCCGCTTCGAGCGCGGCTCGCGCGCCCTGCTCGAAGCCATCCGGAAGACCAGGCCCCGCTACTCCCTCTTCGGCCACGTCCACCAGCCGCTCGCCCGCCGGGTCCGGATCGGCCGCACCGAATGCGTGAACGTCGGCCACTTCGCCGCCACTTCCCGGCCCTTCGCGCTCCAGTGGTGACCCGGGCACCGGCGAGAGGCCCCGGCCGCACGCGATAGCCTGCACGTCTACCGACCCCCACACACCGGCCCGCGCACTGGAGGAGCCACGACGATGGCGGAACACACCAGCTCGTCTATCACCATCGAGGCGGCACCTGCCGAGGTGATGGGGGTGATCGCCGACTTCGCCCGGTACCCGCAGTGGACCGGAGAGGTGAAGGAGGCCGAGGTGCTGTCGCGGGACGCCGAGGGCCGCGCCGAGCAGGTCCGCCTGGTGCTGGACGCGGGCGCCATCAAGGACGACCACACCCTCAAGTACACCTGGGACGGCTCCCGCAAGGTGAGCTGGAGCCTGGTCAAGTCCCAGATGCTGCGCGCCCTCGACGGCTCCTACAGCCTCGCCGACGCCCCCGGCGGCCACACCGAGGTCACCTACCAGCTGACCGTGGACGTCAAGATCCCCATGCTCGGCATGATCAAGCGCAAGGCCGAGAAGGTCATCATCGACCGCGCCCTCGCCGGACTGAAGAAGCGCGTCGAGAGCGGCGCGGCGGCCGGCGGCGCCGACGGGGCCGAGAAGGCCTGACGTGCGTACGGTCCTCGTCACCGGTCCCGGCGGCGCGGGCCGCACCACCGTCGCCGCCGCGACCGCGCTCGCGGCCGCCCGGCGCGGTGAGCGCGCCCTGCTCCTGACCGCCGACCGCGAGGACCCGACGCCCCGGCTGTTCGACGGCGAGGAGCCGCCCGGCCTCGACGTCGTCCGCGTCGACTCCGGCGCCGACTTCCGCACCGAACTGCTCGCCCTCCAGGACCGCGCCGGAGCCGCCCTGGAGCTCCTGGGCGCCGGGCGCCTGGACGCCGAGGAGCTGACCGAGCTGCCCGGCGCCGAGCAGCTCGCCCTGCTCAAGGCGGTGCGCGAGGCGGCCGCCGGCGGCCACGACCTGGTCGTCGTCGACATGCCCCCGGTCCACCAGAGCATCGCCGTGCTCGCCCTGCCCGGGCAGCTGCGCCGCTATCTGCGCCGGCTGCTGCCGCCCGAGCGGCAGGCCGCCCGCTCGCTGCGCCCGGTCCTCGCCCAGCTCGCCGGGGTCCCGATGCCCGCGCGGTGGCTGTACGAGACGGCCGCCCGCTGGGACGCGGAGCTCGCCGCCGTCGAAGCCGTGGTGCGCGACCCGGCGACGACGGTACGGCTGGTCGCCGAGCCGGGCGCGGCGGGCGTCGCCGCCCTGCGCACCGCCCGCCTCGGTCTGGCGCTGCACGAGCTCACCACGGACGCGGTGATCGCCAACCGCGTCCTGCCCACCGGCTCGGCGGACCGCTTCCTCGCCGCGCTCTCCGGGCACCAGCAGTGCGCGCTCAAGGAGCTGGCCCAGGAGTTCGAGGACGTACCGCTGCACGAGGTCCCGCACCTGGGCCGCGACCCGCGGGGCACGGAGGAGCTGGACGAGCTGATCGACGGACCGACCGGCGAGATTGGGCCGTGGGAAGGGAAGGACGGGTCCGCCCGGCCCGAGCCCTGGCACGTCGAGGACCGGCTGGCCGGCGACGGCGTCCTGGTGTGGCACCTGCCGCTGCCCGGCGCCCGCAAGGAGGAGCTCGGCCTGGTGCGGCGCGGCGACGAACTCCTGCTCACCGCCGGACCGTTCCGCCGGATCGCCCCCCTGCCCTCCGCGTTGCGCCGCTGCACGGTCTCCGGCGCCGGGCTCACCGACGGCGTGTTGAGGATCCGGTTCACCCCGGACCCCGACCTGTGGCCCCGGACGTCCTGAACGCCGTACCCCCGTTCGGGTAACGTCGGAAGGACAGACCCTTCTCCTCAGCAGCTGGAGCCCGCCATGAGCGAAGCCACCGAGCGCCCCGCACCCGACGCGGATGCCTGGGCCGACGCGTGTGCCGAGGACCTCGCCGCGGAGAAGGCGCGCCGCCGCGCCGCCCATGGGGCGCCGCCCGGCTCGGCCGCCGAGGAGCTGCGCAAGCTGGTCGACGCCGTCGCCGACAAGGTCGCCTCCCTTCAGTCCTCCCTGCCCGGCGCGGCCGCGCAGAGCGCCGTACAGCAGCTGATCGGCCAGGCCAGGGCCGTGGTCGAGCCGGTCATCGAGCGCAACCCGGACGTCTTCGACCACCTCGCCGCGGCCGGCGGCGAGCTGCTGGCCGCCTACCGCTCGGCGGTCGAGGGCGCCGAACGCCGCTGGACGGCGGACGGCCCGGCGTCCGGCCGGACCTCCGGCGCGTCCGGCAGTGCCTCCGGCGGCGCGAAGAAGGACGACGGCGGAGCGGGCGCGGGACCGACCGAGCACATCGACCTGGACTGACTGACCGGTGCCCGCCCTCGGGTACGGTGGGCCTTAGCGGGGCTCGACCGAAAACTGAGGGACTTAATGGGACTCACCATCGGCGTCGACATCGGCGGCACCAAGATCGCGGCGGGAGTGGTCGACGAGGAGGGCCACATCCTCGAGACGCACACGGTGCCCACGCCGCCGACCGCTGACGCCATCGTGGACGCGATCTGCGCCGCGGTCGAAGGGGCCGGCAAGGGGCACCAGATCGAGGCCGTCGGCATCGGCGCCGCCGGATACGTCGACGACAAGCGCGCCACTGTCCTCTTCGCACCCAACATCCACTGGCGCCACGAGCCGCTGAAGGACAAGGTCGAGCAGCGGGTCGGGCTCCCCGTGGTGGTGGAGAACGACGCCAACGCGGCGGCCTGGGGCGAGTACCGGTTCGGTGCCGGCCAGGGCCACGAGGACGTCATCTGCATCACGCTCGGCACGGGCCTGGGCGGCGGCATCATCATCGGCAACAAGCTGCGCCGCGGACGCTTCGGCGTGGCCGCCGAGTTCGGCCACATCCGGGTCGTGCCGGACGGCCTGCTGTGCGGCTGCGGCAGCCAGGGCTGCTGGGAGCAGTACGCCTCGGGGCGCGCGCTCGTGCGGTACGCCCGCCAGCGCGCCAACGCGACCCCCGAGAACGCCAAGATCCTCCTCGGTCTCGGTGACGGCACCATCGAGGGCATTGAGGGCAAGCACATCAGCGCCGCCGCCCGCCAGGGCGACCCGGTCGCGGTGGACTCCTTCCGCGAGCTGGCCCGCTGGGCGGGCGCGGGCCTGGCCGACCTGGCCTCGCTCTTCGACCCCTCGGCGTTCATCGTCGGCGGCGGCGTCTCGGACGAGGGCGAGCTGGTCCTCGACCCGATCCGCAAGTCGTTCCGGCGCTGGCTGATCGGCGGCCAGTGGCGACCGCACGCCCAGGTGCTCGCGGCCCAGCTCGGCAACAAGGCCGGTCTGGTCGGCGCGGCGGACCTGGCCCGCCAGGGCTGAGCACCCGCCCCCCGTACGGTGGTTGAGCGCCCGCCGCGTCCCTCACGGACGCGGCGGGCGCTGCTCTATGTTGTGCCCCATGCCGCTCACCGATCTTCCCGCGTCCCGTACGGAGAACGGCTCGGCCGTGATCCGGGTCCTCAGCTACAACATCCGCTCGATGCGCGACGACACCGCGGCACTGGCCCGGGTGATCCGCGCCTGCGACCCGGACCTGGTCCTCGTCCAGGAGGCGCCGCGTTTCTTCCGCTGGCGCAAGGCCGCCGCGCGGCTCGCGGCGGCGAGCGACCTGGTGGTCCTCAGCGGCGGCGCCACGGCCGCGGGGCCGCTGCTGCTGTGCTCGCTGCGGGCGGTGGTGGAGCGCACCGAGGACGTCCTGCTCCCGCTCACCCCGGGCCTGCACCGGCGCGGCTTCGCCTCGGCGGTGGTACGGGTCGGGGGCGCCCGGCTCGGCGTCCTCAGCTGCCATCTCAGCCTCCAGGCGGACGAGCGCCACACCCAGGCGGGGCTGCTGCTCGACCACCTCGCGGCGCTGGACGTCCCCCACGCGGTCGCGGGCGGCGATCTGAACGACCGCCCCGACGGCCGCGCCTTCCGCCGCCTGGCGGACGGCCTCCAGGACTGCTGGGCGGTACGGCCCTGGGGCGGCGAGTACACCTCGACCCCGGCCGATCCCCATCAGCGCATCGACGCGGTCTTCGCCACGGCGGGGGTGGAGGTGCTGGGGTGCGGGGTTCCCGTGGGGCTGGAGGGGGTGTCGGGGGCGGATCTTCTGGCGGCGACGGATCATCTGCCGGTGCTGGCGGCGCTGCGGGTCCCGACGGATCCCCCCACCCCGCCCCTCCCCTGAACCCTCCGGGGACGGCTCGGTCCGGTGGGGGGGGGGCTTGCTGCGCAGTTCCCCGCGCCCCTGGGGGCCGTCGTCCGTCTGCGGGCCGTGGACGGTTGCTCGCGCAGTTCCCCGCGCCCCTCAGGGCCGTCGTTCGTCTGCGCCCCGGTGGATGGTTGCTCGCGCAGTTCCCCGCGCCCCTTGACGCGCCCCTTCGGGGCGCCCCGGGGATTGCCGCGCAGCGGCGTTCAAGGGGCGCGGGGAACTGCGCGACCAGCCCCCACCGGGCCGCAGAAGAGCGCCGGGCGTCAAGGGGCCCCGGGGAGGTGAGCTAGACCACCGCGCCCCGGCCCGGGTCGTCCTCGCCCTCGTCGTCCTGGCTCATCCGGGCGAAGAGGGTGGCGAAGCCCCCGATGAACCCGCCCACCCCCAGCGTGGTCAGCCACCAGGTGAACTCCCACCGCAGGATCGCCGCCAGCAGCATCAGCAGCGGCCCGCCGATCACCGCCAGCCAGGCGAACTTGGCCGTCACGTCCGACTCCGGCAGCGGCGGCGGCTCCGGCGGGACGAAGTGGCCCTCGTCGCCGTCGTCCGCCCCGTCGTCGGACGGCTCCTGCACCGTGAAGTCGCGCGGCCCGCCCACTCCCACCCCGGGCGCGAAGACCACCGAGCTGCCCAGCGGCTTGGGCTCGGGCGGCTCCGGGCGCGCCGGGGCCTCGGGCGTGAGGTTGGGCTCGCTCTCCAGGAGCGCCAGGTCCTCCACCGACTTGAACGGCTTGGCGCCCGGCGGGTCGGACGGCTCGTCGCCGTACCCCGCCACGATCGCCGCCCACGCAGCCTCTTCGTCGATCGGCTGCGGCTCGCGGTCCGCTTCGTGCTCAGCCACCGGTCGTGCTCCCCTTCATCCCGACACTAGGAGCGAGGCGGCCGATGAACGCGTAACTCTCCTCGAAGATCCGCTCCGCATCGTGGTCCAACGTCGCCACGTGATAGCTCTGTTCCAGCAGGATCTCCGTGACGTCCGCGGACGAGACCCGGCCGAGGATCCGCGCCGAGTCGGCCGGCGGCACCACATGGTCCTGCGGGCTGTGCAGCAGCAGCAGCGGCTGGGTGACCTGCGGCAGCTCGCGGTCGACCAGGCGGAAGAAGTTGCGCAGGGCGTGCGCCGAGTGCAGCGGCACCCGGTCGTACCCCACCTCCGCCGAGCCCTCCTTGGCGATGTCGCTGGCGATGCCCTTGGTGGAGCGCACGAAGTGGCGCACCACCGGCAGCGCGTGCGCGGCCAGGCCGTGCACCTTGTTGCCCGGGTTGACGACCACCACGCCGCTGACCGCGTCCCCGTGCTTCGCCGCGAGGCGCAGGGCCAGCGCGCCGCCCATGGAGAGCCCGAAGACGAAGACCTGCTCGCACCGGCCGCTCAGGTCGCGCAGGGCGCGGTCCACTTCCGCGTACCAGTCCTGCCAGCCGGTGAGCTGCATGTCCTGCCAGCGCGTGCCGTGTCCCGGCAGCAGCGGCAGCTCGACCGACAGCCCGCGCTCGGCCAGGAAGTCGGCCCAGGGGCGCAGCGACTGCGGGGAACCGGTGAAGCCGTGACAGAGGAGGACGCCGACCTCTCCGCCCTCGTGGCGGAACGGCTCGGCTCCAGGGAGGACCGGCACCGGGGTCTCCTGTTCATGAGCAGGGGTGGGGGAGTCGTACTTCACGGTACGCGACCGGACTGACACCGACCAGAGCCGTCACCGGCCCGCGCGCGGGAGGGCGGGTCCCGTACGGGTTAAGGTCTGTTCGACGGACAGAGGGAAGGCAACCGAGTTGATCTACGGCGCTATGAAGTTCTCCATCGGCGGGTCGCTGAAGCTTGCCTTCAGGCCCTGGGTGGAGGGCCTCGACAACATTCCCGCCGAGGGGCCGGCGATCCTCGCCAGCAACCACCTCTCCTTCTCGGACTCCTTCTTCCTGCCGGCGGTCCTGGACCGCAAGGTGACGTTCATCGCCAAGGCGGAGTACTTCACCTCGCCGGGGGTCAAGGGCAAGCTGACGGCCGCCTTCTTCAAGGGCGTCGGGCAGCTCCCGGTGGACCGCTCCGGCGCGCGCGGCGCGGGCGAGGCGGCCATCAGGAGCGGCATCGAGGTGCTGGAGCGCGGTGAGCTGTTCGGGATCTACCCGGAGGGCACCCGCTCGCCCGACGGCCGCCTCTACCGGGGCAAGCCCGGCGGCCTCGCGCGCGTGGCGCTGGCCACCGGCGCGCCGGTGATCCCGGTCGCGATGATCGACACCGAGAAGATCCAGCCGCCCGGGAAGGTCATGCCCAAGCTGATGCGGCCGGGCATCCGCATCGGCAAGCCGCTCGACTTCAGCCGCTACCACGGCATGGAGGGCGACCGCTTCATCCTGCGCTCGGTGACCGACGAGGTCATGTACGAGATCATGAAGCTCTCCGGCCAGGAGTACGTGGACGTCTACGCGACCGCCGCCAAGCGCCAGATCGCGGACGAGGCCAAGCGGAAGGCCGACGAGGAGAAGGCGGCCGAGCGGGCCGAGAAGGCCCGCGAAGTCGAGCAGGCCAAGCGGGCGGAGCGGCCCGGCGACTAGGGCCGCGGTGCTGGTCGCGTCCGTTCGTTTCAGGGGTGGGGGAGCATGGCGAAGCGCGAGCGCGTCATCAGGATGTCCGTGGAGCTGCCGCTGTGGCGCGCGCTCACCGCGTACCGCGTCCTGACGATGCTCTACGCGGTGCTGGTCTTCGTGTCCGAGTACCGGCACTTCGAGCGCGCCTGGGTGGCCGTGGCCTTCCTGTCGGTGCTGGCGGTGTGGACGCTGGCGACGGTGCCGCGGGTGGCGAACGCGGCGAGCTGCACCAAGCGGTTCCTCGGCGTGGACCTGACGATCGCGCTCACCGGAATCCTGCTCACCCCGCTGGCGGACGCCGAAGCCCAGTCGGTGAACGGCCCGACGCTGCCGACCATCTGGACGGCGGGCTCGGTGCTCGCGTTCGCGATCAAGGGGGGCTGGCGCTGGGCCGCCTTCGCCTCCTCGCTGGTCGCCGCCGCCAACCTGGTCGAGCGCGGCACCCCCACCCGGGACACGCTCCACAACGTGCTGCTCGTGTGGGTCGCGTCCATCGCCATCGGGTACGTGGTGGAGGTCGCCCGCGCGAGTGAGGCGACCCTCGCCCGCGCCCTGGAGATCGAGGCGGCGACCCGGGAGCGGGAGCGGCTGGCCCGCGACATCCACGACAGCGTGCTCCAGGTCCTGGCCATGGTGCAGCGGCGCGGCACCGCGCTCGGCGGCGAGGCCGCGGAGCTCGGCCGGATGGCCGGGGAGCAGGAGGTCGCCCTGCGGACCCTGGTCTCCAGCGGCCTGGTGCCCACCACGCGCGCGTCCGAGGACCCGGCTCTGGGGGCCCTGGTCCGTACGGTCGACGACGACGAGACCGAGGCACGGGCCGAGGCCGAAGGCGCCGAGGTGGACCTGCGCACCCTGCTCGCCCCGCACGCCGGATCGCGCGTCTCGCTGGCGGAACCGGGCGCTCCGGTACTGCTGGCGCCCCCGGCGGCCCGGGAGCTCGCGGCCGCTGTCAGTGCCGCGTTGGACAATGTCCGCAGACACGCGGGGGAGTCGGCCCAGGCCTGGATCCTGGTCGAGGACTGGGGGGACGAAGTGATCGTGACGGTCCGGGACGACGGTCCCGGCATCCCGGAGGGCCGGCTCGCACAGGCCGAGGGGGAGGGACGCCTGGGCGTCGCCCTCTCGATCCGCGGCCGGCTGCGGGACCTGGGCGGCACCGCCGAGCTGATCTCGGTGCCGGGCCAGGGGACGGAAGTAGAGCTGAAGGTTCCACGGGGGAAGGCGAAGGTATGAGTGAGCTGAACACGGTCAAGGTGATGGTGGTCGACGACCACCCGATGTGGCGGGACGCGGTGGCGCGCGACCTGGCGGCGGCCGGGTTCGACGTGGTGGCCACCGCCGGGGACGGCCCGCAGGCGGTCCGCCGCGCCCAGGCGGTCACGCCCGACGTGCTGGTCCTGGACCTCAATCTGCCCGGGATGCCGGGCGTGCAGGTCTGCAAGGAGCTCGTCGGCGCCAACCCGGCGCTCAGGGTCCTGGTCCTGTCCGCCTCCGGGGAGCACGCGGATGTCCTGGAGGCCGTGAAGTCCGGGGCCACCGGCTATCTGCTGAAGTCGGCGAGCACCGAGGAGCTGACCGACGCGGTGCGCCGCACCGCCGTCGGCGACCCGGTGTTCACCCCGGGCCTGGCCGGCCTGGTCCTCGGCGAGTACCGCCGTCTGGCCTCGGACCCGGCGCCCGCGGCCGCGGACGAGCCGAAGGCCCCGCAGCTCACCGAGCGCGAGACCGAGGTGCTGCGCCTGGTGGCCAAGGGCCTGTCGTACAAGCAGATCGCCGAGCGCCTGGTCATCTCGCACCGCACCGTCCAGAACCACGTCCAGAACACCCTGGGCAAGCTCCAGCTCCACAACCGCGTGGAGCTCGTGCGGTACGCGATAGAGCAGGGCCTCGACGGGGTGTGAGCCCCGCGCGCGCGGACGTGCTCCGCTCGTACGGGTGAATGACCACCCGTCAACACCCCGCTGAATTCAAGGAATTGACCTTTCGCCCCATCCCGGAGTGACGTGCGTCACCCTTAGCGTGACCCGTGGAGGCCTCTCGCGGCCTCCCATGCGTCCGTCACGGCGAAGGGACAATTCCATGCGGGTCGGAGTACTGACCGGAGGCGGTGACTGCCCCGGGCTCAACGCCGTCATCCGGGGCGTCGTCCGCAAGGGCGTGCAGGAGTACGGCTTTGACTTCGTAGGGTTCAAGGACGGCTGGCGCGGCCCGCTGGAGGGGGACACCGTCAAGCTGGACATCCCGGCCGTGCGCGGCATCCTGCCCCGGGGCGGCACCATCCTCGGCTCCTCGCGCACCAATCCGCTCAAGGCGGAGGACGGGGTGCGCCGCATCAAGGAGAACCTCGCCAAGCACGAGGTCGACGCGATGATCGCGATCGGCGGCGAGGACACCCTCGGCGTGGCGGCCCGGCTCAGCGACGAGTACGGCGTGAAGTGCGTCGGCGTACCGAAGACCATCGACAACGACCTCTCCGCGACGGACTACACCTTCGGCTTCGACACGGCGGTCGGCATCGCCACGGAGGCCATCGACCGCCTCCACACCACGGCCGAGTCCCATATGCGGGTCCTGGTCGTCGAGGTGATGGGCCGCCACGCGGGCTGGATCGCCCTCCACTCGGGCCTGGCGGGCGGCGCCAACGTCATCCTCATCCCCGAGCAGCGCTTCGACGTCGAGCAGGTCTGCGGCTGGATCGCCTCCCGCTTCAAGGCGTCGTACGCGCCGATCGTGGTGGTCGCGGAGGGGGCGATGCCGAAGGACGGCGACATGGTCCTGAAGGACCAGACGCTCGACTCCTTCGGCCACGTACGGCTCTCCGGGGTCGGGGAGTGGCTGGCCAAGGAGATCGAGAAGCGCACGGGCAAGGAGGCCAGGACGACGGTCCTGGGCCACGTCCAGCGCGGCGGCACCCCCAGCGCCTTCGATCGCTGGCTGGCCACGAGGTTCGGCCTGCACGCGATCGAGGCGGTCCGCGACGGCGACTTCGGCAAGATGGTGGCCCTCCAGGGCACGGCCATCGTCCGCGTACCGATCGCCCAGGCAACGGCCCGCCTGAAGACGGTGGACCCGGAACTCTACGCGGAAGCAGGCGTCTTCTTCGGCTGACCCCGGAACGGAACCCGGAGCGCAGTTCCCCACCCCCTCCAGGCCCCGCCCACCCCGAACGGACTGACAGCCGAATGGAGCCCGGGGGCCAAGGGCCGCAGGCCGGCCTCCCAGGGGCGCGGGGAGCTGCGCGCCCAGCCGAAACGGACCGGCAGACAAACGGGGCCCGGGGCGCAGGGCCGCAGGCCCGCCCTTTCAGGGGCGCGGGGAACTGCGCGATCAACCCCCACGGGCCGGCAGCCGAACGGAATCCGGGGGCTAAGGGCCGCAGGCCCGGCCTTCCAGGGGCGCGGGGAACTGCGCGAGCAACCCGCCACGACCGCGGCCGTACAACGCAGCCCCGGGGCGCAGCCCCGCAAGGGGTCCGGGGGCGGAGCCCCCGGAGAGCAACCACCCCCACCCCCGGAGGGTTCAGGGAAGGGGCGGGGCGGGGGACTCAACCCCGGACACAACGCCCCGCACCAACTCCCCCACCACCCCCACCCCCCGCACCGTCAACACCGACTCCGGATGAAACTGCACCCCCGCGAACCCGTCCCCCCGCACGGCGTGCACCTCCCCCGTCCCCGCGTCCCGGCTCACCTCCACCCTCCGCCCGGCCAGCGCCACCGCCTCCCGCTCCCCGCACCGCGCGGTGAAGCTGTTGTAGAACCCGACCCGCTCCGGACGGCCGAAGAGGTCGATCCGCACCTGCGCCCCCTGGTACGGCACCCGCTTGCGCACCAGCGGCAGCCCCAGCTCCGCCGCGATCAGTTCGTGGCCCAGGCACACCCCCAGCAGCCCGTGCCGATGGGAGCGCAGGAGCTCCGCCGCCAGCGGGCGCAGCACCCGCATCTTGGGGTCGGACCCGTCCGAGGGGTCCCCGGGGCCGGGCCCCAGGACCACCGGGCCCCGGTGACCGAGCACCCGCTCCCGCAGCCCCGCCGCGTCGTACCGCACCACCGACACCCCCAGCCCCGTCGACCGCAGCAGATGCGCCAGCATCGCCGTGAAGGTGTCCTCGGCGTCCACCACCAGCGCCTCGCCCCCCGAGGGCGCGACGGGCTCGCGCATCCGCAGCCAGAACGGCGCCAGGTCCGCCCGCCGCGCGTCCAGCGCCGCCCGCACCCGCGGGTCGTCGCCCAGGGCGGGCCCGGGGCGCGCGGCGGCCGGACGGCCCGGCCGCACCCCCAGCGCCGCCAGCACCCCCGCCGCCTTGGCGTGCGTCTCCGCCACCTCGCCCGCCGGATCCGAGTGGCGCACCAGCGTCGCCCCGACCGGCACCCGTACCCGCCCGTCCGGGGCGATGTCGGCCGTACGGATCAGGATGGGCGAGTCGAGCGTCTGGGCGCCGCTCGCGTCCCGGCCGAGCAGGGCGAGCGCGCCCGCGTAGTAGCCGCGCCCGCCCGCCTCGTACCGCTCGATCACCCGGCACGCGTTCTGCACCGGCGACCCCGTCACCGTCGCCGCGAACATCGTCTCGCGCAGCACCTCGCGCGCGTCCATCGAGCTGCGGCCCCGCAACTCGTACTCGGTGTGCGCCAGATGCGCCATCTCCTTGAGCCGCGGCCCGACCACCACCCCGCCCCGGTCGCCCACCGTGCACATCATCTTCAGCTCCTCGTCGACGACCATGGAGAGCTCGTCGATCTCCTTCTCGTCGGAGAGGAAGGCGAGCAGGTCCTCGGCGGTGGGGCCGGACGCCGGGTAGCGGTAGGTCCCGCTGATCGGGTTCATGACGACCGTCCCGCCCGCCATCCGCACGTGCGCCTCGGGGCTCGCGCCCACCAGCGTCCGCCCTCCCGTCTCCCGCCCCCGCCCTTCCAAGGAAGGTCCTTCAGGCCCTTTGCTCTTTCCGGTGTGGACGACGAACGTCCAGTACGCCCCCCGCTCGCCCGCCAGCAGCCGCCGGAAGAGCGCCAGCGCGTCCGCGCGGCCGAAGCCGGGGATCTCGCCCGTGTAGGTGCGCCGGATGACGAAGTTGGCGCCCTCGCCCTGCCCGATCTCGTCCTCGATCACCCGCCGCACGATCCGGGCGTACTCCTCGTCCCCGACGTCGAAGCCCCCGCCCTCGACCGCCACCTCGTGCCGGGGCAGTGCCGCCAGGACCTCCTCCAGCGGCAGCTCGTACCGCTCGTCGGCCTCCAGGACGGCGAGCGGGGTGCCGTCGTCGCGCACGTCGAAGCCGCGTTCGCGGATCTGCCGGAACGGCACCAGGGCCAGGGAGGGCAGCTCGCCGCAGGGGATGTCGGCGAGCCGCTCCACCTCCCGTACGCCGCCGGTCAGCAGCTCGACCACGTCGTGGTCGCGGCCGGGCGTACGGCGCCGGATCAGCGCGAAGGGCGGGCCGTCGTCGTCGAGGAGTCTGCCGAGGCGCGCGTGCGTCTGCGTGGGGTGGTGGGACATGCGGGTTCCTTCCGGTGCTGCGGGAGGAGGAACGGCCGCGGGAAACAGAGAAGGCCGCCCCTCGGGCGGCCTTCGCGTGGTCTGGAGTACGCGCGATCAGTGGGCCGCCGGATGAGCGGTCCACCACCAGTTCTGGTTCGGGTGCGCGAACATGCCCCGCACCCTAGCGGAAGAGGCGCGGAATGCGCGAAGGCCCGTCCGTCCCTCGGGATACGAGGGACGGACGGGCCCTGCTGAATCGATTCTGCTCAGACCAGCAGGTTGAACATCTGCCAGCCGCCGCCCACCTGGATCCGCGCGGCGAACGGAGCGCCGGTCGCGCTGCCGGTGCCCTTGTAGTACCAGAGCACGCCGGAGGAGTCCCGGGCCACCAGGTCCGGGAGACCGTCGCCGTTCAGGTCGCTCGGGCCGAGCAGGGTGTTGTAGCCCTGCCAGCCGCCGCCGACCTGGACGCGCGGGGCGTACGGGGCCGTCGGCGTGCCGGTGCCCTTGTAGTACCAGAGCACGCCCGAGGAGTCCCGGGCCACCAGGTCGGCCCTGCCGTCCCGGTTCAGGTCGCCGGTGGAGACCATCGCGTTGTAGCCCTGCCAGCCGCCGCCTATCTTCACGCGCGCGGCGAAGGGCGCCGCCGGGGTGCCGGTGCCCTGGTAGTACCAGAGCACGCCGGTGCCGTCGCGGGCGATCAGATCGGCCTTCCCGTCACCGTTGAGGTCACGGGCGCCGGTCAGGAAGTTGTACGTCTGCCAGCCGCCGCCGACCTTGAGGCGCCCCTTGAAGGGCACGTCCGGGTTGCCGCTGCCCTGGTAGTACCAGAGCGTGCCGGTGCCGTCCCGGGCCACCATGTCGCCGGTGCCGTCCGCGCGCAGCGCGGTCATCGCGGAGACGGTGTTGTACCCCTGCCAGCCGCCGCCGACCTTGTACCGCCCGTAGAACGGCGTCGAGGCGCTCCCCGTGCCCTGGTACTGCCAGAGCACGCCGGAGGAGTCCCGGCCGAGCAGGTTGTAGCGGGTGGTGCCGGGGTCGGGGGCGGTGCTGGTCGCCTGCTCGACGTCGGAGGCCTTCACCCACGCCATCCGGTGGTTGTACCGGATGGGGTAGAACGCGTTGGTCTTGCCCTGGACCAGGGTGCGGTCACCGGTGCCGGTGCCCGCGAAGGTACCGGCGAACCAGTAGTCGCCCAGCTGCGCCGGGCCCGCCTGGACGTAGGCCTGGCCGGCCGGGACCGTGTACTTGGTCAGCGAGGCCGAGTTGTTGGCCTGGACCGGGACGTTGGTCCCCGCGTAGGCCGCGTCCTCCGGGTAGGCGCGCCCGTACACCGGGATGGACGCGGCGCCCGCCTTCGGCTTGAGGACCGGCTGACCGGTCTTGCCCACCGGCGCGGTGAAGGTGCCGCCGGGGTTGTGGAACCAGGCCTTCTTGCCGCCGTACCAGATGGCGGTCCAGTCGGTCCGCGCCTCGGCGACGACGTACTGGCCGCCGGCGACGACCTTGTTGGACCAGTTCGGGCCCTCGGTCGCGGTCTGGCTGCCGAGGTAGGGGTCGGCCAGCGGCGTGCCCGACGTGGACGGCGTCTCGTACAGGTAGCCGAAGTTCGCCGGACGGCTGTAGGTGCTGCCGTTGTACGTCACCGTGGGCTGGTTGGCCGTGGTGAACGGCGGGACCACGCGGACCAGCTGGCCGGCCTTGAGCGGGCCGCCCGCGCCCTGGTCGCCGCTGGGCGCGCCGACCAGGCTCATGTAGTGGTTCCAGTCCCAGTACGGGCCCGGGTCCCAGTGCTGGGACTTCACATTGGTGTCCAGCACTCCCGGCACCTCGTCGTGGCCGACGATGTGCTCACGGTCGAGCGGGATGGAGAACCGGTTCGCCAGGTACTTCACCAGCGCGGCCGAGGACTCGTACTGAGGCTCGGTGTACCACGTGGCGTTGTCCTTGATGGCATAGCCCTCGTGCTCGATGCCGATCGAGTGCATGTTCATCGTCTTGTTGGCCGCGTGCCAGGCCTCGTCCTTGGTCGCCACCAGCTGGGTGACCAGACCGTCGGAGGCACGGACCATGTAGTGCGCGCTGGCGTACGACGCGGGGTCCTGGAAGGTCCGCAGGGACCCGTCGTAGCCGCCCTCGGTGTCGTGGATGACGAGGTAGCGGATGTCCTCGCCGTTCGTGGGGCGGTTCGACTCGTTGTAGTTGCCGAAGTCGTCCGGCGCGGAGCTGTTCTGCTTGTACGCCGCCGCCCGGAAGTCGCAGTTCAGCCCCGCCGGGCACTCCGGCGTCTGAGCCGTCGTCGCGGTGAACGCCGCCAGCGACATCGTCTCCGGCCTGACCGGCTTCACCGACGGGTCGGCCGGCAGGGCGAGCCGCTGGCCGTCCGCGGTGACGCGGGCCTCGCCCGTCCTGATCGACTCGTACACCCGCTTCGCGAACAGCGACGCGCCCTTGGTGTCCGGCGCCTGGCTGTAGCGGGCCACGGCCGCGTACCAGTGGCCCGCGTCCTCGGGCAGCGAGCCCGTCGCGTCCTTCTGGTACTTCGCGAGCAGCGCCGCGCCCGCGCGGACGGACTGGTTCTCGTCCTCGCGGACCGCGTCCACCGGCTGGTCGATCAGCTTGGCGGCCTCGTCCAGCGTGTGCAGCCGGGGGTCGCTCGTGTCGACGGCCTTCGGCGCCTTCTTCAGGGCGCGCCGGGCGTCGAAGTGCTTCATGACGGCCGGGTCGCCGCTCATGTTGAGGTGCGACAGACGCTCGGCGTCCGTCGGCTGCTCGACGTCGTCCGCCGTCACCCGGGTCAGGCCCATGACGTTGTACGCGCCGGTCGTCGACGGCTGCCCGTCGTGGCTCTCCCACAGCGTCTGCCGGTACGAGACCGCCATCAGCACGCTCTGGGGTACGTGGAACTCGCGCGCGGCGTCGGCGAACCGGGCCTGGAGCTCGGTGGCCGCACCGGCCGGCCCGGTGTGCGCGGTGGCGGGGCCGGGGGAGGCCACCGCCAGCCCGGTGATCGCCGCACCGGCGACGACCGCCGTGCTCACTCCGTAAGCGATCAGCTTCTTCCTGCGGTCTCTGCGGTGTCTCCGCTTCAACGCCCACCCCTGCATCGCTCTGTTGATTTCTGAAGCACTTCTGAAACGCGCAGAGGCTAGCAGGCGGGTCGCCGGGCCCCGTCACCGGGCGGCCGCCCGCGTGTCTCATCAGGTGGGCGGGCGTATGGACTGCTGGGGCGACCCCGTAAGGTAATGGGGGTGACCGTGAACGTAAACACCTGGCGTGACCTTCCCGCGGCGCAGCAGCCCGAGTACCCCGATGCCGAGGCTCTGCGCGATGTGATCGCGGACCTCGAGTCGTATCCGCCGCTCGTCTTCGCGGGCGAGTGCGACCAGCTGCGCGCCCGGATGGGGGCCGTCGCCAAGGGCGAGGCGTTCCTGCTCCAGGGCGGTGACTGCGCCGAGGCGTTCGACGGAGTGTCGGCCGATCACATCAGGGCCAAGCTGAAGACCCTCCTCCAGATGAGCGCCGTGCTGACGTACGCCGCCTCCGTGCCCGTCGTCAAGGTCGGCCGGATCGCCGGGCAGTACTCCAAGCCGCGCTCCAAGGGCACCGAGACCCGCGACGGCGTGACCCTGCCGACCTACCGCGGCGACTCCGTCAACGGCTTCGACTTCACCGAGGCCGCCCGGATCCCGGACCCCGAGCGCCTGAAGCGGATGTACCACGCGTCCGCCTCCACGCTCAACCTGGTCCGCGCCTTCACCACCGGCGGCTACGCCGATCTGCGCCAGGTGCACGCCTGGAACCAGGACTTCGTCAAGCAGTCCCCGTCCGGCCAGCGCTACGAGCAGCTGGCCCGCGAGATCGACAACGCGCTCAACTTCATGAAGGCGTGCGGCACCGACCCGGCCGAGTTCAAGGCCGTCGAGTTCTACGCCTCGCACGAGGCGCTGCTGCTCGACTACGAGTCGGCGCTGACCCGGACCGACTCGCGCACCGGCAAGCTCTACGACACCTCCGGCCACATGGTCTGGGTCGGCGAGCGCACCCGGCAGCTCGACCACGCGCACATCGAGTTCGCCTCCCGCATCAGCAACCCGATCGGGATCAAGCTCGGCCCCACGACCTCGGTCGACGAGGCGCTCACCTACGTGGACCGGCTCGACCCGGACCGCGAGCCGGGCCGGCTGACCTTCATCGTCCGCATGGGCGCCGACAAGGTCCGCGACAAGCTGCCCGAGCTGGTGGAGAAGGTCACCGCCTCCGGCGCGGTCGTCGCCTGGGTCACCGACCCGATGCACGGCAACACCTTCGAGGCGGCCTCCGGCCACAAGACCCGCCGCTTCGACGACGTGCTCGACGAGGTCAAGGGCTTCTTCGAGGTCCACAAGGGCCTGGGCACCCACCCGGGCGGCATCCACGTCGAGCTCACCGGTGACGACGTCACCGAGTGCGTGGGCGGCGGCGACGAGATCTTCGTCGACGACCTGCACCAGCGCTACGAGACGGCCTGTGACCCGCGCCTCAACCGCAGCCAGTCCCTGGACCTGGCGTTCCTGGTCGCGGAGATGTACCGGGACCAGTGATGTACCGGGATCGGTAGGGAGCTTCCTACGAGACGTGGGGCGCGGATCTGTGATCCGCGCCCCACGGGCGTATCCGGGGCTTTTCGTCCCCCGGGACAGCAGGTACGGTTAGGTTAGCCTCACCGAATAGGGGATGGCTGCCGGACCGTTCCTGCCAGGGAGGTGAACCCGCGTGTACGTCTGCTCTTGCTTCGGCATCACCGACAAGCAGGTCGAGCAGCACGCGGCCGCCGGCGCCTGCACCCCGCGCCAGATCGCCTCCGTCACCAAGGCGGGCACGGACTGCGGCTCCTGTGTGCGCACCATCCAGGGTCTGCTGGGCCGGGGTGCCTGCCCGCGCCGGGAGCTGCTGGAGAAGGGCGGGTCCGGCGCGGTCCTCGCCGCCGACCCCGAGCTCGTCGACACCGGACTCGTCGACACCGGGCTCGTCGACGCCGCCTAGGACCCGGGCGCGGGTCCCTGCCTAGCTCTCCGGCTGCTCGATGAGCTGCGCGATGTACAGCGCCTCACCGAGCTTCTCGACCAGTTCGAGCTGGGTGTCGAGGTAGTCGATGTGGTGCTCCTCGTCCGCCAGGATCGACTCGAAGATGTTCGCCGAGGTGATGTCGCCCTTGGCCCGCATGACCTCGATCCCGCGCTTGAGGCGGTCGATCGCCTCGACCTCCACCTGCCGGTCCGCCTGGAACATCTCGGTGACCGTCTGCCCGACCCGGACGTGGAAGAGCCGCTGGTAGTTGGGCAGCCCGTCCAGGAACAGGATCCGGTCGGTCAGCACCTCCGCGTGCTTCATCTCGTCGAACGACTCGTGGCGCGTGTACTTGGCGAGCTTCGTCCAGCCGAAGTTCTCCTGCATCTTCGCGTGCAGGAAGTACTGGTTGATCGCGGTCAGCTCGGCGGTCAGCTGCTCGTTCAGGAACTCGATGACCTCGGGGTCGCCCTGCATCGCAGAGGCTCCTTCCACACGGGTGAGGGGCAGATTCGCGCGCATCCTCGCATCGCGTGCGGGGAGCGTCCAGTAAGTGCACGCTTAGTAGGAGTTGCCCGAATCGGGGCGCCGCTGGTCATGACCACCCCTCGCCGTCTGTCACCATGGAGGCATGGGTCAGCCGGAACGCCCGGAGCAACGGGGAGCAGCGCAGTCGGAGCTTCCCCCGGGGCAGCGGCTCCAGCGCGGCTGGCCGGTCACCCACTACGGTCCGGTGCCCCGGTTCAAGCCGGAGCGGTGGGAGTTCCGGGTCTTCGGGGCCACCGCCGACGGCGACAAGCACTGCTGGAACCACGAGGAGTTCACGGCCCTGCCCTTCGCCACCGTCGTCGCCGATCTTCACTGTGTCACGAAGTTCTCGATGCTGGGGGCCGAATGGGGCGGAGTCCTCGCGCGTACGGTCGCCGAACTCGCGCCGCCCGCCCCGGATGTCACCCATGTGATGGTCTGGGCCGAGTACGGCTTCAGCTCCAATCTGCGCCTCGCCGACTTCCTCTCCGACCGCACGGTCTTCGCCACCCACAAGGGCGGCGACCTGCTGACCGCGGAGCACGGTTTCCCGGTACGGCTGGTCGTCCCGCACCTGTACGCCTGGAAGGGCCCGAAGTGGGTCCGCGGCATCGAGTACATGACGGCGGACCGGCGGGGCTTCTGGGAGGAGCGGGGCTACCACAACGTCGGTGACCCCTGGCGGGAGCAGCGCTACTCGTACCAGGAAGAGCCCGGGGACGGCCCCGAGCTCTGACTCCTGGTGCGTGACGTGCGTACGGTACGTGTGGTGCGTGGCGTGACCGCGGTGCTCAGTGGTGGTACTGGTGCACCACCGCGTGGCCCTTGCCGCGCCCGATCATCCACTTGTTGACCGGTGTGGTGATCACGAAGGCGAGTGCCAGCGAGACCGCGAGCGAGCCCCAGAACAGCACGTCCGAGAGCGTCGCGTCCATGGCGGACGGCCAGAGGGCGATCACCCCGTTGTCGATCAGCTCCATGACGGCGATGGAGAGGGTGTCGGCGGCGAGCGCGACCTTGAACGCGGTGCCGAAGTCGACGCCGGCGCGGGTGATGCCGCGCAGGGTGAGCGAGTAGCCGAAGAAGAAGGCCAGCGCGATGGCCAGCACCATCGTCGGCATGTTGCCCCAGCCGAGCGCGGTGCCCACGATCATGCCGAGCACCTCGCCGATGGCGCACCCGGTGAGGCAGTGCAGGGTGGCCTGGGCGGCCATCGACCAGCTGACCTTGCCGCCGCCGTGGGCGTGGGCGTGGTGTTCGCCGTGGCCCTGGTGTTCACCGTGGCCCTCATGGCCCTCATGGTTCTGAGGGGTCTCATGACCCTCATGACCCTCGTGGCCTTCGTGGCCTTCGTGGCCCTGGTGGTCCTTGTTCGGGCCGTGCTCGTGGTGGCCGTGCTCGGTGTGCGTGTGCGCCTCGTGCCGCATGACTTCCCCCAACGCCGGATGACCGTTCCTGTCGATGACAGGAACGGTATACCCCCTAGGGGTATTCCTCAAGGGAGAAGATCAGGTCCGCAGGGACTTCAGCAGCGCCACGTCCGCCGCCTGTCCCTCCTTCCCGCCGGGCGTCTCGATGATCAGCGGTACGCCCTCGGTCGCCGGGTGTCCGAGCAGCTCGCCGAACGGCTCGGCGCCTATGTGGCCCGCGCCGATGTTCACGTGCCGGTCCAGGTGCGAGTCGACGCCCTCCTTGGAGTCGTTGGCGTGGATCAGCTTCAGCCGCCCCACGCCGACGGTCTTCACCAGCAGGTCCAGGGTCTGCGCCGCCCCGCCGGGCGCGGCCAGGTCGTGCCCGGCGGCGTGGATGTGGCAGGTGTCCAGGCAGACGCCGAGCCGGGGGTGGGCGTCCAGCGCCTCGAAGTACGGGCCGAAGTCCCACGTCCGCGAGCACAGCGAGGACCCCTGCCCGGCCGTCGACTCCAGCAGCAGGAACGGGTCGTCGTCGTGGGTGAGCTCGTCCAGGAGGGGCAGCAGCCGCTCCCGTACCTGCGCCAGCGCCTCGGCGCGCGGCCTGCCGCCGGTCGCCGAGCCGGTGTGCACGACCACGCCGAGCGCGCCGATCTCGCGGCCCCGGCGCAGCGAGTGCCGCAGCGACTCCACCGACCGCTCGGCCGTCGCCTCGGTGTGCGAGCCGAAGTTGATCAAATACGGGGCGTGGACGTACGCGGAGATGCCCCCGGCGGCGCACTCCGCGCGGAACTTCTCGTCCTGGGCCGGGTTGCCGGGCGGTGTCGCCCAGCCGCGCGGGTTGGCGACGAAGACCTGGACGGTCTCGGCGCCGATGTCGCGCGCGTAGGCGAGGCCGGTCGTGGCGAGGCCGCCGGCCACGGGCACGTGGCCGCCGATGGGGTTGCGCATGGGGTGGTTCAGAGTCCCTTGGTCTTGATGGTGATGGTGGAGCCCTCGGGCGCCTGGGAGCCGGCCTCGACGGACTGGCTCGCGATCTCGTCGCTGAGGAACGGGAAGCCGTGGTCGACCTTTACCTTGAAGCCGGCCTTCTCCAGTTCCTTCTTGGCGTCGTCGCTCTTCTTGCCGGTCACCTTGGGCACCGTGACCATGCGCGGGCCCTTGGAGACGGTGAGCGTGACCGTGTCGCCCTTGGCGAGCCGGGAGCCCTCGGCCGCGGACTGGGCGGCGACGCTGCCCGCCTCCTCCGCCGAGTTGACCTGCTCGGGCGCGATGGTCACCTCCAGGCCCGCGTCCTTCAGGGCCGAGGTGGCGTCCTCCACCGAGTCCCCGACGACGCCGGGGGTCTCGATCGGGGCGCCCTTGCTGACGACGAGGGCGACCGCGGTGTCCGCGCGGCGCCGGGCGCCGGCGGCCGGTTCGGTGCTGACGACCGAGCCCTGGTCGATGTCCTCGTCGAACTCCTCGGTGACCGCGCCCGGGGTGAGCCCCGCGTCGGTCAGGGCCTTCTTGGCGTCGTCCAGCGACTTGCCGCCGACGTCCGGGACCTTGACCATCTCGGGTCCGCTGGAGATCACGACGGTCACCGAGGCGTTGCCGCGCACGCGCGCGCCCGTCTCGGGGTCCGTCTCGATCACCGTGCCGCGCTTGACGGTGTCGCTGTGGCGGCGGTCGACCTTCTTCACCGACAGGCCCGCGTCCTCCAGCCGCTTCTTGGCGGCGCTCTCGCTCTGCCCGATGACGGCGGGGACGTGGGTGAACTGGCCGGAGTTGATGTACCAGACCCCGGCGCCGACCCCCAGGACCAGCAGCACGGCGGCGACCACCGTGATCAGGCCGCGCCGGCCGTTCAGGACGAGGCGGGTCCGGCCGCCCCGCGCGCGCGTGGGGGCGGGCCCGGGCGGCGGCAGGGTGAGCCGGCTGGTGCGGTTGACGGAGTCCTGCTCGGCGGGGAGCGGGGCGGCGCCGGGGGTGGGCGGGGTGCCCCGGGGCGGGGTCGCGGCCGCGCGCGGTATGACGCTCGTACGGTCCTCGGAGCCGGTGGTCCGGGCCGTCGGCAGGGCCTGCGGGGGCTCCGCGTCCAGTTGCTCGTCGGTGAGCGCGGCACGGGCCGCGTGGGTCTGCGCGAGCAGGCCCACCGCGTCGTACGGCCGCGCGTCGGGGTGGCGGGCGGTCGCCGACGCCACCAGCTCGTCCAGCTCCGGGGCGAGACCGGGCACGGCGGCGGACGGGGCGGGCACGCCCTCGTGGAGGTGGGCGTAGAGGATCTGGGCGGCGTTCTCGCCGGAGTGCGGCTTGGCGCCGGTGAGCATCTCGTAGAGCACGACACCGCACGCGTAGACGTCGGCGCGGGTGTCCGCGGTGCCCTGCTCGATCTGCTCGGGGGCGAGGTAGGAGACGGTGCCGAGGACGCTTCCGGTGGTGCTGGTGACCGCGTCCACGGCCCTGACCAGGCCGAAGTCGGCGACCTTCACCCGGCCGTCGTCCCCTATCAGCACGTTCTCCGGCTTCATGTCCCGGTGGACGAAGCCGGCGCGGTGGGCCGCGCCGAGCGCGGCCAGGACCGGCTCCAGGATGTCCAGGGCGGCCCGGGGCTGGAGGGCGCCGCGCTCGCGCAGCACGTCGCGCAGGGTGCAGCCCGCCACGTACTCCATCGCCAGGTAGACGTATCCGCCGTCGGTGCCCTGGTCGAAGACGCCGACCACGTTGGGGTGGGCGAGCCGGGCGACGGACTTGGCCTCGCGGATGAACCGCTCCACGAAGGAGCCGTCGGCGGCGAGGGCCGGGTGCATCACCTTGAGGGCGAGCACCCGGTCGAGCCGGGTGTCGACGGCCCGGTAGACCGTGGCCATACCGCCGACGGCGATGCGCGCCTCGACGCGGTAGCGGCTGTCGAGCACCTGCCCGACGAGCGGGTCCTGAAGGGTCGTATCCACGCAGCAGAGTCTACGAGCGGCCTCGGACACGGCTGCCGTCCCGGGTGGGGGTGGGGCGGGACTGAAGCGGAGCTGTGACGTGGGGGTGGGGTGGGGGGCGGTCTTTGTCTGCGGGTGGTGGGGGTTGCTCGCGCAGTTCCCCGCGCCCCTTGAGGGGGTTGCGGTGCGTGTTCGGCAGCGGGTGTTCTGTGGCTGGTCGCGCCCCTGGGGGCTGGGGGCGGTCTTCGTCCGTTGCTCGCGGCGTTCCTTGCGCCCCTTGAAGGGGTTGAGGCTGGGGTGAGCTCTCGGCTGCGGTCGGCGACCCTATGGGCCCGCCGGGCCCTCTCAGGGGCGCGGGGAACTGCGCGACCAGCCCCCACCGGCCCGCAGACGAGAACGCGCCCCAACCGCCCCGCAGTCGAGCGCACCCCACCTGCCCAGGCCCGCCGCCAGGCGCCCCCTCAGAACGCCGGGCGTTCCGGGTCCAGGGCCGCTCGGCCCTCCCGTGGTGACGACGCCTCGGCGAAGTGGCGGCGGGGGATGCGGCCCGCCCGGTACGCCAGGCGCCCCGCCTCCACCGCGTACCGCATCGCCTCCGCCATCAGCACCGGTTCCTGCGCGCGCGTGACCGCCGAGGCGAGCATCACCGCCGAGCACCCCAGCTCCATGGCGAGCGCCGCGTCGGAGGCCGTGCCCGCGCCCGCGTCCAGGATGACCGGGACGGTGGCGCGGTCCACGATCAGCTCGAAGTTGTGCGGGTTGCGGATGCCGAGCCCGGAGCCGATGGGGGAGCCCAGCGGCATGATCGCCGCGCACCCCACGTCCTCCAGCCGCCGGGCCAGCACCGGATCGTCGCTGGTGTACGGCAGCACCGTGAATCCGTCGTCGACCAGCACTTCCGCCGCGTCGAGCAGCTCGACCGGATCGGGCAGCAGGGTGCGCTCGTCGGCGACCACCTCCAGCTTCACCCAGTCCGTGCCGAGCGCCTCGCGCGCGAGGCGGGCGGTGAGCACCGCCTCCCCGGCGGTGAAGCAGCCCGCCGTGTTCGGCAGGACGGAGATGCCGAGCTTCTCCAGGACGGACAGGACCGAGCCCTGCACGGTCGGGTCGAGCCGGCGCATCGCGACGGTCGTCAGCTCCGTGCCGGAGGCGGCGAGCGAGCGCTCCAGGACGTCCAGGCTCGGCGCCCCGCCGGTGCCCATGATCAGCCGTGAGGTGAAGGTCGTACCGCCGAGGGTGAACAGGTCGTCGGCCATGGTCAGCCCCCCTGCACGGCGGTCAGGACCTCGACGCGGTCGCCGTCGCCGAGCGTGGTCGCGGCCCACCGGCCGCGCGGCACCACCGTCTCGTTGACGGCGGCGGCGACCCCGGCGGGCGCGGGGGTCAACGTGGCGACGAGGACGTCGAGGGTGGTGCCGGCGGCGAGGTCGCGCGCCTCGCCGTTCACGGACACGGTCGTCAAGGAGGCGGTCATACGGTCAGCTCCTGCGGTACGGACTCCGCCGGGGCGGAGGTGAAACGGCCGGGGGTGAAGGGGCGCGCCTCGGCGGGCAGTTCGCCGGTGGCCAGCGCGTGCGCCAGCGCGTCGCCGGTGACGGGGGTGAGCAGCACCCCGTTGCGGTAGTGGCCGGTGGCCAGGTGCAGCCCGGGCAGCGCGGTCGGGCCGAGCAGCGGCGCGTTGTCGGGGGAGCCGGGGCGCAGCCCGGCGCGGGTCTCGGTGAGGGGGAGTTCGGTGATGCCGGGCACCAGCTCGTGCGCGTCGCGCAGCAGTTCGTAGACACCGCCGGCGGTGACGGTGGTGTCCCAGCCCAGCTCCTCGCTGGTGGCGCCGACGACGAGCTCGCCGTCGGCGCGCGGCACGAGGTAGACGTGGCTGCCGCGGACCACCGCGCGGACCGTGCGGGACAGGAACGGGGCGTACGCGGGCGGCACGGTCAGCCGCAGCACCTGTCCCTTGACGGGGCGGACGGGAGGGCGCACCTCGTCCGGGACCCCGGCGAGCCGGGCGCTGAGGCTGCCGCCCGCGAGGACGACCTGGTCGGCGGCGAGCTGGGTGCCGTCGGCCAGGACCGCCCCCGCGGCCCGCTCGCGGACCACCGAGAGCCGTTCGGCCCAGCCGTGGTGGAACTCCACCCCGGCCCGCTCGCAGGCCGCCAGAAGGGCCCTGGCGAGGCGGCGCGGGTCGATCTGGTGGTCGCCGTCGACCCGCAGGCCGCCGCGCACGCCGGGCGCCAGCATCGGCTCCAGGCGGCGGCACTCGCGCCCGGTGAGCCACTGGGAGTCGAGCCCGAGGCGCTGCTGGAGCGCGTGCAGCTCGCGCAGATGGGCGCGGTCGTCGGCGTCCAGGGCGACCGCGAGGGTGCCGCAGGCGCGGTAGCCGGTGGTGAGGCCGCTCGCCTCCTCCAGCTCGGACACAAAGTCCGGGTAGCGCCGCGCGGAGGCCAGGTTGAGGCCGAGGAGGGTCTCCTCGCCGTAGTGGAGCTCGGTGACGGCGGCGAGCATGCCGGCCGCGACCTGGGCGGCTCCGCCGCCGGGCGCGGGGTCGGCGAGCGCGGTGCGCATACCTTGCCGCGCGGCCCGCCAGGCCGTGACGAGGCCGATGATGCCGCCGCCGATCACCAGCACGTCCGACCCGTGGGGAACTGCCCCTTTTCGGGATGAATGCATGGGCGTCCAGCCCCTCCCTTCGCCGGCATGACCCGGATCAGGTTCGTACGGTCGGAAGCCGCCGCAGCCTCCCTCTCAGCCCGGTGCGTCCGGGCTCCCGCGAGATGGTTGTCGTGCCGCCGCGCGTCCCCGGGCCGGGGCCTCGGAGTGCGGGCGGTACGTCGGCCAGACTAACCCCAGCGGCCCATCGGCAGTAGGGAGCGTCCGGGCCGGGCTGTCTGACGATTCGTCAGCTGTTTATGGTGATCGGGTGAGCGAACAGCAGACGCATGCGGAACAGCGGCACGTGGTGGTCGTCGGCGCGGGCATGGCCGGGGTCCAGACCGCGGTGGCCCTGCGCGAACAGGGCTTCCCCGGCCGGATCACCCTCATCGGCGCCGAACCCCACCAGCCCTACGACCGGCCCCCGCTCTCCAAGGCGGTGCTGCTCGGCAAGGCCGAGAGCTCGGCCTTCGAGGTGGACTTCGAGGGCCTCGGCGTGGAGCTGCGCCTGGGCGAGCCGGTCATCGGCGTACGCGCGCGTGAGCACGAGGTCGACACCGCGGCCGGGCCCGTCCGGTACGACGCGCTGGTGATCGCCTCCGGCGCCGAACCCCTCACCCTGCCCGGCATCGAGGACCTTCCGGACGTCCATCTGCTGCGCACCCTCGACGACGCGGGGCGGCTGCGGGCGGTGCTCGGCGCGCAGCGGCGCGTCGTGGTCGTCGGGGCGGGCTGGATCGGGGCCGAGTTCGCCACGGCCGCGCGCGAGGCGGGCTGCGCGGTCACTGTCGTCGAGGCCGCGGACCGCCCGCTCGCGGGCGCGCTGCCCGCCGAGGTCACCGAGCCGATGGCCGCCTGGTACGCGGAGAGCGGCGCGGAACTGCTCACCCGCGCGCGCGTGGCGGCCGTCGAGCCGGGGGCCGTCGTCCTCGCGGACGGCCGCAGGCTGCCCGCCGACGCGGTCGTCGTCGGCATCGGCGCCCGGCCCACCACCGACTGGCTGGCGGGCACCGGCATCGAGCGCGGGGCGGAGGGCGCGGTCACCGCCGACGACCGGCTGCGCACCTCCCTGCCGGACGTCTACGCGGTCGGCGACTGCGCCTCCTTCCCCTCGGGCCGGTACGGCGAGCGGCTGCTCATCCACCACTGGGACAACGCCCTCCAGGGGCCGCGCACGGTGGCCGCGGACATCATCGGCGAGGCGGTCCTGCCGTACGACCCGGTGCCGTACTTCTGGTCCGAGCAGTTCGGCAGGTTCGTGCAGTACGCCGGCCACCACGGCGGGGCCGACCGGCTGCTGTGGCGGGGCGACCCGGCCGGCGCCGCCTGGTCGGTGTGCTGGCTGCGCGAGGGCGTGCTCGTCGCCCTCCTGGCCGTCGGCCGACCGCGCGATCTGGCGCAGGGCCGCAAGCTCATCGAGGCAGGTGCGAGGCTGGATCCGGTCCGCGCCGCCGACCCGTCCGTCCCCCTCAAGGCGGCACTCGGCTGACCTCCGGCTACCGAGTGTCAGTCCGGGATGGCACGCTTGTCCCGTGACCGAGATTGACGCGAAAACCGATGCACTCGTCCCCGCCTGGCTCCACCTCCCCGACATCGCGGAGATGCTCGACGTCGAGGTGACGCGGGTGCGGCAGCTGGTCAGGGACGGGCAGCTCATCGCCGTGCGCCGCGGCGAGAACAGGACGTTGCAGGTGCCCGCCGCCTTCATCGACGGCGACAAGGTCGTGAAGGGCCTCAGCGGCACCCTCACCCTCCTGCGGGACGACGGCTACTCCGACCAGGAGATGCTGGAGTGGCTCTTCACCCCCGACCCGACCCTGCCCGGCACCCCCGCGCAGGCCCTGAGCGAGAATCGCGGCACGGAGGTGAAGCGCCGCGCCCAGGCGCTCGCCGTCTGACCCGATCGCCACCAGGTGCGGGGGGGGGGGGGGGGCCCCCCCCCCCCTCCCCCCCCCCCCCCCCCCCCACGCCCCCCCCCCCCCCCCCCCCCCCCCGCCGTGCCGCCCTGGCCGCACTCACCGACGACTGGCTGGCCCAGCTCTTCACCGGAGCCGCCCGCGCGGCCGGGGTGCGCGGCGCCGCCCTGGT
>NZ_JBWKEI010000009.1:195145-388340 GCF_056435525.1 Streptomyces sp. NPDC043908 | reverse complement strand
TCAGGCCGGCTACCCGTCGTCGCCTTGGTAGGCCATCACCCCACCAACAAGCTGATAGGCCGCGGGCTCATCCTTCACCGCCGGAGCTTTCCACCCGAGAAGATGCCTTCCCAGGTCGTATCCGGTATTAGACCCCGTTTCCAGGGCTTGTCCCAGAGTGAAGGGCAGATTGCCCACGTGTTACTCACCCGTTCGCCACTAATCCCCACCGAAGTGGTTCATCGTTCGACTTGCATGTGTTAAGCACGCCGCCAGCGTTCGTCCTGAGCCAGGATCAAACTCTCCATGAATGTTTACCCGTCATCGGGTCCACACCACGAAAGAGCGGAACGACCAGGTCGGAATAAGACCAGTCGTCCTCAGCGTCCTCGCTGTGTTCGTTGCCTGCCCGCCACAAGGGCCGACAGGACTTTTCAAAGGAACCTCCAACCCACCATCACTGGCAGGCCGGGGTTGTCAATCTGGCGTTGACTTTTGGCACGCTGTTGAGTTCTCAAGGTACGGACGCTTCCTTCGTTCCCGTTTCCGGGCCCTCCGGGCGCTTCCTTCGTTTCCGACTCTATCAGACTCTTTCGTGTCCGATTTCCCTGTCGGCGGGATTCGCTTTCCGGGGTTTCGCTTTCGCGTTTCCCTTTCCGGCGCTTCCGACTCTATCAGAAGCATTTCGGCCGAACTAATCGGCTTCGTGATTCGGAATCCATCGGAATGGCTCTTCGGAAATCGCATTTCCGGTGAGAGCGAGAGAGATACTAGCCAGTGCGTCCGAACTTGTCCAGTCCGTCGCAACCGTTTGAATCTACCTCCCCACGCTGACCGTGTCAACGGTTTTTGTGGGCGAAGAGGACAGTACCAGGTCAGAGGGGTCGTACGCACATCAGGCGGCGGTCGGAACGCCCGCGCTGCGGTCCGGTTCTTCGACGTCACCCGTCTCGCCCTCGCGTACGGCTCGGCTGCCCAGGACGTACACGTACAGGAGAAAGGCCAGCTCGGCGACGACACCGATGGTGATGCGGGCCCAGGTGGGGAGGCCGGAAGGGGTGACGAAGGCTTCGAGCAGGCCGGAGACGAACAGGACCAGGGCCAGGCCGATGGCCATACCGAGGGCCGCGCGACCTTCCTCGGCGAGGGCGTCACGCCGGGTACGCGGTCCGGGGTCGATGACGGTCCAGCCGAGGTGTAGTCCCGTACCGGCCGCTACGAAGACGGCGGTCAGTTCGAGGAGGCCGTGCGGGAGGATCAGGCCGAGGAAGGTGTCGAGGCGGCCGGCCGAGGACATGAGGCCGATGCCCACGCCCAGGTTCAGCATGTTGGAGAAGAGGACCCACAGGACCGGCAGGCCCAGGAACGCCCCCAGGACCAGGCACATCGCCGCTGCCTGCGCGTTGTTCGTCCAGACCTGGGCCGCGAAGGACGCGGCGGGGTGACTCGAGTAGTACGTCTCGTACTCGCCGCCCGGGCGGGTCATGTCCCTCAGCGTCTCCGGAGCGGCGAGCGACGACTGGACCTCGGGGTGGGTGCCGATCCACCAGCCGATGATCGCGGCCAGCGCCGTCGATATCAGGGCCGCCGGGACCCACCATCTACGCGCGCGATAGACGGCTGCCGGGAACCCGGCGGTCAGGAAGCGCGCGGCATCGCGCCAGGACGCGCGACGGGTGCCGGTCACCGTGGCGCGGGCGCGGGCGACGAGCTGCGTGAGACGGGAGGTGAGCTGCGGGTCGGGAGCCGAGGACTGTATCTGCGACAAGTGCGTTGAAGTGCGCTGGTAGAGGGCGACGAGTTCGTCGGCCTCGGCGCCGGTCAGGCGTCGGCCGCGGCGCAGCAGGTGGTCGAGTCGGTCCCACTCGTGGTGGTGGGCGGTGACGAAGACGTCGAGGTCCATGGTCGGCTGCTGCTCCAGGCACTGGGTGCGTACGGTCCGTCCTACTGCGGCGCGCTGCGGGCCAGCTTGGCAGACTGAGGTTTCCGAGGGTCGGGGAAGGTCGCCGCTTCGGCGGCCTCGGTGGAGGTCGTCGCCCGACGGCGACGACGAAGGGTGGGTCATCGGTGAGTGCGCTGGTCACGGGGGACGCGGTTGTGCTGGGGCTGCGGCCCGCACGACTGCCCAGTCGCGCGCTCGCGCTGCTCATCGACATGGTCGTGGCCTGGGCCGGCTATCTGATCGTCTCGTTCACGCTGCTGCTGGCCACGGCTTCCCTGGACGACGCGGCGCAGGCGGCGATAGCCGTTGCCCTGTTCGTGCTCGTCCTCGTGGGGGTGCCCATAGCTGTCGAGACGCTGACGCACGGGCGCTCGCTGGGGAAGCTGGCGTGCGGTCTGCGCGTGGTTCGCGACGACGGTGGGCCCATTCGCTTCCGGCACGCGCTTGTGCGCGGAGCCATGGGCGTCGTGGAGATCCTGCTGACCTTCGGGGTCGTCGCCTGCATCGCGTCGCTGGTTTCCGGTCGGGGGCGGCGGATCGGGGACGTGTTCGCGGGGACCCTGGTCGTACGCGAGCGGGTGCCGACCGGACGGGCCGCCGCCCTTCCGCCCCCTCCGCCGTGGCTGATGGGACGTTTCTCCGGACTCGACCTGTCGGCCGTGCCGGACGCGCTGTGGCTGGCCGTACGGCAGTACCTGACGCGGATGCGACAGCTCGACCCGCAGGTGAGCTGGACGATGGCGGTCCGGCTGGCCGATGACCTGGTGGCGCGGACGGGGGCGCCGGCGCCGGAGGGGGTGCCTCCGGCCGCCTATCTGGCGGCGGTCATGGCCGAGCGGCAGGCGCGGGACGCCTTGCGGGCCTTCGGGGCACCTCACGGCGCGACGGGTTTCCCGCCGCACGCTGTGACGAGCCTCCCCGCGGGGCCAACAGAGAGGGCCGCGCCGCCTGGTACGCCGTCCACGACCGCCGCGCCTCTCTTCGCGCCACCCACGCCCCCACCACCCACCTCGTTGCCGAGTACCGCCCCCTCGGCTCCGGCGCGGCAACCCGAGCCAGAGTCGGATGCCGGTTCGGCCACCGGCTTCGTGCCGCCTGCCTGAACCACCCGCCGACGCCTGGCGGGTCCCGAGGCGCTCGGGCCTCGTACGTCCGCAAGATCACCGAACGGGTTCTACGGGCCCCAGACCGACGGCGGGCTTTCGAGGGATTCGAGCTCGATTCCCGGTGCCGCGAGGACCACGTCACTGGCGATGTGCACGGTGTGCTGTTCCCCCGTGTCCAGGGCGCTGACCTGGTACTCGTCCACGGTCAGGGAGCCGTTGTCAGTGGCGTGCGCTTCACTGTTCACCAGGGCCCAGGACTGGTCGAGGGTGCGGGGCGCCAGGACCGGGTCGGTGAGGGCGACGAGCCGTACGCGGGTCGCGGGGGAACCGGGGGTGAGGCGGAGCAGACGTGACGTGGCAATGAGAAAAGCCGGGGACGTGCCGGTGAAGGCGTGGGCGGGGACATTGCCTTCGGTGGCGTGAGTGCCGGTGGGGTCGGTGCGGACCCAGGTGACGCCGTCGAGGGCGGCGCCGCGCACCTGCCAGCTGCCGGCGTGGAGTTCGAGGCGGATGGGGCGGCCGAGGTCGTCGAGGGCGAGGTCGACGGAGCCGGCCGGGTCGCCGGAGGGGGTGGTGATCTGCGAGACGTAACGCCAGCCGGACGGGCCGGGGGCGCAGTGGAAGTGTTCTTCACCGAGGGGGGTGTGGTCGTGCGGGTCGTGAAGCGAATACCGGCCGCGGGGCATGGGGTCCTGTGGTCCTCGGGGGCGTAGGGGTGGACCGTTGTACGGAGCGGGGTACGGGGCAGGCCCCCGGCACGGGGGTCCGGGGGCCTGCCTGGTACCGCTGCTCTCGGCACTGCGTGCTGCTTACTGCGTAGGGCTGCGTACTGCGTACCGCGTCGTCGGTACCGCTTGAGGTTCGCCGGTACCGCGGCTGCCGGGTCCGTGCGTCACGGACCCGGCGGCGCGATCAGTAGCGGTAGTGGTCCGACTTGTACGGGCCGTCGACCTCGACGCCGATGTACGCGGCCTGCTCGGGGCGGAGCGTCGTGAGCTTCACGCCGAGCGCGTCGAGGTGGAGACGGGCGACCTTCTCGTCGAGGTGCTTGGGCAGCACGTAGACGTCGGTCGGGTACTCCTCGGGCTTGGTGAACAGCTCGATCTGGGCCAGGGTCTGGTCCGCGAACGAGTTGGACATCACGAACGAGGGGTGGCCGGTGGCGTTGCCCAGGTTCAGCAGGCGGCCCTCGGAGAGGACGATGAGGACCTTGCCGTCGGGGAACGTCCAGGTGTGGACCTGCGGCTTGACCTCGTCCTTGACGATGCCGGGGATCTTCGCGAGGCCGGCCATGTCGATCTCGTTGTCGAAGTGGCCGATGTTCCCGACGATGGCCTGGTGCTTCATCTTGGCCATGTCGGCGGCCATGATGATGTCCTTGTTGCCCGTGGTGGTGACGAAGATGTCGGCCTTGTCGACGACCTCGTCGAGCGTGGTGACCTGGTAACCGTCCATCGCCGCCTGCAGGGCGCAGATCGGGTCGATCTCGGTGATGATCACTCGGGCGCCCTGGCCGCGCAGGGACTCCGCGCAGCCCTTGCCCACGTCGCCGTAGCCGCAGACGACGGCGGTCTTGCCGCCGATGAGGACGTCGGTGGCGCGGTTGATGCCGTCGATCAGGGAGTGGCGGCAGCCGTACTTGTTGTCGAACTTGGACTTGGTGACCGCGTCGTTGACGTTGATCGCCGGGAAGAGGAGGGTGCCGTCGCGGTGCATCTCGTAGAGACGGTGGACACCGGTCGTGGTCTCCTCCGTGACACCGCGGATCTCGGACGCGAGCTGCGTCCACTTCTGCGGGTTCTCGGTGAGGGTGCGGTTCAGCAGGGTGAGGATGTGGGCGTACTCCTCGCTGTCCGCGGTGGACGGGTCCGGGGCCGCGCCGGCCTTCTCGAACTCGACGCCCTTGTGGACCAGGAGCGTGGCGTCACCGCCGTCGTCCAGGATCATGTTCGGGCCGCCGGTCGGGGAGTTCGGCCACGTGAGGGCCTGCTCCGTGCACCACCAGTACTCCTCCAGGGTCTCGCCCTTCCAGGCGAAGACCGGGACGCCCTTGGGGTCCTCGGGGGTGCCCTCGGGGCCGACCGCGATGGCGGCGGCGGCGTGGTCCTGGGTGGAGAAGATGTTGCAGGAGGCCCAGCGGACCTCGGCGCCGAGGGCGACGAGCGTCTCGATCAGGACGGCGGTCTGCACCGTCATGTGCAGGGAGCCGGTGACCCGGGCGCCGGCGAGCGGCTGGCTGGCGGCGTACTCCTTGCGGATCGACATCAGGCCGGGCATCTCGTGCTCGGCCAGGGTGATCTCCTTGCGCCCGAAGGCGGCGAGGGAGAGGTCGGCGACCTTGAAGTCCTGGCCGGCGTCGACAGTCGTCATGCGAGCTGCTCCTCATGGGTGGGTCGAGGGTGGGTACGGAAGGTCTGCGGGCGCACCTGGGCAGGGCGACGGCCGCGCGCACCGGTAGGGGTGCCCGGCGGACATCGCGATGTCCGGGTGGACATGGACGTGTCCATGGGCACCCGGGGGTGCCCGTCGCGCTCACAGCGCAGTCCGTCGGAGGCCCTCTCTCCCTCGGCCGGCGCGCGGGGCGTACCGACCGACCGCCATCAGCAGCGACGTCTGGCTCTGGTCACGAATCTACACCGATCGGCCCAGCCGGCCCCAGCCCGTCCCGGATGGCGAGGTGGCGAAATCCAGGGGCGGGAGCCCCCCGGGGGGCATGCTCCGCCACCGGGGCCGCCTGCTCAGTGCCCGGTGCCGCCGGGTGTGGCCGCCGGGTCCGGGCCGGCGGCGGCTTCCGCCGCGCTGTAGATGTCCGGTTCCAGGTAGATGACGCGGGCGATCGGCACGGCCTCGCGGATGCGGGCCTCGGCCTCGTTGATGGCGCGGGCGACCTCGGCGGCCGTGTCGTCGTGCTGGACCGCGATCTTGGCGGCGACCAGCAGCTCCTCCGGGCCCAGGTGCAGGGTCCGCATGTGGATGACGGAGGTGACGGTGTCGCCGTCGACGATGGCCGTACGGATCTTCTGCACCTCCTCGATGCCCGCCGCCTCACCGAGCAGCAGGGACTTCGTCTCCACCGCGAGGATCAGGGCAATCAGGATGAGCAGTACACCGATGCAGAGGGTGCCGATGCCGTCCCAGACGCCGTCGCCGGTGGCCAGCGCGAGACCGACGCCGCCGAGGGCGAGGACGAGTCCGATGAGCGCGCCGAAGTCCTCCAGGAGGACCACGGGCAGCTCGGGGGCCTTCGCCCGGCGCACGAACTGCGACCAGGAGAGCGCGCCGCGCGTCTCGTTCGACTCCTTGATGGCCGTACGGAACGAGTAGCCCTCGGCGATGATCGCGAAGACGAGGACGCCGACGGGCCAGTACCAGGCCTCGATCTCGTGCGGGCTCTTGATCTTCTCGTAGCCCTCGTAGACGGCGAACATGCCACCCACCGAGAACAGGACGATGGAGACCAGGAAGGCGTAGATGTAGCGCTCTCGGCCGTAGCCGAAGGGATGCTGCGGTGTCGCCTCACGCTGGGCCTTCTTACCGCCGACCAGCAGCAGGCCCTGATTGCCGGAGTCGGCCAGCGAGTGGACGCTCTCCGCGAGCATCGACGACGAGCCGCTGAAGAGGAACGCCACGAACTTGGCTGCCGCGATCGCGAGGTTGGCGCCGAGCGCCGCCACGATCGCCTTGGTTCCGCCTGACGCACTCATACGTGCACGTGTTCCCTTCGTCGTTGGCGCCGCCGCCCGGGTGCCGCCATTCGGCCGCACATTGTTGCATCAGGCCAGGACAGTGGCGCGAAAAGCGGTGCCCGCTCCGGACAGCCCGGCCTTTTCACCTGCCCGCACGAAGGCGGCCTGACCGGGGGTGAGGCGCAGGTCACCGAGTTCCAGCGCACCGGAGGTGCACAGGACGATCTGCGGGGTCGCGGCCGTCAGGTCGGTCGGAGCCGCGCCTTCCGGTCGTACGAAGCGGGACAGGCGGAACTCGTCGATCGGGGTCTCGTAGACCTCCTCGCCGGTCTCCGACGCCTCGGGGCGCAGAACGCCGGGGTCGCCCGCCTCGAAGCGGACGACCCGCAGGAGTTCGGGGACGTCCACGTGCTTGGGGGTCAGACCGCAGCGCAGCACGTTGTCCGAGTTGGCCATGATCTCCACGCCCATGCCGCTCACATACGCGTGCGGGACGCCGGCGCCGAGGAACAGGGCCTCACCGGGCTGGAGCCGGACGTGGTTGAGGAGCATGGCCGCGATGACGCCGGGGTCGCCCGGGAAGTGGTGGGCGAGCGTGGCCCAGACCTGGTGGACGTCGTCGCCGAGGCGCTCGCAGGCCGCCGCGGCCTCGGCCACCGTCGCCGCCATCTCCTGCGGGTCGGCGGTCAGTACGGCCGTGAGGACCTCGCGCAGCGCGGCCTCCTCGGGGTGCGCGCGCAGGAGGTCCACGTACGGCTTGAGGGAGTCGACGTCGAGCGCGGCGAGAAGGTCCGCGGATTCCTCCGGAGGCCGGAACCCGCACAGGCCTTCGAACGTTGTCAGGGCACAGATCAGTTCGGGCTTGTGGTTGGCGTCCTTGTAGTTGCGGTGCGGGGCGCCGAGCGGAACGCCCGCGCTCTCCTCGTCCGCGTAACCCCGCTGCGCCTGGGCGAGATCGGGATGCACCTGAAGCGAAAGGGGGGCGCCTGCCGCCAGCACCTTGAGAAGGAAAGGAAGACGGGGGCCGAACTTGGCGACCGCCGCGTCACCGAGCTCCGCCGTCGGGTCCGCCGCGATGACGTCGGAGAGCGGAGCCTCGCCCGTACCCCGGTCGACTCGGGACGGGGCGCCCGGATGCGCGCCCATCCACATCTCCGCCTGGGGTTCGCCGGTCGGGTCGGTGCCGAGCAGCTCCGGGATCAGCGTCGTGGAGCCCCAGGCATAGGGGCGCACGGTGTTGGCGAGACGGTCCATGGTTCGCGTGGTCACTTTCGCGTGGTCGTGTACGGGATCGGTCGCCGCGTGCCGCCCGCGTGCCCCGGCAGCCGTCCGGCATCGGTCGCCTCGGTGTCGTACCGCACCGGCACCGCCCTACGCCGGGGGCGGTGTCGAGGCGAGGGCGAGATAGGCGGTCGTGAAGTCCGCGAGGGCGAGGAGTTCCGCGAGGCACTCCAGTTCCGTGCCCTCCTCCGGCTCCAGTTCGCTGATCTGCGCCTCGTGGCCCAGGGCGAGTTCGCGTGCCGCGGGGGCGGCGGAGAGGCCGCCGGCCGGTCGGTCGCGCAGCAGGACGACGCGGGCGTGCAGCGTGGCGGGCTCCTCCACGCGGTCGCGGAAGAAGTCGTCCTCGTCGGCGCCCTCCCCGAGCGAGCCCGCGAGCAGGATGGAGTGCGACGCCAGCGCCTCCGGCAGCTCGCCGGCGAGCGCGGGGCGGCCCGCGAGCTCGGCCAGTACGGTCGCGAAGCGGCGGCCCGCAGGGGCGGCGCTCTCGCCCTCCGTCCAGACGACGGGGAGCGAGTCGGCGAGTTCCGCCGCGAGGGTCTTCGCCGGGTTGCTGTACGTGGCGATGGCCGGGCCGCAGCGTTCCGCGGTGCGGTCGAGCCGGTCGGCGACCTTCTCCAGCGTCTCCGGGGGCGCGGAGACCAGTCCCAGGCGGTCGAGCAGGACGAGGATGGGGGTGAGCAGGGCCCACAGGGCGCTCGGCGAGGCGGCCGGGGTGCTTCCGTCCTCGTACAGCTCGTGCGGGGCCGTCGCCAGCGGCACCACCAGGCCGTGCACCCCGTCGACGGCCTCGGAGAGCGGGGAGCCCTTGGGGGCGACGGCCACGACCGTGCAGCCCCGGCGGTAGGCCTGCTCGGCGAGGAGCGCGAGGCCGGGCTCGCTGCCGTCCGTCGTGGTGATCAGCAGCAGGTCGACCGAGCCCGCCCAGCCGGGGAGGTTCCAGCGCAGGGCGCCCGCCGCGGCGGCCACCCCGGTCGGGACGAGCCGGGCGACCGGCGCGGAGGCCCCGGCCAGCGCCGCGACCAGGTCGGCCACGCCCGCGGCCGCGGTGCCGGGGCCCGCGACGAGCACGGCCCGGGGGCGTCCCTCGGGCTGGAGTTCCGCGATGCCCGCCTCCGAGGCGTGCCGGGCGGCGGTGCGGACGCGGGCGCCGGCGTCGGCGGCTCCGCGCAGCAGACCGCGGCGGTCCGCGCGGGCCAGGGCTTCCGGCGCGTCGAGCAGCGACTCATCGAGCATGTGCGGCGGCCTCCGGGGCGATCGGGGTTCCGGGTCACTCGGTTCCGGCGGGGCGCCGGTCGGGGGTCCGCGGGACGGGGTCCACGCGGGGCGGGGTCACGCCGGGCGGCGGGCCTCGTCCACGAGGAGTACGGGGATGCCGTCGCGGACCGGGTACGCGAGGCCGCAGTCCGCGCCGGTGCAGACCAGCTCGGGCGTCTCCTCGGCCGTCGCGTCCTTCAGCGGGGCGTGGCACGCGGGGCAGGCCAGGATGTCGAGGAGGCCGGCTTCGAGCGGCATGGGGGTCCTTCCGGAACGTCTTCGTCGTCGCGTGTACGTCGTGTACGTGGAGTACGTCGTGTACGTGGATCAGGGTGCCTGGATTCAGTTGCCTGGGCCGGGCCTTGTCACCCTACCGCCGGGGTGCGGTACGAGCTTGCCGGGTGGCCGGGCCGACCGGTGGTGGCGGACGGGCCGGTGACGGGCCACCGGAGGCCGGGATCCCGGGCTCCGGTGGCCGTCCGGGCAGTCCGTGGCGGGGCTACGCCCGTACCAGCGCCAGGACCTCGTCGCGCACCTTCGCCATCGTCGGCTCGTCGCGCGCCTCCACGTTCAGCCGCAGGAGGGGCTCGGTGTTCGAGGGGCGCAGGTTGAACCACCAGTCGGCCGTGGAGACCGTCAGACCGTCCAGCTGGTCCAGGGTGACTCCCTGGCGGCTCCCGAAGGCCTCGCGGACGGCCTCCGTGCGGGCGGCCTGGTCGGTCACCGTGGAGTTGATCTCGCCGGAGCCCGTGTAGCGGTCGTACTCCGCCAGGAGCCGGGAGAGCGGCGCCTCCTGGGTGCCGAGGGCGGCCAGGACGTGCAGGGCCGCCAGCATGCCGGTGTCGGCGTTCCAGAAGTCCTTGAAGTAGTAGTGCGCGGAGTGCTCGCCGCCGAAGATCGCGCCGGTACGGGCCATCTCCTGCTTGATGAACGAGTGGCCGACGCGGGTGCGGACCGGGGTGCCGCCGTTCTCACGGACGACCTCCGGGACGGACCAGGAGGTGATCAGGTTGTGGATGACCGTTCCGCCGGGGTGCTTGGCCAGCTCGCGGGCGGCCACCAGCGCGGTCACGGCGGACGGCGAGACGCCCTCGCCGCGCTCGTCCACCACGAAGCAGCGGTCGGCGTCCCCGTCGAAGGCGATGCCCAGGTCGGCGCCCTCGGCGCGGACGCGCTCCTGGAGGTCGACGATGTTGGCGGGGTCGAGGGGGTTGGCCTCGTGGTTGGGGAAGGTGCCGTCGAGCTCGAAGTACATCGGCACCAGCGTCAGCGGCAGACCGGCGAAGACGGTGGGGACGGTGTGGCCGCCCATGCCGTTGCCCGCGTCCACGACGACCTTGAGGGGGCGGATGCCGGAGACGTCGACGAGGGACTTGAGGTGCGCGGCGTAGTCGGCGAGGGTGTCGCGCTCGTCGATCGTGCCGGTGGTCGCGGCCGGTTCCGGAGCGCCCGACTCCGACCAGCTCTCCACGAGGGCGCGGATGTCGGCGAGCCCGGTGTCCTGGCCGACCGGGGCGGCGCCCGCGCGGCAGAGCTTGATGCCGTTGTACTGGGCCGGGTTGTGGGACGCGGTGAACATGGCGCCCGGCAGGTCGAGCCGGCCGGACGCGTAGTACAGCTGGTCCGTGGAGCACAGGCCGATCAGGGTGACGTCCGCGCCCTGGGCGGCGGCGCCGCGGGCGAACGCCGCCGACAGGCCCGGCGACGACGGACGCATGTCGTGTCCGACCACGATCGCGTCGGCGCCCACCACCCGGACGAAGGCCGCTCCGAACAGCTCGGCCAGGGACTCGTCCCACTGATCCGGCACCACCCCGCGGACGTCGTACGCCTTCACGATCTGCGACAGATCAACAGCCACGGCCCAACCCTTCTGAAATCACCTGCGGAGACATGCGGCCCCCTGGTCCGAGGCTACCGGCTGGGGGTGTCGGGGCTGCGGTGCCTGTGGAGAACTCCGCAGCCGTCGTTCTGCAACGCGGATGCCCACGAGTGCGGCTCGTGCAACGCGCGCGTGCCGACATTCCGTGTGCCGCCGTTCCGTGTGGCGGCATTCCAGCCGGCGGCCGACGAGTTCCGCTGCCCGCCGGACGGGGCGGCCCGTCGAGCGCGTCCGTTCCTCAGGTCCGTAGGCCGTCAGGTCTCAGGGCTCGGGCGAACGCAGTACGCGGAGGTGGCCGCGGCGGGCGACCTCCATGGGGTCGGCCGCGCGGGCGCCGCCGGCCTCGGCGGCGCGCTCGTGGGGGCGGGCCGCTTCCCGTACCGCGTTGGCAAGCGCTTCCAGGTCGTCACCGCTGGGGCGGGCCGGGGCGGAGGCATCGGTGAGGCGGACGACCTCCCAGCCGCGGGGCGCGGTGAGGCGCTCGCTGTGCTCGGCGCACAGGTCGTAGCAGTGGGGCTCGGCGTAGGTGGCGAGCGGACCGAGGACTGCGGTCGAGTCCGCGTAGACGTACGTCAGTGTCGCGACGGCAGGGCGGCCGCACGCGGTGCGCGAACAGCGACGTACAGGGCTCACGACGTTGGACGGTACCGCACTCTTGAGCGGGCCGCGACGACTCTCCACCGGGTCACTCCACCGTGTCGCGGTGTGAGCTCGGGCACAGCGGCCCCGTGAGCAACTGGGCTGACCTGCACGGGAAGAGGGCCGCACGGTGCGTGACGGGGCCATTTACGTTCCGTACTTGAGAATCTTCCGGTCAAACGATGTGAAATCCGCTGTCCCGTATGGGCCGGTAATCGCTCTCAAGCGAGAGGGAAACGGTCATCGCGCGACATGCCGTGGAAGGGACCGCTGCCGCGATCGCGCGGCGCTCCGGAGGGCTACGCTGCGTCAGTGATGGACACTTCCCGTTCCGGCACCGGCGCCGGACCCGACTCCGTACCGCCCGGCCCGCGGCCCCGCCGCCGCGACCGGCACGGCAGGGGCATGCGCGGCCCGGTGGCCCCGCCGCAGGTGCCGCTCTCGGCGAGCCGCGCGGAGAGCTTCCGCGATCTGGTGCGGGACTCGGTGGAGCGGCTGGAGCGGCGCTGGCCGCAACTGGCCGACGTCGACTTCCTCGTCTCCGACGTGCCGCTGCCCGAGTCCGACGAGGACGGGTGGAGCGACGAGGCCGTGCCGCTGGGGCGCGCGCTGCCCGCCTCCAAGGGATCACCCGCACGGATCGTCGTCTACCGGCGGCCCGTCGAGATCCGCACCAAGAGCCGCGACGAGCGGGCCCTGCTCGTCCACGAGGTCGTGGTCGAGCAGGTCGCCGAACTCCTCGGCCTCGCACCGGAGTCGGTCGATCCGCGCTACGGACAGGACTGAACCGCACCCGAAAGAGTCTCGCCCGGCCGGGGGCGGGGCCTGCTCAGTCGTCCAGGACCGACAGATCCTGCTTCGCCGCCGGGACGGCCACCGTCCCCTTGTCGTCGGGGAGCGTCTGGACGGTGAACATCGGGATGCCGTCCTGCGGCAGCGCCAGGGTGCGGGAGGCGTAGACGGGACCGCTGCCCGGCTGGGTCTCGACGGTGAGCGCGTACGAGCCCTTGAGCCCGGACGGGACGGGCGGCTCCACCGCCAGCGTGGTGCCGGGCTTCACGGTGTACGTCTTGGTCTGCGGCTCGCCGCCCTCGGTGCCGGGCGACGCGGTGACCTTGACGGTGGCGGCGGCGGTCGGCGCGGTGAGGGCCAGCGTCGAGCCCTTGGCCCGGTTGTCGGTGACCGTGGACCGGTCGCCGACCGGCGCGGTGGCCGGAATGTATGCGGTCTCCTGCTTGTCACCCGTGCCGCGTACGACCCGCAGGGCCGCCGCGATGGGCGTTTTCGCGCCATCCGAAGACGGGGTGAGGAACAGGGAACCCACCTCGCCCCTCGTGACGTTCTTCAGATCGAAGGACGCCGTCATCCCCGACTTCACGTGGACGGTGTCCAGACCAGCAGGGGAGAAGCTGCCGCTCGCACCGGCCAGCCGCACCTTGAGATCGGCGTCGTCGGCGCCCTTGGCGTACACCACCAGGCGTACGTCGGTGGCGTCGCCCGGGATGCCCGGGAGGACCTGGCTCGCCGCCGGGTCGGCCGACGCGGGCAGCCAGTCCGCGCCCGCCTTCGCGTCCGATGCCTGCACGACCGCGCCCACCCGCCCGGAGCGGGTCGTGACATGGACGGTCAGGTCATCGGCCGCCGCCGAGGTCAACGTTGACAACAGAACAGGGACGCTGGATTTCGCGGGGACCGTGATCCCCTCCCCCACCTCCGACTTGATGGGGCCGTCCTTGCCGAACAGCTCGATGTCGGCGACCGCCGCGCCGTCGTCCGGGTTGGTCAGATGGACGTAGTCCTGACGGGTCTTGGCGGTGGAGGCACCGGGGAACCAGAAGTCGGTGTCGGGCTCGGTGCAGCGGGTGCCGAGCACCGCGCGCGCGTCGCCCGCCGAGACCACCGTGGTCTGCTGCGCCGCCCACCCCGGCGCGAGCGGGCCGTCGGCGGACCCGGCGAGCGCGGGTGCATCCGCGCCGTCCGCCGTGGCCGACGCGGGCTTACCGGGCTCCTTGAGGGTGACGACCGCCTTGCTGGGGTCGGGCTTCTCCGGGGTCTTCCCCTTCTTGCCCTTCTTGTCCTTGTCCGCCTTGACCGGGGCCTTGGCGGGCGTGCCGTCGGTGAGGGGGGTGACGGCGGGCTTCAGCACGGCGCCGCCGGCCGTGCCCGCCTTCGCGCCCGCCTCGCCCCCCTTGGGGGTGTACGTGGTGTACGTGGTCTCCGCCAGGTCGGAGAGGCTGGGCGCCGGGCAGAGCAGGCTGGAGCGCTCCACGGGCAGCCGTGCCGGGCCCTTCGCGTCCGCCTTCGCCGCGTCGCCGCCCGGCGCGGTGACGGCCGCGAAGCCGGTGACGGCGGCGAGGGCGACGGCGGCCGCGATCAGGGAGAGGGTGCTGCGGTTCACTGGTTGCTCCCGTCGGGGCGGTGCGGCTGCTCGGTGTCGTGGCCCTGGCCGTCAGGGCTCTGGCCGGGGATGCGCCCGCCCTCGCCCTGCCCCTGGCCCGGGGCCTGCTCCCCGCCGTAGCCATAGCCGTAGGGGTCGTACGCGGGCTCCTGCGGCGGGTACTGCTGCTGCTGGTACGGGTCGTACTGCTGGTACGGCTGCTGGTACGGGTCGTACTGCTGCTGCGGGTACTCGGCGTTGGTGTACGCCGGCTCGTCCCACTGCCCGTAGGACTGCTGCTGCGGCACCTCGGCGTAGGGGGTGCTCGCGTACGGGTCGGTCTCGGGGGCCGTGGGCGCCGAGGTGGGCGGGGGCGGGAAGTCCTGGCCGGCCGGGCCGTCGGCCTCGGCCGTCGGGTCGGCGCCGGTCGCGTCGGCCTCCGCCTGGGCGCGCAGGCGGCGGGCGCGGCGGCCCTCGCCGTCGCGCGCGGGGGGCAGCACCGGCTGCTCCTCCTCGGGCAGGTCGTCGTCGATCCGGCGGCGCCGGCCCGGCAGGGCGAGGACGACGAGCACCAGGGAGAGGAGCGACTGGGCCCAGATCCACGCGGTGTGGGTGAAGGGGGCCTCGTAGGTGATGTCCAGGCGGCCGCCGGAGGCGGGCAGGTGGAAGCCCTGGGCCCACCCGTCGACGGTGGTCTTCTTCAGCGGCTTGCCGTCGAGGGTCGCCGTCCAGCCGGGTGCGGCCCGGTCGGCGATGCGCAGGACGCGGCCGTCCGCTCCGGCCGGGATTTTGGTGTGGACGTCGACCGGGTCGGCGGCGACGGCCACCGGCTCGGCGGCGCCCGGCTGCGCCGAGCCCGCGGCGGTGGTGGCGGTGGCGGCGGGCGGCATGATGACCGCGCGGGCGACCTGCCGGTCGACCCGCCACAGGGCGCTGCCGTCGAGCTGGCTGAGCCGGCTGAGACCGGGGGTGGTGTCGAGGACCCGCCCGAAGGCGCGGGGGGCTCCGTCGCGTACCAGCACGTAGCGCACGGCGAAGCCGCTGAGCTGGGAGGACTGGTCGGCGCCTGATCCCGCGACCAGGTTGGCGACGACCTTGTCCAGGCGCGGGTCGCTGCCGCCGGAGGCGGCGAGTTCGGCGTCGCCGAGGCGGCCGCCGGAGCCGCGGACCAGGGTGTAGGAGACCTTGGCGGGCGAGGTGCCGCCGAGGACGAGGGTGCGGGCCTGGTCGCGGGTGCCGCTCTCCTCCGCGACGAAGGCGGGCACCTGCACCGGGTCGCGGCGCTCCAGCGGTCCGTCGGCGCCGCGCAGCATCCAGCCGCCCGCGGCGATCAGCGGGGCGAGGGCGGCGGCCAGGGCGATCAGCGCGGCGACCGGCTGGCGCCAGCCGAAGCCGTGGGCGGCGACGCGCTCCTTGGCGCCCTCGGCGCCGAGCACGGTGGCGGCGATCAGGGCCAGGCCGTAGACGAGGGTGGCCGGGCCCGCCCAGCCGTCGTTGTTGGAGAGCGCGGCGAAGAGGAAGCCGGTGAGGGCGACGGCCCAGGCGGCGCGGATCGCGAACTCCCGCTCCCCGCGCAGCAGCGCGGCGAGCGCGGCCAGCACGAAGCCGACGAGGAGGAGGCCGCCGACCGTCTTGGGGCCGCCGGGGCTCGCGCCGAGCAGGTCGAGCGCGGAGGCCGCGCCCTTGCCGTACTCCAGGCCGGCCTCGCGCAGGAAGCCGGACGGGCCGGTGAGCAGGGTCAGCGACCAGGGGGCGAGGATCAGCAGGGGGGTGCCGACGGCGGCGAGGAAGCGCAGGCCGTAGGCGGTGAGGTCGTCGCGGCGCAGCGCCAGGACCGCGAGGCCGAGCAGCACGGCGAGCGGCCAGACGACGGGGGTGAACGCCATGGCGGCGGTGAGCAGCAGCGCATACGTCCAGGTGGCCCGCCAGGAGCCGCGGCCCTCGGCGCGCAGTCCGGCGGCGGTGACGCCCGCGCGCGCGATCGGCGGCAGGAGGACGGCGAGGACGGCGGTGCCGAGCCGGCCGGTGGCGAGGGCGCCGGTGGCGGCGGGCAGGAGGGCGTAGGCGACGGCCGCCCAGGCGCGCAGCAGGCGCGACTCGGTGAGCGGGCGGGAGGCGAAGTAGGCGGTGAGGCCGGCCAGCGGGACGGAGCAGACCAGCAGCAGGGTCAGGGCGAAGCCGGTGGAGCCGAAGCAGAGCGCGGCGAGGGCGGCGATGGCCGCGAGGTAGGGCGGGGCGGTCTGGGTGCCGCCGGTGCCGACGGGGTGCCAGGCGTCCGCGTAGCGGCCCCACAGGTCGCCGACGCCCGAGGGCGAGGGCAGCAGGGCGCCGCCGGAGAGGGCGCCGCCGCCGAGCAGTTCGCGGCAGGCGACCAGCGAGATCAGCAGGAGCAGGGCGAACAGGACGGGCGCGGGCTTGCGGGCGATCTTCTTCAGCCGCGCGAACTGCTCGATCTCCAGGAAGTCGGCGTCGTCGCCGCCGGGGCCGGACTCGACGGCGCCGTGCCGGGAGCCGCCGGTGTCCTCGGTGCCCGCGCCGAAGCTGGTGGCGACCTGCTCGACGGTGGCGCGGACGGTGGCGCCGGGCGGCGGGAAGAGCGGGCGCAGTTCGCTCGCCTCCACCGCGGCCTTGCCGCGTCTCTTGCGCCCGGCGAGGATGCGGCCGGGCCGCAGCAGGGTCGCGGACAGGCCCATGATCTCGTCGACGGCCTGGCCGGGCGCCTTGCCGAGCAGATAGGCGACGGTGCGCAGGACGGTGCCGACGACGATGCGCAGGAAGACGTAGGGCAGCGCGGCGGGGCGGGAGTTGACGAGCATCGTGTAGACGGCGCCCGCCTTGTCGACCCGGTGCGGGTCGACGGCGGAGCGGCCCGCGCAGTCGACGGTGCGGCGCTCGCGGGCCGCGGCCTCGGCGTGCCGGACGACGGCTTCGGGGGCGACGAGGACGGAGTGGCCGGCGGCGTGCGCGCGCCAGCACAGGTCGACGTCGTCGCGCATCAGCGGCAGTCGGCGGTCGAAGCCGCCGAGCTCCTCCCACACGTCGCGGCGGATCAGCATTCCGGCGGAGGAGACGGACAGCACCGGGCGGACCTGGTCGTGCTGGCCCTGGTCCTGTTCGCGCCGGTCAAGGCCGGTCCAGCGGCGGCCGCTGCGGGCGATGGAGACGCCCACTTCGAGCAGTTGCTTGCGGTCGTACCAGCCGCGGAGCTTGGGGCCGACGATCACGGCGTGGGCGTCGGAGTCGGCGACGCGCAGCAGTTCGGCGAGGGCGTCGGGCGCGGGGGCGCAGTCGTCGTGCAGCAGCCAGAGCCACTGCACGGGCTCGCCGTGCGGCAGTTCGGGCAGGTCGTAGCTGTCGTCGCGCCAGCTGCGCGAGACGGGGTCCCAGCCGCTGGGCCGCTTCAGGTACGGGAGTTCGTCGGGGCCGAGCACCGGGGCGGTGCGGACGGCCTCGTCGACGGCGGCGCCGAATCCGGTGCGGCGCGCCAGGTGCAGGACGCGTTCGTCGCCCAGCGCCTCGGTGACCAGACGCGCGGAGTCGTCGGCGCTGCCGGTGTCGGCCGCGTACGCGCTCTGTACGGGGCGTTCCTGGCCGAGCAGTCCGGCGAGGGCGTCGGGCAGCCAGCGCGCGCCGTCGTGCGAGACGAGCACTGCGGTGACGACGTGTCGCGGGAACTCGGGTGCGTGGGCGGAAACGAGCGGTGATGCCGCGGCCTCGGAGTACGGGGCCGTCGACTGGCTGTGCACGGACATCGAGGTACGGGCCCCTCCGGCCGGGGTCCGGGGGTTGGGGGCCCCGGAGGCTGCTGTGCTGACTGGCAGCGCCCCACACTAATGGCTGGGGAACACGGCAGTCCGCCGCCTGCGGAGGCCGGGTGGAGCCGGAGGGGTCCCGGACGGGGACCTGAGGGGGCAAAGGCCCCGAAAAAACTAGACCGCCGCCTTCTTCAGGCGGCGGCGTTCCCGCTCGGACAGTCCGCCCCAGATGCCGAAGCGTTCGTCGTTCGCGAGGGCGTATTCGAGGCACTCGGAGCGGACTTCGCAGGCGAGGCAGACCTTCTTCGCCTCTCTGGTGGAGCCGCCCTTCTCGGGGAAGAAGGACTCGGGGTCGGTCTGGGCGCACAGCGCGCGCTCCTGCCAGCCGAGTTCCTCGTCCACATCGTCGACCAGCAGCTCCTGGAACACCTCGGTCATGTGCACCCCTCGTCTGTCTTTGCTGCCCCGTGATGCTGCCGTTACCGATTTCGGCCGAACGACACGAGTGAAATTACAAGTGTGTGGATCCGGGCCAGTCAAGCCGAGATCTGCTATTGGGCCCCGTATTCACTCTGCGGAACCAAGCCTATACGGAAAGTGTTCAAATCGGCAAAAACCATGACACATGCCATTGGCCCAATCGCACTCCCCTCACCTGCCCAGAGAAGACGAGTCCAAAATCGATCTTGTTGCGTCCGAACGACGGAAGCGATTGGGATCACAGTCCGGTCACGACGGCGCCGCGGTGTTTGCCGATGCGGTTGCAGCGCCACATCTCCGGCCGTGCCCGTGCACAAACCTTTCTCCGGGCGCCGTAACCGGATGAGGTGAAACATTGCGGCCAAATCGGGTATTGAGTTGACAGCTCCGCTCTTCTTGGTCACCTTGGACGCATGCCAGCGACCACAGCGCTCTTCGCGACCCACCTCCGTGGGTTCCGCAGCGCTGTCCAGGCGCGCTGTTGCTGTTCCAGCTGTTGATGCCGTAGCGCTCCAGCCCTCTCCGCGTTCTCTCCGGCCCCCCGGGCCCTCGCGCGTCCGCGCGCCCACTCCTTCGCGACACCCCGCACTCGTCACCGAGTCCCTGCCGAGGAACCACCGCACCCATGAACAGCGACAGCGACCTCCAGATCGCCGGCGACCTCTTCGAGGTCCTGCACCTCCTCCAGCCCGCCCGTGAGCACCCCGCGACCGTCGCCGACTTCGTCGGTCTGGCCCGCTCGATCGCCGCCGACCGCGCCCAGTGGGCCCCGCTCGTCCAGTACGACGCGACCAGCCGCTGGTACCGCCGGCTGCGCACCGGGCCCGGTTACGAGGTGTGGCTGCTGTCCTGGGTGCCCGGGCAGCGCAGCGGACTGCACGACCACGGCGCGTCCTCGGGCGTCCTGACCGTGCTCCAGGGCGAGTTGAGCGAGCGCACCGATCGCGGCACCCGCACGCTCGCCGCCGGCGCGCAGCGCGTGTTCGCGCCCGGCTATGTCCACGAGGTCGTCAACGACTCGCTGGAACCGGCCGTGAGCCTGCACGTGTACTACCCGGGCCTGACCGACATGCCGATGCACGCGAGCCAGCGCCGGTCCGCTCTGTCCACAGCCGCCGCCCACGATGTCGTGACCGCCTGACAGACTGCTGTCCATGCGCATTGTGGTTCTGGCCGGCGGCATCGGCGGTGCCCGTTTCCTTCGCGGCCTCAAGCAGGCCGCGCCGGACGCGGACATCACGGTGATCGGCAACACCGGTGACGACATCCATCTGTTCGGGCTGAAGGTCTGCCCCGACCTCGACACGGTGATGTACACCCTGGGCGGTGGCATCAACGAGGAGCAGGGCTGGGGCAGGACCGACGAGTCCTTCCACGTCAAGGAGGAGCTCGCGGCGTACGGGGTGGGGCCCGAGTGGTTCGGCCTGGGCGACCGCGACTTCGCGACCCACATCGTCCGTACGCAGATGCTCGGCGCGGGTTATCCGCTGAGCGCGGTGACGGAGGCGCTCTGCGCGCGCTGGCAGCCGGGCGTCCGGCTGATCCCGATGTCCGACGACCGCGTCGAGACGCACGTGGCCGTCGAGACCGACGGGGAGCGGAAGGTCATCCACTTCCAGGAGTACTGGGTGAAGCTGCGGGCGTCCCTCGACGCCACCGCCGTGGTCCCGGTCGGCGCGGAGCGGGCCAAGCCCGCGCCGGGCGTCCTGGAGGCCATCGCCGCCGCCGACCTGATCCTCTTCCCGCCGTCCAACCCGGTCGTCAGCGTCGGCACCATCCTGGCCGTGCCCGGCATCCGCGAGGCGATCGCGGAGGCGGGCGTTCCGGTGATCGGGCTCTCCCCGATCGTCGGGGGCGCGCCGGTGCGGGGCATGGCGGACAAGGTGCTGGCCGCCGTCGGCGTGGAGTCGACGGCCGAGGCGGTCGCCGAGCACTACGGGTCGGGGCTGCTCGACGGCTGGCTGGTGGACACCGCCGACGCGGCCGCCGTGGAGCGGGTCGAGGCGGCGGGCATCCGCTGCCGCGCGGTCCCGCTGATGATGACGGACCTGGACGCGACGGCCGCGATGGCGCGCGAGGCGCTGACGCTGGCGGAGGAGGTGCGCGCATGACGGCCGAGGCCGCCGCCCCCGCTACCCATGAGACGGCCGCCGCCCCGCCCTCGTACCGCGTACGGGCCGTGGGCGGGATACCGGAGGTGCGGGCCGGTGACGATCTCGCGCGGCTCATCGCGGCCGCCGCGCCCGACCTCGTGGACGGGGACGTCCTGCTGGTCACCTCGAAGATCGTCTCCAAGGCGGAGGGCCGGATCGTCGAGGCGGCGGACCGGGAGGCGGCGATCGACGCCGAGACGGTACGGGTGGTGGCCCGGCGCGGCGCCCTGCGCATCGTGGAGAACCGGCAGGGCCTCGTCATGGCCGCGGCCGGGGTCGACGCCTCCAACACCCCCGCCGGGACCGTGCTGCTGCTGCCCGAGGACCCCGACGCCTCGGCCGAGGCGATCCGGTCCGGGATACGGGCGGCGCTCGGGGTCGAGGTGGGCGTCCTGGTGACGGACACCTTCGGACGGCCGTGGCGCGCGGGGCTCACCGATGTGGCGATCGGCGCGGCGGGCGTGCGCGTCCTCGACGACCTGCGCGGGGGCACGGACACGTACGGCAACGAGCTGAGCGCCACCGTGGTGGCCAGCGCCGACGAGCTGGCCGGCGCGGGCGACCTGGTCAAGGGCAAGGCGTCCGGGTTCCCGGTGGCGGTGGTCAGCGGCCTCGCGCACCTGGTCGTACGGGGCGACAACGCGAGCGCTGCGGGCGACGGGGGCGACGCGAACGGGACGGGCGGCCTGGTCGGCGCCCGGGCGCTGGTGCGGGACCCGGCCGACGACATGTTCCGCCTCGGCACCTCGGAGGCGATACGGACGGCGGTGACCCAGCGGCGTACGGTCCGGTCGTTCACCGACGAGCCCGTGGACCCCGGCGCGGTGCGCCGCGCGGTGGCCGCGGCCGTCACGGCGCCCGCGCCGCACCACACCACGCCCTGGCGGTTCGTGCTGCTGGAGTCCGAGCGGTCGCGCACCCGGCTGCTGGACGCGATGCGGGACGCGTGGATCGCGGACCTGCGGGGCGACGGCAAGTCCGAGGAGTTCATCGCCCGGCGGGTGCGCCGCGGGCAGGTGCTGCGGGACGCGCCGTATTTGGTGGTGCCCTGCCTGGTCATGGACGGCTCGCACACCTACGGCGACGGGCGCCGGGACGCGGCCGAGCGCGAGATGTTCGTGGTCGCCATGGGCGCGGGCGTACAGAACTTCCTGGTGGCGCTGGCTGGCGAGCGGCTGGGCTCGGCGTGGGTGTCGTCCACGATGTTCTGCCGCGAGGTCGTACGGGAGGTTCTCGACCTGCCCGCGCACTGGGACCCGATGGGCGCGGTGGCGGTCGGACGGGCGGCGGAGGCGCCGAAGGAGCGGGCGGGGCGGGGGGCAGAGGGGTTCGTTGAGGTGCGCTGAGATGCGCTGAGATGCGCTGAGATGCGTCGAGGTGCTTTGAGGTGCTTTGAGGTGCGTGGAGCACGTCGAGCTGGCGAGCGCTTGGTCCTGACGAGCGCTGGGCTCGACGAGTGCTTTGCCCCGTGGAGTACTCGCCCTGTGGATCGGGGCTTGCGTCGAGCTCTCGCTTACAGCGCGCCGATGTTGCCCGGGGTCATCCGGGGCGCGCGGCGCGGTGGGGTGCGGCCGCTGAGGAGGATCAGGCGGGTGGCGCGGTGGCGCTGGCCGGCGTACGGGGCGAGGAGTTCCAGCATCGCGGCGTCGTCGGCGGTGCGGTCGCCCGCCAGGGCGTAGCCGACGATGCTCGGCAGATGGTAGTCGCCGACGCTGACCAGGTCGGTGGCGCCCATCGCGCGCTGAAGGGTCTCGGCGCTGGTCCAGGGGCCGATGCCCGGGACGAGGTGGAGCCTCGCCGCGGCCGCCTCCTGGTCCAGGGCGAGCGCCTCCTCCAGCCGGCGGGCCACGCGTACGGCCCGCAGGACCGTCGATGAGCGCTTGGCGTCCACGCCCGCGCGGTGCCACTCCCAGGACGGGATGAGGGCCCAGGTCCTGGCGTCGGGCATCACGTACATCCGGCCGGGAGCCGGGCCGGGGGCGGGCTCGCCGAACTTGCACACGAGCAGCCGCCAGGCGCGGTAGGCCTCGTCCGTGGTGACCTTCTGCTCCAGGATCGACGGGATCAGCGACTCCAGGACCAGCCCGGTGCGGGTCAGGCGCAGGCCCGGGCGGCGGCGGGCGGACTCGGCGAGGAGGCGGTGGCGGGGGGCGAAACCGGTGGGGTCGTCCGCGTCGCCGAGGAGCGCGGGGAGGTTGTCGAGCAGCCACTCGGCGCCGGGGCCCCACGCCTCGGCCTCGGCGCGGCCGGCGCGCAGCGCGACGCGGAGGGTGCCGGGGCCTTCCGGGGTACGGGAGGTGCGCCAGACGGAGCCGTCGGGGGTGGTGCGGAAGGTGGGGTCGGCCGGGCCTCTTCGGAGGGGGCCGAGGACGAGGGAGAGGTCCAGGGGGGTTGGGGGGGTGTAGTGGCGGTGGTGGGGGTTGGGGCGGGGGGCTGGGGGGGCTGTGGGGGTGCTGGTGGTGGGTAGGGGGATGTGGCCGCCTCGCACTGTGGTGCGGGTGGGGGTGCGGGGGGTGAAGCGGCCTGCCACGCTTCTGAGACTACTGGGTTCTTTTCCCCACCCCGCCCCTTCCCGTAAGCCCTGGGCGGGCGGCCGGGTGGGGCGCCCATTGGGGTTCGCCGCTGGACCCCGTTCGTCTGCGGATGCTGCACGGCTGCTCGCGCAGTTCCCCGCGCCCCTTCAGGGACCGGACTTCGTCCGCAGGCCGTGGACGGCTGCTCGCGCAGTTCCCCGCGCCCCTCTCAAGCCCGGACTTCGTCTGCGGGTCCGTCGTGGTTGCTCGCGCAGTTCCCCGCGCCCCTTCAGGCAGCTGTGGGTGCTGGGTTTTGTGGCGCTCGGCGGCAGTGGTTCGGTCGGGCTCAGCCCTCTCCCGAGGGGCCGCAGGCCCCGTTAGGGGCGCGGGGAACTGCGCGACCAGCCCCCACCGGACCGCACGGTGACTCGACCGCAAGAACCCGCCCGGGGGCTAGGAGGCCGCAGGCCCCGTTAGGGGCGCGGGGAACTGCGCGGCCAGCCCCCGCCGGGCCGCGCGGCGACTCGACCGCAGGGCCCCGCCCGGGGGCCGGACTGCGGGCCCACCCGGCCGCACGGCAGCCCGGCCGCAGGGCCCACCCGGCCGCACGGCAACCCGGTCGCACAGCAAACCCCGGGCCAGGGCCCCGCCCGCCGCGTCCTACTCGTCCGAGGAGAACCGGAGTGCCGCTCCGGGGATTCTCGCCCCGCACCACACCCGTACTCCGTCCCGGAGTTCGTTGTCGGGGCCCACGTGGGCGCCGTCGCCGATCACCGTGTCCGTCAGTACGCAGCGCTCGCCCACCACCGCCCCCGCTCCCACCAGGGAGTCCTTGAGCACCGCGCCCGGCTCGACCACCGCGTCCGCCAGGATCGTGCTGCCGGTGACGCGGGCGCCCGCGCCGATCACCGCGCGCTCGCCGACCACCGTCCCGCCGGTGAGCTTCGCGTCCGGGGCCACCGAGGCGCCGGGCAGGACGAGGCGGTCGCCGCAGCGGCCCGGCACCGCGGGGGACGGCGCGCGGCCCAGGACCAGGTCGGCGGAGCCGCGGACGAAGGCCTGCGGGGTGCCCAGGTCCAGCCAGTAGGTGGAGTCGACCATGCCCTGGAGGTGCGCTCCCGCCGCCAGCAGGCCGGGGAACGTCTCGCGCTCCACCGAGACCGGCCGGCCCGCAGGGATCGCGTCGATCACCGAGCGGCGGAAGACGTACGCCCCCGCGTTGATCTGGTCGGTGACGATCTCCTCCGCCGTCTGCGGCTTCTCCAGGAACGCCCGGACCCGCCCGTCCGCGTCCGTGGGGACGAGGCCGAACGCCCGGGGGTCGGCCACCCGCGTCAGATGGAGGGAGACGTCCGCCCCGGACGAGGAGTGCGTCTCGACCAGGGCCCCGATGTCCAGACCCGTGAGGATGTCGCCGTTGAAGATCAGCACCGGCTCGTCCGGCCCCGAGCGCAACCGCGACGCCACGTTCCTGATGGCGCCGCCGGTGCCCAGCGGCTCCACCTCCGTCACGTACTCCAGGTGCAGCCCCAGCGCGGAGCCGTCGCCGAAGTACGGCTCGAAGACCTCGGCCAGATAGGACGTCGCCAGCACGATGTGCTCCACGCCCGCCGCCCGCGCCCGGGCGAGCTGGTGGGTGAGGAACGGAACGCCCGCCGCCGGGATCATCGGCTTGGGCGTGTGCACCGTGAGCGGGCGCAGCCTGGTGCCCTTGCCGCCGACCAGGAGGATCGCTTCAGTCACCTGTCGTCTCTGCTTCCTGCTGGGGCCGGGCGGAATCGTTCGTTCGAACTACGGCCGGCCAGTTTATGCAGACGGATCGCGGCCGGGCGGTACGCCCCCGCCCGGCCGCGCCGCGGTCAGCGCCGGCCCTGGAGCCGCGCCGACGACGTCCGGGCCTTGCCGAGCTTCTTGTACAGGCGCGCCCCGGGGCACTCCGTGGCGAAGCCGTCCCGGTGCCCGGAGATGGCGTTGAGCCTGACGCTTCGTCCCTTGCGGTAGAGGTTCCCGCCGCCCGACGTGAGATGCGTGGTGCCGGTGGGATTCACCCCGTACAGACCGAGCTTCCAGGCCGTCAGACGGGCGATCGCGTCGAGGGCGTCGGCGGTCGGGTTGGTGGAGGTGTACGTCCCGATGACCGCGACGCCCATGGAGTTGGTGTTGAAGCCGAGCGTGTGCGCCCCGAGGACGGGCTTGGCCACGCCTCCGGCCCGGCCCTCGTAGATGTTCCCGCACTTGTCGACGGCGAAGTTGTAGCCGATGTCGCGCCAGCCGCTGCTGAGCACGTGGTAGCGGTAGATGCTCCGCAGCACGGACGGCGCCTGCGAGCAGCGGTAGTTGTTCCCGGAGGCCGTGTGGTGCACGAAGGCGGCCTTGACCTTGCCGGTGTAGACGTAGCCGCGTTCGCGCAGGCTCTCGTCGGCGCCCCAGCCCCGGCGCGTGACGATGCGCGGGCGCGGTCCGATGTACGGGCGGGCCGCCGCCTCCGGCGCCCCGGCGGCCGGGGCCAGCGCCCGCTCGCGCCCGGGGCCGCCCTCCTGCCCCGCCTCGTCCGCCGCGCCCACCCCGTCCGGGTCCTCGCCCGGGTCGACCAGGTCGACGTGGAGGCCGCGGGGCAGCCTGCCCGGCGTCGTCCGGCCCGGCCCGGACGCCTCCGGCCGTACGCGCACCTGGACACCGTCCGAATGGCCCACCCACAGCGGGGCCGTGGAGCCGTGGACGCGCGCGGCGTCGTCCTCGGGGCTGCCGGGGTCGGGGGCGTGCTCCTGGTTGTGGGTGTCGAGGTCCTGCCAGCCGGACCAGATACGGGAGCCCGCGGCCCGGGTGCGTACCTGGACGGTGCCGTGGAGTTCGTCCCTGGCGTCGTCCCAGACCACGCCGAGCAGCGAGAAGGGTCCGGTGCCGCGCTCGGGCAGCCCCTGGGCGCGGGCGGCGCCCAGCGTCCGGTCGGTCGTGCCCAGCGGGGCGAGCGGCAGCGACTGGGTGGAGCCGGCCGGTTCCGCGGCGGAGGACGAGGAGGCGGCCGCCGAAGAAGGGGGAGTCGAGGAAGCGGCAGACGTGGAGACGGCAGGCGTGGAAGCGGCAGACGCAGACGCGGAAGCGGAAGCGGAGGCGGCAGACGTGGACACGGCGGGCGAGGACACGGCGGTGGTCGTCGGTCGGGCCGCCGCGTCGGCGGACGCGGCGAGCGGCAGGGCGAGCGCGGTGGCGCACGCGACCGAGATCGAGGATGCAAGGAGTGCACGCATGCTGACGATCGTGGACATAAGCGTACAAGTCTGTCCATCCGGGAAACCGCCTGGAACTGACGGACCGTCGGCCGACCGGTGTACGCGGACGGTCCTCTCCCCGGGCGCGCCCCCTGCCCCCACCCGTACGCTTGCCGCGTGAACGCCAGCGACCGCACCCCCGCCGACCTGCTGCGATCCGCGCTCGCCGCGGACCCGGCCCGCCCCCTGGTCACCTTCTACGACGACGCCACCGGCGAACGCGTGGAACTCTCGGTGGCCACCTTCGCCAATTGGGTGGCCAAGACCGCCAATCTGCTCCAGGGCGACCTCGCCGCCGCGCCCGGCGACCGCCTCGCGCTGCTGCTGCCCGCGCACTGGCAGAGCGCCGTCTGGCTGCTCGCCTGCCACTCGGTCGGCGTGGTCGCCGAGGTCGGCGGCGACCCGGCGGGCGCGGACCTCGTGGTGGCGGGGCCGGACGCGCTGGACGCGGCCCGCGCCTGTTCCGGGGAGCGGGTGGCGCTCGCGCTGCGCCCGCTCGGCGGCCGCTTCCCGCAGGTCCCCGCCGGATTCCAGGACTACGCGGTCGAGGTGCCGAGCCAGGGCGACCGGTTCGCGCCGTACGCGCCGGTCGACCCGGCGGGCCCCGCGCTCGCCGTGGACGGCGTCGAGCTGAGCGCGGCCGAGCTGGTCGAGCGCGCCCGCGCGGAGGCCGGGGCCCTGGGCCTGGAGCCCGGTTCGCGGCTCCTTTCGGCCCTCCCGTACGACAGCTGGGAGGGTCTGGCACGCGGGCTGTACGCGCCGCTGGCCTCCGGCGCGTCGGTGGTGCTCTGCCGCAACCTGGACCAACTGGCCGACGGCGGGCTGGAGAAGCGCGTGGAGAGCGAGCGGGTCACGCACCGGGGGGTGTGACGGGGTCGTGTGACGGGGTCGTGTGACTGGTCGGTACGACCGGGTGGTGTGGTCGATCGGCACGACCCGGCCGTGCGACCGGTCGGTCTGACCGGTCGCGTGGCCGGCCGGTACGACCAGGCGGTGCGACCGCTCGGCCTGACCGGTCGGCGTGACCGAGCGGTGCCCTTCGGCGGCACCATCCTGCGGTGCGCTCGGCCGGGCGACGGGCTCGCGGGCCGGCCGGACGACGGGCGCGCTGGGCGGCCGTACGACCGCCCCCGGCTCGCCCGCGACCGCCAGAACGGCCCTCGGACACCTGTCGCATCTTCGTCGCGCGCACCCGGTACGACCATCGCCCCGGCGCCACCCTTGTGGCCCACAGCGGGCCGAGTCCCCGGGGTCCCGGGCTCAACTCCGGTGGATGATCGGCGGTACGCCACACAACCAAGCGCGCGCGACGACCGTCTACCGGGGTGCACCGGCGGCTTTCCGTACGCCGCCGACCCCGTGAAGGATGGACGCCGACGTGACCGACAGCCCGCCCCGCGAGCCCGACCACCGGGCCGAGGACGAGCCACGACCGGACACGCCGACACCCACGGAGCCGGCCGGACCCCCCGCGTCCCCGCAGGCCCCGGCCGAAGGGCGGAAGCAGGCTGACGCAGAGAGGCCGACCGGCGCGGAGAAGTCCACCGGCGCGGAGAAGCCGACGGACGCGGAACAGCCCACCCGCGCTGAGAAGTCCACCGCCGCCGAACAGCCGACCCGCGCGGAGAAGTCCACCGCCGCGGAGAAGCCCGCCGAGGAAAGGCCCGCCGGGCCCGACGCGGCCGAGCAGGGCGAGCCGACCGAGCAGGCGGGCCCGGCAGAGAGCGCCGAACCGGCCGAACCGGAAGCGTCCCCCGGCACATCCGGAACACCCGACGCACCCCGCACACCCGACGCACCCGGAACACCCGACGCGCCCCACACCCCCGGCACCCCCACCGCCCCCAACCCCCGCCACCACTGGCTGCGTTGGACCGCTCTCGGTGTCTCGTTCATCGTGCTGGCCGCCGCCGGTGCCGGGTGGTGGATCTACAACAAGCTCGACCACAACATCCGCACCGACACCACGGCCGCCGCCGAGCTGGAGCGCTACGAGAAGGAGCGCCCCCCGGCCGGGACCGGCAACGCGCAGAACCTGCTGCTCATCGGGTCGGACTCGCGCGCGGGCAGCAACAGCGCGTACGGCCGTGACGACGGCGGGAGCCAGCGCTCGGACACCACGATCCTGCTGCACCTGGCGGCGGACCGGAAGTCCGCGACCGCCGTCTCGCTGCCGCGCGACCTGATGACGGACGTACCCGACTGCCTCAAGCAGGACGGCACCCGCTCCAGACCCCAACTGGCGCAGTTCAACTGGGCGTTCGAGTTCGGCGGCGCCGCCTGCACCATCCGTACCGTGGAGAAGCTCACGGGCATCCGCGTCGACCACCACATGATCGTCGACTTCAGCGGCTTCAAGGACATGGTGGACGCGGTCGACGGCGTCGAGGTCTGCCTCAAGGAGCCCGTCGACGACCGGCAGGCGCACCTGCGGCTCCCCGCGGGCCGCCAGACGCTCCACGGCGAGCAGGCGCTGGGATTCGTCCGCGCCCGGCACGGCTTCGGTGACGGCAGCGACACCGAGCGCATGGACCGCCAGCAGCAGTTCCTCGGCTCGCTGGTGCGCAAGGCGCAGAGCAACGGCGTCCTGCTCAATCCGACCCGGCTCTACCCGGTCCTGGACGCGATGACGAAGTCGCTGACCACCGACCCGGGGCTGAATTCGCTGCGGGACCTGTACGACCTGGTGCGCGGGATGCGCGGCATCCCGACCGACAAGGTGCAGTTCCTCACCGTGCCGCGCCGGCCGTACGTGAACGACACCAACCGCGACGAGCTGGTCCAGCCGGACGCGCGGCTGCTGTTCCAGCAGCTCAGGGACGACCAGCCGCTCCATGTGGCGCCCGCGGGCTCCGCGGAGAAGGAGAAGGGGGACGGGAATGGGCGGACGGGATCGCCCGAGGGGGCCGACGGCCGGGGCTCGGACGACAAGCCCGACGATCCGGCTTCCCCCACGCCGACCCCGACGTACTCGGGTTCGAATGCCGCGGTGGGCATGTGCGAGTAAAGCGTGTGTCAACGGATAAGAAGCCGCGATGCGGATTGGGTGGATTGCCCGGTTGTAAGGGGCGTGGAATTTGTCACGGCCGTCGCTCTTCGCTCAACTGGGCAGATAGTGTGACGCGACCCGGTGCTTGTGGCCCCCGGGGCCGGACACCGCAGGATCGAATGACTGAGCGCTTTGGGGGAAGTGACTCGAGTGGCACCGACGGAGGACTAAGGCAACCGTGGATGCGCAGAGCCGTGGGCGGGCAGAGGAAGTCGACCCGGCAGACCAGTGGGTGCTCAACCCGGAGACGGGCAATTACGAATTGCGACTGACTCCCTCCGGACCGCAGTCGTCCCCCTCGGCAGACGCTCCCGCGCGCAGGACCACCGCCCCCGGCAGAGGCGGCCCCCGCCGCCGCGAGGTCCCCGGCCAGCGCGACAACCGCCGCGCCCCGGGCGCCCAGGACGGGCCCGCGGCCGCCGCGGGCCGGCGCAAGCGCAAGCCCAAGGCCTCCCGCAAGAAGAAGGTGCTGGTGTGGACGGGCGGCGTGCTGGGGTTCGTCCTCGTCGCGGGCTCGACCGGCGCGTACCTGCTCTACCAGCACTTCAACAACAACCTGAACACCGTGGACGTCGGTGACGCGGGCAGCAAGCACGCCACCTCCGACGGACCGGTGAACATCCTGATCATCGGTACGGACAAGCGCACCGGCAAGGGCAACGAGGGGTACGGCGACAAGGGCAGCGAGGGCCACGCCGACACCAACATCCTCTTCCACGTCTCCAAGGACCGGACGAACGCGACCGCGCTGTCCATCCCGCGCGACCTGGTCACCAACATCCCCGAGTGCCCGACCAAGCAGAAGGACGGCTCCACCAAGACCGTCCGGGCCGAGTCGATGGTGCGCTTCAACACCAGCCTCGGCCAGGAGGGCCGCGACCCGGGCTGCACCATGCGGACGGTCAAGGAGCTCACCGGGCTGAGCGTCGACCACTTCATGATGGCCGACTTCAACGCGGTCAAGCAGCTGTCGACGGCGGTCGGCGGGGTGAAGGTGTGCCTGACCAAGCCGGTGAACGACCCCAAGTCGCATCTGAAGCTGCCCGCCGGTGTCTCCAAGATCCAGGGCGAGCAGGCCCTCGCGTTCGTCCGGACGAGGCACAGCTTCGGCAACGAGAGCGACCTCGACCGGATCAAGCAGCAGCAGCAGTTCCTCAGTTCGATGATGCGGCAGATGAAGTCCGACTCGACGCTGAGCAGCCCGACCAAGATGTACGGGCTGGCGAACGCGGCGACCAAGGCGCTCACGGTCGACTCGGGAATAGGGTCGATCAAGAAGCTGACCAGCCTCGCGCAGGACCTCAGCAAGGTCGATCTCAAGAACGTCACCTTCACGACCGTTCCGGTCGTCGACAATCCGGCTGACGGCAAGGTGCACAAGACGGTGGTCATCGACCCGGTCAAGGCGCCGCAGGTGTTCAGCATGATGCGCGCGGACGTGTCCTTCACCGAGGTGAAGAAGAAGGAGAGCGAGGCCAAGGACGCCCAGGCGGCGCTCCTCAAGGGCGCCCGGGCCCAGGCGTCCGCCGTGCGGGTGCGGGTGCTCAACGGCGGCGCGGTGGCGGGCTCCGCCTCCCAGACGCTGCTGTGGCTCCAGAACAGCAAGGGCGTGCTGAAGTCGGACAACGGCGGCAACGCCCCGGCGAAGCTCGCGACCACCACGCTGGCCTACGCGCCCAACCAGGCCGACCAGGCACGTAAGCTCGCTGATCTGATGGGTCTGCCCGCGACCGCGCTGAAGCCCGGGACCCAGGACGCGGTCGGGAAGACGCCGATGGTGCTCACCCTCGGCGCGGACTTCAAGGGCGCCGGTGTGCCGATCGTCGCTCCGGCCAAGGCGCCCGAAGGCATCCAGAAGGTCGAAGCGGACAAGTCGGTGTGCGCCAAGTGACACACGCGTACGCAACTGATGCGTACGCGACCGGCGTGTGCCAAGTGATGAGAGGTTTTCGGCCCCGATCGGGTGCGGAGACCACCTGAGACAGGGGGTATTGGGGTGGGGCAGAACAGCGTGCGCGGGGAGGGAACACGGCCGCGTCGTGAGCGGAACGCCGATCAGCTCGGCTGGGACGAGTCGCTGTACGGCGAGGAGGGGGGCGGCGACCGGCCGCCGGCTCCGCGCTCGTCCGGCGACGGCGCGGGCGACGGCACGGGCGCACCCGAGAAGGGCGCTGCCGCCGACGGCAGCGGGCACCGGCGCGGCGGTCCGCGCAAGCGGGTGAAGAAGAAGGGCAAGAGACGCGTACTGCGCTGGGTGGCCTCGACGCTCGCCCTGCTCATACTCGGCACGGCCGGCGCCGGTTACCTGTACTACGAGCACCTCAACGGCAACATCCGCAAGGGCGACCGCAGCGCGGGCGGCTCCAACGCCAAGAAGACCGCGGCCAACGCCGACGGCCAGACCCCGCTCAACGTCCTGCTGATCGGCTCCGACGACCGCAACTCCGCCGCCAACCTCAAGCTCGGCGGCCACCGGGCCAGCGTCGGCAGCCCCCCGCTGGCCGACGTACAGATGCTGATGCACGTCTCCGCGGACCGCAAGAGCGCCTCGGTGGTCTCCATCCCGCGTGACACCCGGGTCGACATCCCGGCGTGCGTGGACCCGAAGACCAAGAAGACGGTCCCGGCCACCAACAACCTCATCAACATGGCGCTGGCCCGGGGCGGCGCGGGCTGTGTCCTGGACACCTGGGAGAAGCTGACCGGTGTCTACATCGACCACTGGATGATGGTCGACTTCGCGGGCGTGGTGGCGATGGCCGACGCGGTCGGCGGCGCCGACGTGTGCGTCAAGCAGAACGTGTACGACGGGCCCAAGCCCAAGGTGTCCGGCGGCTCGCACCTGCGGCTCACCGCGGGCACCCACAAGGTCAAGGGCGAGCAGGCCCTCCAGTGGCTGCGCACCCGGCACGCCTTCGAGAGCGACCTGGGCCGCTCCAAGGCCCAGCACATGTACCTGAACTCGGTGATGCGCGAGCTGAAGAAGCAGAATGCTTTCACCGACACCGGGCGGATCATGAACCTGGCGGAGACGGCCACCAAGTCGCTCCAGGTCTCGCGGGAGCTCGGCACGGTCAAGAAGCTCTACGACCTCGGCATGGAGCTCAAGAGCGTGCCGATGGAGCGGATGAACATGCTGACCATGCCCCGCATCCAGGACCCCAAGAACAAGGAGCACGTGCTGCCGGCGCCCGGCGCGGCCGAGACGCTGTGGTCGATGCTCCGCGAGGACAAGCCGCTCGACAAGAAGGACGACGGCCCGGCCAAGCCGGAGAGCAAGGGCCCGGCGGCCACCCCGGCGGGCTCGCTCGCGGTCTCGGTCGTCAACGGCACCGGTGTCAACGGCGCCCCGCCCACCCAGAAGCGGGCGGGCACGGTCACCGACACCCTGAAGAACAAGGGCTTCTTCAAGGCGAAGGCCTCCGACGTCCGCGGCTCGGCCGCGACCACCACGCTGACCTACCCCAAGAGCGCGGGCGCCCAGGGCAAGGCCGACGCGCTGTCGGTGGCGGCCGCGATGGAGCTGCCGTCCAGCGCGGTGAAGGTGGCCGCCGACGTCTCCACGCTGACCCTGACGGTCGGCGCCGACTGGCGCACCGGCGCCACGTACCCGAAGAAGGCCGCCGAGGACAGTGACCCGCTGAAGGGCACGGAGAACGTCAACGGCGCCAACAAGACGGACTGCATGGACATCTACTGGCCCTACCGCTTCTAGCCGCTTCCAGCCGCGCGTACGCGGAAGGGGGCGCCCGGTGCTTCACGGCACCGGGCGCCCCCTTCTGTTGTCGCGTACGGCCGGCGTCAGACCCTGACGGCCGGGCGGCGGCTGGCGATGACCTTCCTCGCCAGCGCCTTGGGGCTGGTCAGGAAGCCGTAGCCCCAGGACATGTGCATGGTGGCGAGTGCGACGGGGATCTGGAGGCGGGCCTTGAGGGACAGCCCCCTGCCCGCCGGGAGGGAGCCCGCCGTGATCGCGGCGAGGTAGCCGGCCGGGATCACGAAGCCCACCGGCGTGAGCACCGCGCCCACCACAAGGCCCGCCGCGATCGCGCAGACGGCGGTCGGCGGGGCGAGGTAGCGCAGGTTGATGGAGCCCTCGTGGTAGCGGGCGACGACATGGCGCCAGCGGCCGTAGTCCTTGTACTGCTTGGCCAGGGCGCGCACGCTCGGGCGCGGGCGGTACTGCACCTTCAGCTCGGGCGAGAACCAGATGAGGCCGCCCGCCTCGCGGATGCGGAAGTTCAGCTCCCAGTCCTGGGCGCGGATGAACTCCTCGTTGTAGCCGCCCTGTTGCTCCAGGGCCTCGCGCCGGAAGACGCCCAGGTAGACCGTCTCGGCCGGGCCCGCCGCGCCACCGGTGTGGAAGGCCGCGTTGCCGACGCCGATCTTCGAGGTCATGGCGGCCGCGACCGCGTCCTCCCAGGCGTTCTCGCCCTCGGCGTGCATGATGCCGCCGACGTTCTGCGCGCCGGTCTCCTCCAGGAGGCGGACGGCGGTGGCGATGTAGTTCGGGGAGAGCATGCCGTGGCCGTCGACGCGCACCACGATCGGGTGGCGGGAGGCCTTGATGGCGGCGTTCAGTGCCGCCGGGGTGCGGCCGGTGGGATTGGGGACGGTGTGGACGCGGGCTCGTCCGTCGGAGGCGGTCTCCCGGACCAGCTCGGCGGCGATCTCGTCCGTACGGTCCGTGGACGGGCCGAGGGCGATCACCACCTCCAGCTCGCCGTCGTACTCCTGTTCCAGGATGTGGCGGACCGAGTTGCGCAGATGCCGCTCCTCATTGAGGACCGGCATGATCACGGAAACAGCGGGGTGCGTGGCGTTCATCGTGGGTCACGTTACCGCGAACGGGGGACACCGTCGCGACCGGCCGGGGCGGCGCCCGATGTCGCAGATCGTATGGGCCTACCGTGCCACCTGTCCCCTTTTCGCCCGCGGAGGTCCCCGTGCCCACGCCGCCCCGCTCCCGCTCCCCCCGTACCGACCCGCCCCGCGCCAGACAGCAGGACGAGCGGCCCCGCTGGGGCATGCGGATGGCGACGACCCTCTCGGTCCTCGTGCTGGGCGCGGGCGGGGTGGGCCATGCCGTGGTGACGGGGCTCGACGGCGGGATCGGGCGGGTCGATCCCTTCAAGGACATGAAGAACCGGCCGCAGGCGGGGCACGGCACCAACATCCTGCTGGTGGGCACGGACGGCCGGGACAAGGTCACGCCGGAGGAGAAGGAGAAGTACCGCCTGGGCGGTGCGCCCTGCCACTGCACCGACACGATGATGATCGTGCACGTCTCGTCGGACCGTAACCGGGCGAGCGTGGTGAGCATCCCGCGCGACAGCTACGCGGAGGTCCCCGAGCACACCGACCAGAACACCGGCCGGCACCACAACCAGCACCCCGTGAAGATCAACGCGGCGTACGCGGAGGGCGGGCCCGCGCTGACGGTGCGCACGGTGGAGCACATGACCGGCCTCAAGATGGACCACTATCTGGAGGTCGACTTCACCAGCTTCATGAAGACGGTGGACGTGCTCGGCGGGGTGCGGATCTGCGCGGCGAGGCCGCTGAAGGACTCCTACTCCGGACTCGACCTGCCCGCGGGCACCCACCGCCTCGACGGCGGCCAGGCGCTCCAGTACGTACGCTCCCGGCACACCGACGGCTCGGCCGACCTGGGCCGGATGCAGCGCCAGCAGAAGTTCATGGCGGCGCTGATCCACGAGGCGACGGGGTCGGGCGTACTGATGAACCCGGTGCGCTTCCGGCAGGTCGCCTCGACTCTGCTGTCCTCGGTCCGGGCCGACCAGGGCTTCGGCGCGGAGGAGATCCTCTCGCTGGGGCGGACGATGCGGGACTTCTCCCCCGCGTCGTCGGAGTTCACGACCGTGCCGATCGGGCAGATGAGCTTCCCCGTGAAGGGGATCGGCTCCACGGTGAAGTGGGACCCGGCGAAGTCCCGCAAACTCTTCGCCGAGCTGCGCGAGGACCGGCCGCTGGCCCGGCCCGTGCCACGCACCCAGGACGCCAAGGGCCGGCCGCCCGGGACGACGGTCGAGGTGGCGCCCGACCGGATCCACGTCCAGGTCTACAACGGCACCCGCACCGACGGCCTCGGCCGCCGCGTCGACGACGCCCTGCGCGCGACGGGCTTCCGCACCACCGGGAAGCCGCTGGCGGCCGGCGCGGGCGAGGTCCACCGCACGATCGTCGAGTACGACCCGCGCTGGGACCGCTCGGCGCGGTCCCTGGCGGCGGCCCTGCCCGGCAGCGAGCTGCGCCCGGTCAAGGGCCTCGGCGCCACCCTTCAGGTGACGGCGGGCACGGACTTCACGGCGGTACGCCCGGTACGGGCGGAGGCGACGGGCGAGGGAGAGTTCGACACGGTGACGGGCGACCAGGCGGTGTGCCCCTGACGGGGCACGGGCCGCGGGGCGGGGCCGGCGATGCGGGGGCGCGGGCGTGCTGGGCGCGTGCGTGCCGGGCGTCGGGGCGCGGGCGTGCCGGGTGCGTGCCTGCCGGGTGCGTGCCTGCCGGGCGTCGGGGCGCGGGCGGGGGCTCGACGACGGGCCCTCAGTCGTCCAGGCCCTCCGCCGCCCGCTTCTCCCGGAGCTCCAGGATCGCGCGGCGCCGCGCCAGCCGGTGGGTGCGGCGGATCTGTGCCTCCTGGTAGCGGCGCTCGTCCCGCTCCGTCTCCGGCAGGACCGGCGGCACCGCCCGCGGCTTCCCGTCCGAGTCGACCGCGGCGAACACCAGGTACGCCGAGCCGACCTGCTGCGCCGGGGTGGACTCGTTCCACCGCTCGGCGAGCACCCGTACCCCGACCTCCATGGAGGACCGGCCGGTCCAGTTGACCTGGGCCTTCACATGCACCAGGTCGCCGACCCGCACCGGCAGCAGGAACGCCATCTCGTCCATCGACGCCGTGACCGCCGGGCCGCCGGAGTGGCGACCGGCCACCGCACCCGCCGCGTCGTCCACCAGTTTCATGATCACACCGCCGTGGACCGTGCCCAGGAGGTTGGTGTCATGGGCGGTCATGATGTGGCTCAGGGTGGTACGGGACGCCGAGGTCGGCTTGCCCGGAAGATCAGTCATACCGCCCAGCTTAGGCGCGCCCGGGTGTGCGCTCATCGCACGGACATTGCATCAGCTGTGCAACAGCCCGGGCCCAGATCCCCACCCACCCTGTCAGACACGCGGGGGACCCGTGCATGCTTGACGGCATGAACGACGGATGGTCCGACGACGACCGCGGCGAGCGCTACGGCCGCGGCAGCTCCGCCGCGCAGCCGGAGGGCCCGCGCGTGATGCGCCACGTGCAGCGCCCCGCGGGCTCCGCGCCCGCGCGCCCGCAGCGCCCGGTCCCGCCGCAGCAGCCCTCGTACGACGACGGCGACGGTTACGGACAGCAGCAGTACGGCAACGGTGTGCCCGCACCCGGCTCGTACGACAGCGGCTACAGCGACGGCCAGGTCTACGGCTCCCCGTCCGGCCGCGGCCCGGGCGGGCCCGGCGGCCGGGGTCCCGGCGGCCCCGGCGGCGGACCGGGCGCGGCGAGCTCGCCCGCGCGCCCGCGGCCGAACTGGCGGCGCCGGATCATGGTCGGCTCGCTGGTCCTGGTGGTGACCGTGGTCGGCGTCGGCGTCGGCACGTACTTCTGGGCCGACGGCAAGGTGCGCCGCGAGGTGGACCTCTCCAAGGTCATCGAGCGCCCCGGCGGCGGCAAGGGCACCAACTACCTCATCGTCGGCTCGGACTCCCGCGACGGACTGTCCAAGGACGAGAAGAAGAAGCTGCACACCGGCTCCGCCGAGGGCAAGCGGACCGACTCGATGATGATCCTGCACACCGGCGACAGCGGGAACACCATGATCTCGCTGCCGCGCGACTCCTGGGTGCGGATCCCCAGCTTCAAGGGCTCCCAGTCCGGCAAGCTGTTCCCGGCCAAGGGCCACAACAAGCTGAACGCGGCGTACGCGATGGACGGCCCCGAGCTGCTGGTGCGCACCATCGAGGCCAACACCGGGCTGCACATCGACCACTACGCCGAGATCGGCTTCGCCGGCTTCGCGGACATCGTGGACGCGGTCGGCGGCGTGGAGATCGACATCCCGCAGGACATCAAGGACCGGGACTCGGGCGCCGACTTCAAGAAGGGCAAGCAGACCCTCGACGGCCAGCAGGCCCTGGCGTTCGTCCGCAACCGCCACGGCTACGCGGCGGGCGACCTGGAGCGCACCAAGAACCAGCAGCGCTTCCTGTCGGCCCTGGCGAGCCAGACGGCGACCCCGTCGACCGTGCTCAACCCGTTCAAGCTGTACCCGGTGATGGGCGCGGGCCTGGACACGCTGATCGTCGACAAGGACATGAGCCTGTTCGACCTGGCGGACATGTTCTGGGCGATGAAGGGCGTCACCGGGGGCGGCGGCACCTCGATGAACATGCCGATCTCCGGCAACGGCCCGCAGTCGTCCCTGCTGTGGGACAGCGGGAAGGTCAAGCAGCTGGTGAACGAGCTGAGCAACGACCAGAAGGTCACGGTGACGGCGTCCCGCTGAGGGTGTCGCGCTGACGCCCCATCAGGCGCAGCGGAGACCGCCGAAGCGACAAGACTCACAGAGAAACCACAGGGCAGTGCACAACTGCCCGCCCTTGCCCCGCTTTGCCCGTCCAACTGGCGGGCCGGGCGGGGCTTTTGGCGTAAAGAAACCTCTACTGCGCCCCTTGTTCCGGTCATACGATCACCGGCGTTCGTGGATTCTCCCGTACTCCGAAGGGCTGTAGTGAACATTCGCCGTGCTCTGTCGACGGCCGTCGCCGCCGCTGTGACCGCGCCCGTGGTGATCCTGTCGGCGGGCCCCGCGCTCGCCGACGCCGAGCCGGCCGCGCAGACCCAGCCGCAGCCGCAGACGCAGAAGAAGCCGACGCTCGCGGAGCTGGAGAAGGCCGTCGCGGCGGCGAAGAAGGTGTACGAGGACGCGGTCGCCGCCGAGAAGGCGGCCCGGGCGGCCCTGGACGCGCTGGGCATGCCCACCGATCCGCTCAACGCGGCGCGCATCGAGACGCAGAAGAAGGCCGGCGACGCGACCGCCCGCAAGCAGATCGCCGACAAGGCGCTCTCCGACGCCGAGTTCGAGCTGCAGACGCTGCCCGCCGGGGCGTCGAAGGACGAGCGGGACGCCGTACAGAAGAAGATCGACGAGGCCAGGAAGGACGTCGAGAAGGCCACCGCCGACAAGGCCGCGGCCGACGCCCTGGCCAAGAAGGCCGCCGACGCCTGGAGCGACGCGCGGGTCCGGGCGGGGCAGCGGCTCTACGCGGCGCAGCAGGAGGTCGCGAAGGCCCTGGCGGCGAAGGAGGCCGCGGAGAAGGCGCTCGCCGACGCCGAGAAGGCGGCCGAGGACCCGGTCTGCGACCCCGGCAACCTGCTCGTCACCGCCGCCCTCACGGGCCTGCCGTCCCGGATCACCGCGGGAACCAGCACCGACTTCTCGCTGCGGATCACCAACGGCACGGACAAGACCCTCGACAGGCTCCGGGCGTTCACCTACGCCTGGGCCGCCGACAAGAGCCACCACAAGGTCTCACGCGACCTGCTGCGCCTCCAGTGGTCCACCGCCACGTCCCGGGGCTGGAAGGACGTCGACAGCCGGAACCGCGCGGGTACGGTCGAGAACCTGGCGGCCGGCGCACACGCCGACATGAAGCTCCGGCTCACCCTCGACGCGAAGACCCCGGCGGGCCAGGGCTTCGCCTTCGTGTCGGCCCTCAAGGGGGAGAAGTCCTGCGACGGCACGGAGCCGCCGATGACCGAGTACCCCTTCGAGATCCTCGCGGCCGGCACCAAGGCCGACACGGAGAAGAAGAAGACCTCGGACACCAAGCCGCTGGGCGGCACCTCGACCACCCCGCTGACCACCGCCACCACCGGCCAGCTCGCCGCCACCGGCTCCTCCTCCGCCACCCCGAAGCTCGCGCTCGCGGGCGGGGCGGCGGTACTGGCCGGCGCGGCCACGGTCCTGACCACGCGCCGCCGCCGCACCGAGGGCTGAACACCCCTCCCGCAGCACGCCTCGGGCCCGTATCCGTGACGCACGGATACGGGCCCGAGGCGCTCGACCGCTACGGCAGGTTGCGCGCCATCACGATGCGCTGGACCTGGTTGGTGCCCTCGTAGATCTGGGTGATCTTGGCGTCGCGCATCATGCGCTCCACCGGGTAGTCGCGGGTGTAGCCGTAGCCGCCGAGGAGCTGGACCGCGTCCGTGGTGGCTTCCATGGCGACGTCGGAGGCGAAGCACTTCGCCGCCGCGCCCAGGTACGTCAGGTCCGCGTCGCCGCGCTCGGACGCCGCGGCGGCCTGGTAGGTCAGGGCGCGGGCGGCCGAGATCTTCATCGCCATGTCGGCGAGCATGAACTGGATGCCCTGGAACTCGGCGATCGGCTTGCCGAACTGCTTGCGCTCCTGGACGTAGCCCTTGGCGTAGTCGAGGGCGCCCTGGGCGATGCCGAGGGCCTGGGCCGCGATGGTGATGCGGGTGTGGTCAAGGGTCTTCATCGCGGTGGCGAAGCCGGTGCCCTCGGCGCCGATCATGCGGTCGGCGGGGATGCGGACGTTGTCGAGGTAGACCTCGCGCGTCGGGGAGCCCTTGATGCCGAGCTTCTTCTCCGGGGCGCCGAAGGAGACGCCCGGGTCGGACTTCTCGACCACGAAGGCGGAGATGCCCTTCGAGCGCTTCTCCGGGTCGGTGACGGCCATCACCGTGTAGTAGTCGGAGACGCCCGCGTTGGTGATCCAGCGCTTCACGCCGTTGAGCACCCAGAAGTCCCCGTCGCGCACCGCGCGGGTCTTCATGCCCGCGGCGTCGGAGCCCGCGTCCGGCTCCGAGAGGCAGTACGAGAACATCGCGTCGCCCTTGGCCAGCGGGCCCAGGTACTTCTTCTTCAGCTCCTCGGAGCCGGAGAGGATCACCGGGAGCGAGCCGAGCTTGTTCACGGCCGGGATGAGGGAGGAGGAGGCGCAGACGCGGGCCACCTCCTCGATCACGATGACGGTGGCGAGCGCGTCGGCGCCGGCGCCGCCGTACTCCTCGGGGACGTGCACGGCGTGCAGGTCGTTGGCGACCAGGGCGTCCAGCGCCTCCTGCGGGAAGCGGGCCTCCTCGTCGACCTCGGCCGCGAACGGCGCGATCTTCGCCTCGGAGAGCGAGCGGATCGCGTCGCGGAGCATGTCGTGTTCTTCGGACGGGCGGTACAGGTCGAAATCAGCCGTTCCGGCCAAGGTGACTCACTCCCCAAGGGCGCTAACTACCGTTAAGTAACCTTAATTTTAGTGGGGTGCACGGCCTGCGGCATACGTGAGTTTGACGACAGGCGGACGGAGGCCGCGATCAAGGCGGATCGCAGGCCGCGCAGGGGCCCGACTATGCTCGGGCAGCGCCCTCAAGCCCGTACCTTCCAGGAGTACCGCATGGCCCTCAAGATCACTGTGATCGGCACCGGATACCTCGGGGCCACCCACGCCGCGGCCATGGCGGAGCTGGGGTTCGAGGTGCTGGGCCTGGACGTGGTCCCGGAGAAGATCGCGCTGCTGGCGCAGGGGCGCGTGCCGATGTACGAGCCGGGCCTGGAGGAGCTGCTCGCCCGGCACGTCGCCGGGATCGAGGGCTCCAGCGGGCGGCTGCGCTTCACCACCTCCTGGGAGGAGGTCGGCGCCTTCGGCGATGTGCACTTCGTCTGCGTGAACACCCCGCAGAAGCACGGCGAGTACGCGTGCGACATGTCCTACGTCGACTCCGCCTTCGCCTCGCTCGCCCCGCACCTGCGCGAGGGCGCGCTGGTGGTGGGCAAGTCGACCGTGCCGGTCGGGTCCGCCGCCCGGCTGGCCGCGACGCTGCCCGAGGGCGTGGAGCTGGCCTGGAACCCGGAGTTCCTGCGCGAGGGCTTCGCCGTGAACGACACCCTGCACCCCGACCGGATCGTGGTCGGCGTGGAGAGCGAGCGCGCCGAGAAGCTGCTGCGCGAGGTGTACGGGACACCGGTCGCCGAGGGCTCCCCCTTCGTGGTGACCGACTTCCCCACCGCCGAACTGGTGAAGACCTCCGCGAACTCCTTCCTCGCCACCAAGATCTCCTTCATCAACGCCATGGCCGAGGTGTGCGAGGCCGCCGACGGCGACGTGGTGAAGCTGGCCGAGGCCATCGGGCACGACGAGCGCATCGGCTCGAAGTTCCTGCGGGCCGGGATCGGCTTCGGCGGCGGCTGCCTGCCCAAGGACATCCGCGCGTTCATGGCCCGGGCCGGCGAGCTCGGCGCCGACCAGGCGCTCACCTTCCTGCGCGAGATCGACTCCATCAACATGCGCCGGCGCGGCCAGATGGTGGAGATGGCGCGCGAGGCGCTGGGCGGCGGGTCCTTCCTGGGCAAGCGGGTCGCCGTGCTGGGCGCGACCTTCAAGCCGGACTCCGACGACGTACGCGACTCGCCCGCCCTGAACGTGGCCGGGCAGATCCACCTCCAGGGCGGCCAGGTCACCGTCTACGACCCCAAGGGCATGGACAACGCCCGCCGCCTCTTCCCCACGCTCGGATACGCGGACACGGCGCTGGACGCGGTGCGCGGCGCGGACGTGGTGCTCCACCTCACCGAGTGGCGCGAGTTCCGCGAGCTGGACCCGGCGGCGCTGGGCGAGGTGGCCGACGCCCGGATCGTGCTGGACGGGCGGAACGCGCTGGACGCGGTGAAGTGGCGCGAGGCGGGCTGGACGTTCCGGGCGATGGGGCGCCCGCGCGCGTAGGGACGAGTCTGCGGTCCTGGTTGCTGGGGTCCTGGCTGCTGCGGTCCTGGTTGCTACGTTCCTCGTTGCTACGGTCCTGCCCGTATCGGTCCTGCCCGTATCGGTCCTAACCGCTTCCGTCCCGCCGTCAGCCCTGGCGCGGTGGGTCGAGTTCCTCGATGGTGGCGGTGGAAGGTCCTCGGCGGGGCTGGGCGGCGCGGGCCGCGAAGTCCACGTCGCGGATGACCCGTGCGAAGTTGCCCCAGGTCAGCGCGGCCAGCTCGGTGTCGTCCCAGCCCCGGTCGATCAGCTCCGCGAGCAGGACCGGATAGCAGGAGGCGTCCTCCAGGCCGACGGTGCGCGGGGCGTCCTCCGGCAGGCCGTACCCGCCCGAGAGGCCGATGTGCTCCGGTCCCGCGGCCTCGCGCAGATGCTCGATGTGGTCGGCGACGTCCTGGACGCAGGCGGGCCGTCCGGCGCGGGCGACCTGCGCCGGGGCGAAGCTCACCAGACACACCCCGCCGTTCTCGGGGAGCTCCGCGACGAGTTCGTCGGTTACGTTGAGCGGGTGGTCGGTGAGGGCGCGGGCGGCCGACCGGGTGAAGATCACCGGGGCCTTGGCCGCGCTGTAGGTGTGGCGGACGGTCTCGGGGGCCGCGCCGGACAGGTCGATGACCATGCCGAGCCGGTTGAGCTCCCGTACGACCTCCTGCCCGAAGCGGGTCAGGCCCGCGCGGGCCCAGGCGGCCGTGGCGGTCAGGGTGACCGCGCGGACGCCGAGCGCGTGGTACGCCCGGACCGTACCCAGCGAGTCGCCCAGCGCGTGGGCGGCGACCGGCCCGAAGAGCGAGGCGATACGGCCGTGGTTGCGGGCGTCGGCCAGGTCCCCCACGGCGTGCGCCGTGCGCAGCCCCTCCGGGCAGGCGTCTACGAGCGTACGGATGCGGTCGACGCGCTCCAGCGTGGCGCTGACCGGGTCCGGGCAGTCCGCCGGGACCATCAGCGACCACAGCTGCGCTCCGACGCCGCCGTGCCGGAGCCGGGGGATGTCGGTGTCGAGCGAACTCTCCCCGAGCTCGACGTCGTGCCACGGGGTGTGCACGAGCACCTGGGCGAGGGTGTTGTACCCGTCGGCGACGGGGTGGGCGCGCAGGAGCGCGTGGATACGGGCGCGCAGCTCGGGGTCGAGGGTGTCGGTGTCGCCGGGGGCCGCCTCGGCGTCCGGGTGCCGTTCGGTGGGGGTGGGGGTGGGAGTGGGGGTGGGGGCTGAGTGGTGCGGGGCGGGTGTTGCGGGTGCGGGGTGGTCGGGCTCGCGGGTCCCGGCCTTGGCGGCGTCGGGCGCGCCTATCCCGGCGGTGGCGGTGTCGGCCTCGTCCTGCAGATCTGCCATGACAGCCTCCCGGTTCGACCTCGACGACGGCAGCGGTACGGTCAGCGTCACATGGGTGGGGCTGGGGGTCGCGACGGTTGTGGCGTTCGGGGGACGCGGGGGGGGTTGGGCGGGGGTTCGTCTGCGGGCGGGTGGTGGCTGGTCGCGCAGTTCCCCGCGCCCCTTATCGGCCCGGAGTTCGTCTGCCGGTGCGTGGACGGCTGCTCGCGCAGTTCCCCGCGCCCCTAAAGACCTCGGTCGTCTGACGGCCGGTGGACGGTTGCTCGCGCAGTTCCCCGCGCCCCTTATCGGCCCGGAGTTCGTCTGCCGGTGGGTGGACGGTTGCTCGCGCAGTTCCCCGCGCCCCTAAAGACCTCGGCCGTCTGACGGCCGGTGGTCCGTTGCTCGCGCAGTTCCCCGCGCCCCTGGGGGCCGGTTCTGGGCAGCAGTGCGTTCAGGCCGGGGGGCTTGATGGGCCGCAGGCCCCCTTAAGGGGCGCGGGGAACTGCGCGACCAGCCCCCACCGGGCCGCAGGTAAAACGGGACGGGGGCGGAGCCCGTAAACCCGGGCGGGGCGCAGCCCGGGGGCCGGGCGCAGCCCAGGGACGGGCTCAGGCCGGGGGCCGGCGCGGGCCGGGAGCCGGGCGCGGGCCGGGGGCTGGACGGCCCGGAAGGAGAGGCTCGGGTGACCCGCCCCGCCCCGGTCCCCGCCCCCGTAGGGGGCCTACCCGTCCAGGGACTCCCGGGTCGCCAGGGACGGGCCCCTGCGGGACCGCTCGTCCCGGGACGCCGCTTCCGCGTCCCGCAGCACCCGCACCGCGTTCCCCCACGTCAGCTTCGCCACGTCCGCCTCGGACCAGCCACGGGCGAGCAGTTCGGCGATGAGGTTGGGGTAGCCGGCGACGTCGTCCAGGCCGGACGGGGTGAAGGCGGTGCCGTCGAAGTCCCCGCCGATCCCGACATGGTCGATCCCCGCCACCGCCCGCATGTGGTCGAGGTGGTCCGCCACCGTCACGACGGTCGCGACCGGGCGCGGGTGCGCCGCCTCGAAGGCGGCGTGCAGCGCCATCGCCTCCGGCGAGGTGTCCAGCGCGTGCAGTCCGTGCGCGCGCAGGTTCTCGTCGGCCGCCGCCGTCCACTCCACCGCCGCCGGCAGGATGAACTTCGGCACGAAGGTCACCATCGCCACCCCGCCGTTGGCGGGGAGCTGCGCGAGCACGTCGTCGGGCACGTTGCGCGGATGGTCGCAGACCGCCCGCGCCGAGGAGTGGGAGAAGATCACCGGCGCCGTCGACGTGGACAGCGCGTCCCGCATCGTCGTCGCCGCCACGTGCGAGAGGTCGACCAGCATGCCGAGCCGGTTCATCTCGCGGACCACCTCGTGGCCGAAGGGGGACAGGCCCCCGACCCCCGGCGCGTCCGTCGCCGAGTCCGCCCACGCGGTGTTGTCGTTGTGGGTGAGCGTCATGTAGCGGACGCCCAGCGCGTACAGCGCGCGCAGCGTGGCGAGGGAGTCGTTGATGGAGTGGCCGCCCTCGGCGCCCTTGAGCGAGGCGATGCGGCCCGAGGCCCGCGCCTTCTCCATGTCGTCCGCCGTCAGCGCCCCGGCCAGCTCCCCGGGGTAGCGCGCGATGAGCTGGTCGACGCAGTCGATCTGCTCCAGGGTCGCGCTGACCGCGTCGTCGCCCGCCATGTCCGTGCGGACGAAGACCGACCAGAACTGCGCGCCGACTCCCCCCGCCCGCAGCCGGGGGATGTCGGTGTGCAGGTGCTCGCTCTGGTCCCGGCCCACGTCACGGCGGTCGAGGTCGTAGCGGACCTGGTTGCGCAGCGCCCAGGGCAGGTCGTTGTGGCCGTCGACGACGGGGTGCTGGGCCAGCAGCGTACGGGCCCGGGCGAGGTGGTCCACCGTGCTCACTTTCCGAAGCCGAAGGACGCCGAGGTCTCCACCTTCGCGCGCAGGCGCCTGCCCTTCTCGGTCGCCTGGTCGTTCAGCTCCTGCTGGAACTCCCGCATGCGGGCGAGGAGTTCGGGGTCGTGGGCGGCCAGCATACGGGCGGCCAGCAGGCCCGCGTTGCGGGCACCGCCCACCGACACCGTCGCCACCGGCACCCCGGCCGGCATCTGCACGATGGACAGCAGCGAGTCCATGCCGTCCAGGTACTTCAGCGGCACCGGGACACCGATCACCGGCAGCGGCGTGACCGAGGCGAGCATGCCGGGCAGATGGGCGGCGCCGCCCGCGCCCGCGATGATCGCCTTCAGACCGCGCTCCGCCGCCTGCTCGCCGTACGCGATCATCTCGTGCGGCATCCGGTGCGCGGAGACCACGTCGACCTCGTACGGGATCTCGAACTCGTGCAGCGCCTGGGCGGCGGCCTCCATGACCGGCCAGTCGGAGTCGGAACCCATGACGATGCCGATGACGGGAGAGGTGGGGCTCATTCGGTGATCGTTCCTCTGAGGTAGTCCGCCGCGTGACGGGCGCGCTCGCGCACGTCCGCGAGGTCGTCGCCGTAGGTGTTGACGTGGCCGACCTTACGGCCGGGCTTCACGTCCTTGCCGTACATATGGATCTTGAGCTGGGGGTCGCGGGCCATGCAGTGCAGATACGCGTGGTACATGTCCGGGTAGTCGCCGCCGAGCACGTTGCACATGACCGTCCACGTCGACCTCGGGCGCGGGTCGCCCAGCGGAAGGTCGAGGACGGCCCGGACGTGGTTGGCGAACTGCGAGGTGATCGCGCCGTCCTGGGTCCAGTGGCCCGAGTTGTGCGGGCGCATGGCCAGCTCGTTGACGAGGATGCGCCCGTCGCGGGTCTCGAAGAGCTCGACCGCGAGGTGGCCGACCACGCCCAGCTCGTCCGCGATGCGCAGGGCCAGCTGCTGGGCCCTGCCCGCCAGCTCCTCGCCGAGGTCCGGCGCGGGCGCGATCACGGTGTCGCAGACGCCGTCGACCTGCACCGACTCCACGACCGGGTAGGCGACGGCCTGGCCGTGCGGGGAGCGCACCACGTTGGCGGCGAGCTCGCGGGTGAAGTCGACCTTCTCCTCGGCGAGCACGTCCACGCCCGCCTTGAAGGCGTCGGCCGCGTCCGCCTCGGAGCGGACGAACCACACGCCCTTGCCGTCGTAGCCGCCGCGCACGGTCTTGAGGATGACGGGATAGCCCTCGCCCTCCGCCGCGAACCGCGACACGTCGGCCGGGTCCGCCACCAGCCGGTGGCGGGGGCAGGGCGCGCCCATCGCGTCGAGCCTGGCGCGCATCACCCCCTTGTCCTGGGCGTGCACCAACGCGTCGGGCCCCGGCCGGACGGGAATGCCGTCCGCCTCCAGGGCCCGCAGGTGCTCGGTGGGTACGTGCTCGTGATCGAAGGTGATCACGTCGCAGCCGCGCGCGAAGGCACGCAGCGTGTCCAGGTCGCGATAGTCGCCGATGACGACCTCGCTCACCACCTGGGCCGCCGAGTCCTGGGGGGTGTCACTGAGCAACTTGAATCTGATGCCGAGGGGGATGCCCGCCTCGTGGGTCATACGGGCGAGCTGACCGCCACCGACCATGCCGACTACCGGGAACGTCACACCCCCAGGGTATCCGCCGTCGCCCGGGGCCCCGGAGGGAGCCGGTCCGGGGGCCGGGGAGCGCCCGCCGGAGGCCGGGTGTGGCCGGGATTCGCGGGCGTCCACGAGCAGGGGGCGGAGCCGCTGGTTAGCATGGCCGGGTCGGCGTACGAAGCGCGACATCGATTTCCGGGCACCACCACTGATCCGAACGGGGCTGAGCGATCACCATGAGTGAACGGGGCGCATTGCGTACGCGGCTACAGCTGCTCGCCCGGGAGATCGCGAAGTTCGGCGCGGTGGGCGCCGTCGGATTCGTCGTCAACGCGATCGTCTTCAACCTGTGCATGCACGTGGCCCACCTCGCGGTGGTGCGCTCCGGTGTGATCGCCACCGCCGTCGCCATCGGCACCAACTACGTGGGCAACCGCTACTGGACCTACCGGCACACCGAGGGCGGCCGGCGCAGCCGGGAGCTGATGCTCTTCCTGCTGTTCAGCGGCATCGGCCTGGTGATCGAGAACGGTGTCCTGGCGCTCTCGCACTACGGCTTCGGCTACACCTCGACGGTCGCCGACAACATCGCCAAGAACGTGGTGGGCCTGGGCCTGGGCACGGTCTTCCGGTTCTGGTCGTACCGCACCTGGGTGTTCCGGGCGCTGCCCGCCCGGGAGGCGGTGGAGACCGCCGAGTCCTTTCTCGGCGACGCCCCCCAGCCGTACGCCCGCCACCACTCGGGGTCGTAGACCGCTCACCTGACCGTCGGCTCCGCCTCCGGCTCGCGCGGGCCGCGCGCCACCCGGCTCAGGAACAGGGCGAAGACCGCGGGCTGCTGCTGGAGCATCTCCAGGCGCCCGCCGTCCGCCTCGGCGAGGTCGCGGGCGACGGCGAGGCCGATGCCGGTGGAGTTGCGGCCGCTGATGGTCCGCTCGAAGATCCGCGCCCCGAGGTCGGGCGGCACCCCGGGACCCTGGTCGGTGACCTCGACCACGGTCTGGTTGCCGGTGACGCGGGTACGGACCGCCACGGTGCCGCCGCCGTGCATCAGCGAGTTCTCGATCAGTGCCGCGAGCACCTGGGCGACCGCCCCCGGGGTGCCCACCGCCCGCAGCCCCTGCTTGCCGGAGCGGACGATGGCGCGGCCCGCGCTGCGGTAGGCCGGGCGCCACTCCTCCAGCTGCTGCTTGACCACCTCGTCGAGGTCGAAGACGACGGCCGAGCCGGTACGGGGGTCGCGGGAGTTGGTGAGCAGCCGCTCCACCACGTCGGTGAGCCGCTCGACCTGGGTGAGCGCGATCGTCGCCTCCTCCTTGACCGTCTCCAGGTCGTCGGTGAGCGCGATCTCCTCCAGCCGCATCGAGAGCGCGGTGAGCGGGGTGCGCAACTGGTGGGAGGCGTCGGCGGCGAGCCGGCGCTCGGCGGTGAGCATGCGCCCGATCCGCTCGGCGGAGGAGTCCAGGACGTCGGCGACCCGGTCCAGCTCGTGCACCCCGTACCGCTTGTGGCGCGGGCGCGGGTCGCCCGAGCCGAGCCGCTCCGCGGTCTCGGCGAGATCGGTGAGCGGGGAGGCGAGCTTGTTGGCCTGGCGTACGGCCAGGAGCACCGCGGAGACGATGGCGAGCAGCGCCACCGCGCCGATGATCAGCAGGGTGCGCCCGACCTCGCGGGTGACGGTGGAGCGGGACTCCTCGACCAGGACGCTCTCGCCGCGCGCGCCGGTGGCGAAGCCGCGGATGAGCGAGCCGCCGGGCCGGGTGCCGAGTTCGATGGGGGCGCGGCCGGGGATCTCGATCCGGGCGTAGCGGTCGGGGCCGACGCCCGGCAGCGACTGCGGGCTGACCGCCTCGTTGGCGAGCATCCGGCTGTCGATGACGCTGACCAGCCGCAGCGCCTCGGAGTTGACGCTCTCCTGGGCGCTGCTGCTGATCGTCCTGGTCTCGACGATGACGAGGGAGACGCCGAAGACGGCGATCACGACGAGCACCACGGCGAGCGTGGAGTTGATCAGTCGGCGGCGCATGCCTCAGTGTCCCAGGACGTGGCGGAGGGGACGGGCGTACCCGGCCGTCAGCTCTTCTCGAAGCGGAAGCCGACGCCTCGGACGGTGGCGATGTAGCGCGGGTTGGCGGCGTCGTCGCCGAGCTTCTTGCGCAGCCAGGAGATGTGCATGTCGAGCGTCTTGGTCGAGGACCACCAGGTGGTGTCCCAGACCTCGCGCATCAGCTGGTCGCGGGTGACGACCCGGCCCGCGTCGCGCACCAGGACCCGCAGCAGGTCGAACTCCTTGGCGGTGAGCTGGAGCTCCTCGTCGCCCATCCAGGCGCGGTGCGACTCGACGTCGATCCGCACGCCGTGGGTGGCGGGCTGGGGGGCGGGCTCGGTGGCGCCGCGCCGCAGCAGGGCCCGGACCCGGGCCAGCAGCTCGGCCAGCCGGAACGGCTTGGTGACGTAGTCGTCGGCGCCGGCGTCGAGGCCGACCACGGTGTCCACCTCGTCGGCGCGGGCGGTCAGCACCAGGATCGGGACGGTGTGGCCCTCGGAGCGGAGCCTGCGGGCCACCTCCAGGCCGTCCATCCCGGGCAGGCCCAGGTCGAGCACGACCAGGTCGGCGCCTCCCTGGAGTCCGGCGTCGAGGGCGCTCGGGCCGTCCTCGCGGACCTCGACCTCGTAACCCTCCCGACGCAGTGCGCGGGCCAGCGGCTCCGAGATGGACGCGTCGTCCTCGGCGAGCAGTACACGGGTCATGGGGGTGATGGTAGTCCGCGACCGGGAGGGGCTGTCCGTGGAACCGGTGAGGGGGAGCGGGGGGTTCGGGGGCGCGCCCGTTCCTGATCGCCGTCCGATCGCTCCTTGATCGTCGAATCGCCGTTCCTTGATCGTCTCCAGGGCGTCCGTCCCTGCGGCTCTGGGATGCGATCCTGGTATGCACCTTCGAATGTGGGCCGATGGTTCCAGCGAAGCCTGTGATCCATGTCTCAAGTCCTTCCATATGCGGCTGTGTGGTGTCGTATGGTGTCTCAACGCCTTTAGCACTAACTCGGGGACCTTTGGCCTGCTTGGCGCGCCAAAGGTCTCTTTTCTGCGAAGGAACCGGAATTACTGGTTCCGAATACAGTGAATGACCTATGGGCCGGGCCCCGGGCGCGATGGTGCGCCCCGGGCGTGGATCCCGGTGGGTCCGTCCTCTCGACTCCGTCACCACGGATGCGAACCCCTCGGGCGTAGGGGCGGGCGGTCTCCTGCCGGTGCCGGCCACCCCCCACCGGGCGCGATCACCGCTCACGAAGCGCGCGTCCCGAGCAAGCAAGGATCGACCATGGCGTCCAGCCTGACGAAGGACTCGGCCAGCACCACCGGTACCGAGAAGACCTTCTTCGGCCACCCCCGCGGCCTGGCCACTCTCTTCATGACCGAGATGTGGGAGCGCTTCTCCTACTACGGCATGAAGGCACTGCTCACCGTCTACCTGCTCTCCGGCGGCCCCGGTGCCGGCGAGGGGAGCAGGGGCGGCGGTCTGGCCATGGACGTGGCCACCACCACGGTCATCGTCTCCGTCTACTCGGCGATGGTGTACCTGCTCGCCATGCCCGGCGGCTGGCTCGGCGACCGCGTCTGGGGTCCCCGCAAGACGGTGGCCATCGCGGCCGTCACGATCATGGCGGGCCACGTCACCCTGGCGCTGCCCGGCGGTCAGGCCCCGTTCTTCGCGGGCCTCGCGCTGGTCGCGGCCGGTTCCGGTCTGCTCAAGGCCAACATCTCCACGATGGTGGGCCACCTCTACGACGGCCCGGACGACCCGCGCCGCGACGGCGGCTTCACGATCTTCTACATGGGCATCAACGCGGGCGCCTTCTTCGCGCCGCTGGCCATCGGCACCGTCGGCCAGAAGGTCAGCTGGCACCTCGGCTTCGGCATGGCCGCGGTCGGCATGGCTCTCGGTCTCGCCGCCTTCCTCCTGGGCACCCGCAACCTGAGCCCGGAGAGCGACGTCGTCCCCAAGCCGCTGGCGGCCGAGGAGCGCACGGCCTTCCTGCGCAAGGGCATGATCTGGGTCGCCATCGCCGCCGTCTTCTACGGTGTCGTCGGCTTCACCGGCCACTTCACGCTGAACTGGGCGATGATCCCGCTCACGATCATCGGCCTGGTCGTCCCGACCGGCGTGCTGCTGCGGATCAAGCGCGACAAGGAGCTCTCGACCACCGAGCAGTCGAAGATGACCGGCTACATCTGGTTCTTCGCCGCGGCCGCCGTGTTCTGGATGATCTACGACCAGGGCGCGTCCACCGTCCAGGCGTTCGGCGAGGGCAAGGCCGCGCACACGATGCTCGGCTTCGACTTCCCGACCTCCTGGTACCAGTCGCTGAACCCGCTGTTCATCATGGCGCTGGCCCCGGTCTTCGCCTGGATCTGGGTGTGGCTGAACCGCAAGGGCAACGAGCCGAGCAGCATCGTGAAGTTCACGATGGGCCTGGTGCTCATCGGCGTCTCGTTCTTCTTCTTCCTGATCCCGCTCGCCATGGCGGCGAACGGCACCGCGGTCAGCCCGATGTGGCTGGTGGGCATCTACTTCATCCAGACCGTGGGTGAGCTGTGCCTGTCCCCGGTCGGCCTGTCGGTCACGACGAAGATGGCCCCGGCCAAGTACGCCAGCCAGATGATGGGCGTGTGGTTCCTCGCGGTCACCGCCGGTGACTCCGTCGCCAGCCTGCTCTCGAACCCCGCCGTATTCGGTGTCAACCTCAACGGCACCAGCGCCGTGGCGGTGGAGGCCACCCTCGCCGTCCTCGCGGGTGTGGCGGTCTTCATGTACCGCAAGAAGGTCAAGGAGCACATGGGCACCGTCCGCTGACGCGCCCTCACAGCAAGGGAACGGCCCGGTACGCACGATGCGTACCGGGCCGTTCCCGTGTTCCGGACCGTTACTTGGTCTGGACGCTGAAGCCGCGCAGGAAGTTCTTGAACCCGCACTGCACCGTGGACTTCTGGCCGGGGCCGACCCACGGACCGTGCATCGTGTACGTCACGACGTGCTCCCGGGCCCCCTGGACCTGGTCGCACTTGATCTCGACGCGGTGCTGCGACACGGTCTTGCCGCCGCCGCCGCGGCACACGGAGTAGGCGTTCGGACGGCCCGCCTTGTCCATGTCGGCATAGGCCTTGCAGGTGTACTTTCCGGCCGCCTGGGCCGGAGCAGCGGCGATCAGACCTGTGCCGCCCGCGCCCAGCACGACGGCGAGCGCCCCCGCGGCGGCCTTGTTCCCCCAACGCATCATGTGCGTTCCTTTCTGTGCAATGAATCCCCAGATGGGGCAGTGGTCACCTGCCTCATCTGCGGATTCAGAAACTCCGTGACGTCGCCATTTACTTGAGCGAACATCCTCAACCTTTCATGTCAGTCCCTCTCGTCACAAGGTTCCGGCGCGGGATCACACAAGGTTTGATGAAGATCTGAGCGTCACGGGATCGGCATCACGAATGCCTTTGGGGCGATCACCCCCGCCCGCGCAGCCGCCGCCACGGGGTGAAGGTGAAGACCGCGCCGCCGAGCAGGACGGCGGTTCCGGCCACGAGGCCCAGGGCGCGCAGGGCGCCGTGGTCGCCTCCGCCGGTATCCGCGAGGCCGCCGGACGCGGCCGTGCCGCCGCCGGTGGCGCCCGTGGAGCCGGACGTGCCGGTGCCGCCCGGCGTACCGGTGCCGCCCGACGCGCCGCCCTGTTGGGCCGTGGTGTCGAGCTCCAGGGAGACGGGCGCCGTGCCCTTGACCGCGCACGGGATGGTGATCTTCGAGCCGCCCAGGGTGACGTCGATCGTCAGCGCGCCGGGGCTGAGCGTCGACTTCCCGCTCGCCCCCGGTTTGTAGCTGCCGGTCATGTCGGAGAGGCTGACCGGGTCACCGGCGTTCAGGGGGCCGGAGTTGGGCGCGCCCGTCACCGTCACCGCGCCCTTGTCGGCGCCGCCGACGGTGATCTGCATGGACGGTTTCAGCGCGCCCGCGGGGAGCGGGGCCGGGCTGTTCATGACGCCCTTGGCGGTCTTGACCGTGAGGTCGTAACTCCCGCCGTTCTTCTTGGCGCTGACCGTCACCTTGGAGTTGATGCTCGCCGGGCCGGGGGACTTGCAGGCGAAGGTGACCGCGACTTCCTTGCCGGGGAAGTCGCTCTGGCCGCCGGTCCCACCGGTCCCGCCGGTGGTGCTGCCGCCCGTGCTGCCTCCGGTACTGCCGCCGGTGCTGCCTCCCGTGGTCGTGGTCCCGCCGGACGTGGTCGTCCCGCCGGAGCCCGTGGTCCCGCCGCTCCCGGTGGTCCCGCCGGAGCCCGTCGTGCCGCCGGACGTCGTGGTGCCGCCGCTCCCAGTCGTGCCGCCGGACGTCGTCGTACCGCCCGACGTCGTCCCCCCGCCGTCCGTCACCTTGATCGTCGCGCCGGCGGCCACCGCCGCCTTCGGGGAGCACTTGGTGTCCGTCGGGATCGGCTTGCTGACGTTGATCGTGTACTTGTCCGGGGCGAGCGTGACCTCGCCCGCCTTGGTCAGCTTCAGCTTCACCTTCATGTCCGGCAGGACCATCGGGCTGTTCTTGGGTATCGGCGGGTTCTGCCGCGGCCCCTCCACCGCCAGGTCGGCGCTCTGCGCCCCGGCCACCTTGAGGGTGCCGGACGGCTTCACGGTGTCCTTCTCCAGGTCGAGCACATCGGGGTTCTTCGACGCGGCCTGGACGGTCTTCCAGACCACCTCGACCTCGTCGCCCACCTTCGCCTCGGCGGGCGCGGTGATCTGCACCTTGGTGGTGCCCTCCACGGGCGGCAGGCCGGAGATGGGGGGCGGGATGCACTCGGTGGCGTAGGAGACCTCCGCCGCCCGGGCGGGCCCGGCGGCCAGGACGATCCCCGCGCCGCCGAGCATCAGCGCGATGCCGGCCGCGCTCATCCTCCGTTGCGTGGTCACGTATGTCCCTTCGTCGTGGGGGTGTTCGGACGGTTCTCGGTCGGTGCGGAGTCCGGGGTGAACCACGGCAGGGGCGTCGTCGCCGTACGCGTGGCGGGGTCGCCGTCGCCGGAGGGCGGCGGGGGCGGGGGCGGTCCGGGGGCGGCGGTCCGTGACGGGCGGCCGGGGCGGATCCGGCGCGGACCGGCCGCCCGGCCCCGTCGCGCGGGCCCGGTCCCGCTCGGGCGGACCCTGTCCACCACGGCCATGCCGATACGGAACACCGCCGCCGGGACGACCAGGCACAGCAGGATCCAGAAGAGCGTCACGCCCCAGGGGCGGCCCACGCCCCACGGCTGGGTGGCGAGCACCTTCGGCCCGTACTTCACCAGGACCTGGTAGTCGCCGTGCGCGCCCGCGGGCAGTTCGAAGCCGAGACGGACCTCGGCCTTGCCGCCGGGCGCGACGGTGCCCTTCCACTGCCGGTCCTCCCACCGCGGCGCGAACACGCCGTGGGAGGTGCCCACCTGGAAGACCGGGTCCTTCACCGGCGCCGGGCCGAGGTTGCCGACGGTGACGACCAGCGTGCGCGAGGGCGGCGCCCCGAACCAGGTGAGGAGCCCGCTGCTGCCCTTGAGCTCGGGCGCGGTCAGGACGCTCAGGCGTCCGGTGCCGGACTGCTCGGGCAGCGGCGCCACCGGATGGCCCGCGATCCGCACCTCGGCGTCCACCGCGGCCTGCTCCCCCGTCACGGTGGCCACGTGCACCACACAGGGGCAGGGTTTGGGCGGCGCGGCCACCGGCAGCGGCTTGCTGAAGGCCCCCTTGGCGTCGGTGGTCACCGCGCGCCCGTCGGCGTTGGCGCAGGAGTTGGTGCCGCCGATCACGCCCTGCCCGGGCGTGGACTGGCCGCAGACCAGCAGCATCAGGAGCGCGCCGGGCCGCCAGCCGGTGCCGCTCGCGGTGACCTCCCCGCCCTTGGCCGCCTCCGGCGCGGAAAGCGTCACGACGGGTTTCCCCTCCCGCGCGGAGAGGGCCACGCCGGGTTTCCCTTCCCGGGCGCCCGCGGCCGTCGGTGGCGGTGCCGCGGTGAGCGTCAGCAGTACGGCCGTGACCAGCGCCGCCCCTCCCGTACGTCCCCTCACGACGCCACCCCCGTCGTCACCGACTCGTCCGCGGGCCGGGCCGCTTCGAGGCGGTGAGGTATACGCCCCCGCCCCCGCCCCCGGCGCAGCCACAGCGCCACTCCCCCGCCCGCCACCGCGCATCCCGCGCCCGCCACCGGCCCCCACGGCACGAACGCCGTCGAGGCCGTCGCCTCGGCGCGGGCGGCGCCGGGTGCCGTCACCGTCAGGCGCACCTCGACGCGGCCGAGGGCGGGCGGGTGCCACGGCTCGGTCAGCTCGACGCGCCCGCCGGGCGGCAGCTCCACCGGCAGCGGTCGGGCCGGGCGCCGCAGCCGCTGTCCGAACAGCCCGTCGACGCGTACGGCCAGGCTCGGGGCGAGCACCGTGTTGCCCCGGTTGACCAGGGCGTAGCGGATCAGGTGGCTGCCCCGGTCGAGCCGTACGTCCTCGACGGTGAGCGCGGCCAGGGCCGGTCCGGCGACCCGGACCCGGACGGGCACCCGCTCCTGGCGGCCGCCGCCGGAGGCGACCAGCGCCGCCGTGCGGCCGCCGGGCGGCGCGCCGACCGGGACGGTGACCGCGAACGGCACCTCGGCCCGGGTGCGCGGCGGGATCCTCACCTCGGCGGCGGCCGGCGTGATCCAGGCGCCGGTGGAGGTGGCCGTGGCGGTGCCGGCGGCGGTCCCGCGCAGCCGCAGGGTCAGCGGCCGTCCGGTGGGGTTGGTGAGCGCGAGCCGGTCCTCCAGGACGGAGCCGGGCGCGCCCTCCAGGTAGAAGTACGCCCTGCCGCCTCCTCCCGGGGCGGGCGCGGCGCTCCACGCCGCCTCGGCGGCGTGCGCCGCGGGGACGGTCGGGGCGGACAGGGCCAGGGCCGCGGCGAACACGGCCCGGCGGAACGGTCGCGGCGGCATCGGCGGCTCCCCGTCGGGCGTCGGTAGGGACGGTCAGCCGTGCGCGCGGGCCCCGCGCCGGGTCAGCCACAGCACCCCGGCCGCGCCGGTGAGCAGGACGGTGCCGCCGAGCGTGCCGAGGGCGAGGGCCGAGTCGAGCGGGCCGGTCCTGGGCAGCGACGCGGCGGCCCCGGGGGCGCCGGTGACGTCGAGGGAGAGGGAGGGGCCGGGGCTGTTGCCCGGGGTGCAGGTCGTGGTGGTGCCCAGCGCCTTGATGGTGAGGACCGAGGCGGTGAAGGTGACCTTGCCCGACGCCTTCGGCGTGTACGTACCGCTCAGATCGCTGATCTTGATGGGGCTGTTGGCGGGTATCTCGGCGGTGTTGGCGGGTCCGGAGACCGCCACCGTTCCCTTGTCGGCGCCGCCGAGCGCGACGACCGCGCTCGGTTTCATCGCGCCGGGCCCCAGCGCCACGGGGCTGGAGGAGACGCCCTTCTGGAACGACATGGTCAGTCGGTAGGCGCTGCCGCTCCTGACGGCCTTGATGTCGATGGGCGACACCGCGCTCTTGGGCCCGATCGGTGTCTCGCACTTGTAGTTGACGTCCACGACGTCGGCGTGGGCGGCCGGGGCGGCCATCAGCACCACCGGGCCCGCCACCGCGGCCGCGAGGGCGAGTGCTGTCCGCTTCTGGTACGACACGTACGACACGTACGACACCTCGAATTTCCCTCGGTCCCGAGGCCGTTCACGTTCTGACGGCACATCAGATTGGGCGTCAAGGTACGCCGGGGACCTTGTCGAGGGAAGACACACAACACAGCGGATGACGGACGCGAGTGACGCGAGTGCCCTGGGCGGGCACCGCGTGAGGGCGTGCGCGGGCGGGGAGGGCGCCCTACGCGGGCGCGGCGAGCTCCGCCCAGACCATCTTGCCGGGCACTCCGGGCGTCCTGAGGACACCCCAGTCCAGACAGAGCCGCTGGACGATGAACATGCCGTGGCCACCGGGCCGTCCCGCGCGGTGCGGGGTGCGGGGCGCGGGCTGGCCGGAGCCGAGGTCGGTGACCTCCAGGCGCAGCACCTTGGAGGTGAGGGCGACGCGCAGCTGCTCGGGGCCCTCGGCGTGCAGACAGGCGTTGGTGACCAGCTCGGAGACCACGAGCAGGACGTCCTCCGCGGCGGCGCGGCGGTCGGCGGTGGCGGCCGGCAGCCAGCCCCACTCGTACAGCGCCTGGCGGGTGAAGTCGCGGGCCAGGGGCACGACGCCACTGGCTCCGTCCAGGGCGAGGACGCGTGAGGCCGTCACCGGAGCTCCGTCCGGCTCGGAGCCGCGGTCGCCCGGCTGGTGCTGCCGGGTGGTGCTCATCAGCGCTTCACCTCACCGATTCACCGAACGCCTGGTTCGCCAACGTCTTGGGTCTGGTCTCCTGCCCCGCAAGCGCGGGGTCAGTCGTCCAGTGCGGCTTCGAGCGAATCATGCATGGTGAAGACCGCTTCCGCTCCGGTGATCTCGAAGACGCGGGCCACCACAGGAAGCATCCCCGCCAGGTGGACCGCGCCGCCGGCCGCCTCGGCCTTGAGCCGGGCCCCGAGCAGCACGTTCAGTCCGGTCGAGTCGCAGAACTCGAGCTGCGCGCAGTCGACGACCAGCCGGCTGCGGCCCGCCGCGACCGCGCTCTCCAGCGGTTCGCTGAGCAGCTCCGCCGTGTGGTGGTCCAGCTCGCCCACGGGCGTGAAGATCTCACTGCGGCCGTGCGAGCGGACGCCGACCTTGAGACGGCCCCCGTTTGCGCTTCCGACCGTGCCGCGGTCCATGCCCGTCCCTCTTCGCCTTGATCGCCGTGATTCGCCGTGCCACACCGTAAACGGTGCGGCGGTGGTTCGTGTCGTCCTTCACGGTGCTTTCGCTGTGCTCCCCGTCACAAGTGACGCACCTCTCCGCATACGGCACCGAACACGGCTCCGTAAACGCGGACTCCCCGAGAACACTACGCCTTCCCTACGCCCGTCGGAAGCCGAACACCACCCCGAACCGGACATATAGTAACAACTCATCCTTGCGGCGGTAGGACCAAAGCGGGTAGGGGTAGGAGAGACAGTTTTTCACCGCGACCGGCCATGGAGGCGCCGCACACCGATCCGCCACGTATGGGCATCGGCAGCCATATGCCGAGAACGATGGAGGAGACCCCATGTCACCCCGGCTCGACGCATCCCTGGATACGTCGGCAACGCACGTACCGCACACCGTCCTCGAGGGACTCGACGATCTCCCGGAGATCCCTCCCTACGAACACATCGCGCCGCTGGACGCACGGGCCCTGTCGAAGACGCTCTTCGCCCGGCTCGACTCCCTCGAAGAGGGCACCCCCGCGTACGCCTACGTACGCAACACGCTCGTCGAACTCAACCTCGCACTGGTGAAGTTCGCCGCCTCCCGCTTCCGCTCGCGCAGCGAGCCGATGGAGGACATCATCCAGGTCGGCACCATCGGCCTGATCAAGGCGATCGACCGCTTCGAGTACGACAGAGGCGTGGAGTTCCCCACCTTCGCCATGCCGACCATCGTCGGCGAGATCAAGCGCTTCTTCCGCGACACCTCCTGGTCCGTCCGGGTCCCCCGGCGCTTGCAGGAGCTCCGTCTCGACCTGGCCAAGGCGGGCGACGAACTCGCCCAGCAGCTGGACCGCGCACCCACGGTGGGCGAGCTCGCCGAGCGCCTGGGCATCAGCAAGGACGAGGTCGTCGAGGGGATGGCGGCGAGCAACGCGTACACCGCCAGCTCGCTGGACGCCCAGCCCGAGGAGGACGACACCGAGGGCGCGCTCGCGGACCGGATCGGCTACGAGGACCACGACCTCGAAGGCGTCGAGTACATCGAGTCCCTCAAGCCGCTGATCGCCGGACTGCCCGCCCGGGACCGCAAGATCCTGTCGCTGCGGTTCGTCGCCAACATGACCCAGTCCGAGATCGGCGAGGAGCTCGGCATCTCCCAGATGCACGTCTCCCGGCTGCTCTCGCGCACCCTCACCCGGCTGCGCAAGGGGCTGACGGTGGAGGAGTGAGCTCCGCCGCGTGCCACGAGGGCCCGTCCCCCCGGGGGGACGGGCCCTCGGCTATGGCGCCAGCGCGGCGGTGACCGCCGCCTCGGCGTGCAGCCGCGTGGTGGGGAACACCGGTACGGGGCTGTGCTCCTGACGGATCAGCAGCTCGATCTCGGTACAGCCCAGAACGACGCCCTCGGCGCCCCGGGCGACCAGCCGCGCGATCACGTCCCGGTAGGCGTCGCGGGACTCCTCCCGCACCACCCCCAGGCACAGCTCCTCGTAGATGACCCGGTGGACCAGGGCGCGGTCCTCGGCGCCCGGGGTGAGGACGTCCAGCCCGTGCGCGCGCAGCCGGTCGCGGTAGAAGTCCTGCTCCATGGTGAAGGCGGTGCCGAGCAGGCCGACCCGCCGCACGCCCCGGGCCCGTACCGCCCGCGCGGTCGCGTCGCCCAGGTGCAGCAGCGGTACGGAGACGGCCGCGGCGACCTGGTCCGCCACCTTGTGCATGGTGTTGGTGCAGATCAGCACGAGGTCGGCGCCGGCCGCCTCCAGACCCTTCGCGGCCGCCGCCAGCACCTCGCCCGCCCGCTCCCACTCCCCGGCGCGCTGGAGCTCCTCGATCCCGGCGAAGTCGACGGAGTGCAGGACGCAGCGGGCCGAGTGCAGTCCGCCGAGCCGCTCGCGTACGAGCTCGTTGAGGAGCCGGTAGTACTCCGCGCTGGACTCCCAGCTCATGCCGCCGATCAGGCCGATGGTCCTCATCGCGCCACTCTAGGCTGTGGGGGCAACTGACCGCTGTGGACGAGGGGTGGGGCCGTGGGAGAGCACGAGACGACCGAGGTCGCGGGGATCGCGATGCCCGAGGGGCAGGCCGCGCGGGCGGCGCGGCTGGTCTGCGCGGAGTACGCCGACGCGGCGCTGTACCACCACTCGCTGCGGTCGTACTTCTTCGGCGCGGCCTGGGCCCGCGAGCAGGGCCTGGAGTACGACCGCGAGCTGTTCTTCGTCTCCGCGCTCCTGCACGACCTGGCGCTCACCCCGCCCTTCGACAGCCACCGCCTGCCCTTCGAGGAGGCGGGCGGCCATCTGGCGCGGGTCTTCACCGCGGGTCTGGGCTGGCCGGACGCGCGCCGCGACCGGGCGGCCGAGCTGATCGTGCTGCACATGCGCGACGACGTGTCGCCGGAGGTGGACGTGGAGAGCCGGCTGCTCCAGGTGGGCACGAGCGCCGACGTGTCCGGCACCGGCCTCGATGCCTTCGACACCGCGTTCCGGGCGGAGTTGGTGGAGGCGTTTCCCCGGCTGGGCTTCGCCCGGGCGTTCGTGGACCTCTTCCACGACCAGGCCCGGCGCAAGCCCGGGTGCGCGGCGGCCGAGCTGGTGGCGGGCGGCTGGGAGAAGCGGGCGCTGGGGAACGGGCTGGATCGCGCGTAGCGGGCGCTGGGGGAACGGCCCGGGATCGCGCGTAGCGGCCCCCTGTGGGCATGCTGGCCGCCGAGGGATCGCCCACCGCAGCTCCAAGACCGCCAGGAGGCCTGTATGACCCCGGTGAACCCGGTCGTCGCCGTGACGGGAGCCAGTGGAGCCATCGGCGGGCGGGTGGCCCGCCGGCTCGCCGAGCGGGGGGTGGCGACCCGGCTGGTCGGCCGCAGCCCCGGGCGGCTGCCGGAGCTGCCCGGCGCGGTCAGGGCGGCGCCCGCCGCGTTCGGGGACGCGACCGCGATGCGGGACGCGCTGGCGGGGGCCGGGACGATGCTGATGGTGTCGGCGCACGAGTCCCCGGACCGGGTCCGCGAGCACACCACGGCCGTGGACGCGGCCGTCGCGGCGGGCGTGCGCCGCATCGTGTACGTGTCGTTCCTCGGCGCCGCCCCGGACGCCGCGTTCACCTTCGCGCGCGACCACTGGCACACCGAGCAGTACATCCGGGGCACGGGCCTCGCGTACACGTTCCTGCGCGACAGCCTCTATCTGTCCGGGCTGGCCGCGATGGCCGGGCCGGACGGGGTGATCCGGGGCCCCGCCGGGGACGGCCGGGTCTCCGGCGTCGCGCACGACGACATCGCGGACGTGGCGACGGCCGTCCTCCTCGGCGAGGGCGGCGACAGGCCCGGGGGCGGCGAGCACGACGGCGCCACCTACGACGTCACCGGCCCCGAGGCCCTGACCCTCACCGAGGTGGCGGCCGAGCTGAGCCGGGTGACGGGCCGCGCCGTCACCTATGTGGAGGAGACCCGCGAGGAGGCCTTCGCCTCACGGGCCGGGTACGGCGCCGAGGAGTGGGAGGTCACCGGCTGGGTGAGTTCGTACGAGGCGATCGCCGCCGGGGAGATGGCGGCGGTCGCCGACACCGTGCCCCGGCTGACCGGCCACCGCGCCCAGTCCCTCGCCGAGTACCTGGAGGCACATCCGCGCGGTTACCGGCACCTGACGCCCTGACGCCAGACGTCGGTGACCAGCGGCACGCCGGGCCGGTAGGCGAGGTGGACGTGGCTGGGGGCGTCGAGCAGCGCGAGGTCGGCGCGGGCGCCCGGCGCGATCCGCCCGACGTCGGTGCGCCGCAGCGCGGCGGCGCCGCCGGCCGTGGCGGCCCAGACGGCCTCGTCCGGGGTCATTCCCATGTCCCGTACGGCGAGGGCGACGCAGAACGGCATCGAGGACGTGAACGAGGACCCCGGGTTGCAGTCCGTGGACAGGGCGACGGTCACGCCCGCGTCGAGCAGCCGCCGGGCGTCGGGCCACTGGGCGCGGGTGGAGAACTCGGCGCCGGGCAGCAGCGTCGCGACCGTGGTGCCGTTCGCCAGCGCGTCGACGTCGGCGTCGGTGAGGTGGGTGCAGTGGTCGGCGCTGGCCGCGTCGAGCTCGACGGCGAGCTGGACGCCGGGCCCGTAGGAGAGCTGGTTGGCGTGCACCCGGGGGGTCAGCCCCTTGGCCTTGCCCGCGAGGAGGATCGCCCGCGCCTGGTCGCCGTCGAACGCGCCCTTCTCGCAGAAGACGTCGACCCAGCGGGCGTACGGGGCGCAGGCGTCCAGCATCTCGCCGGTGACGAGGTCGACGTAGGCGGCGGGGTCGTCGGCGTACTCCGGAGCGACGATGTGCGCCCCGAGGTACGTCACCTCGTCGGTGTGCTCGGCGGCGATGCGCAGGGCGCGGGCCTCGTCCTCGACGGTGAGGCCGTAGCCGGACTTGGTCTCGAAGGTCGTCGTCCCCTGCCGCAGGGCCTCACCGAGGTAGCGGGCGACGTTCGCGCCCAGCTCGGCGTCGGTGGCGGCGCGGGTGGCGGCGACGGTGGTACGGATGCCGCCCGCCTTGTACGCCTGGCCCGACATCCGGGCGTTGAACTCCCGGGTGCGGTCACCGGCGAAGACGAGGTGGGAGTGGGAGTCGACGAAGCCCGGGATGACGGCGTGGCCGGTGGCGTCGTGGACCTCGTCGGCGGCGGGGGCGTCCTCGGCGCGGCCGACCCAGGCGATGGTGGGGCCGTCGATGACGACGGCGGCGTTCTCGACGAGGCCGAGGGGGGTGGGGCCGAGGGTGGGGTCGTTGGTGACGAGGGTGGGGATGTTGGTGATGAGGGTGGTGAGGGGGGTGGTCATGGGTCCTCTCCGGGGGGTGGTTGTTCGTCTGCGGGGCGGTGGGGCTGGGGCGCTTGTTGCGCAGTTCCCCGCGCCCCTGAAGGGGCGGTTGCCTGACTGCGGGCCGGCGGGGGGTCGCTCGCGCAGTTCCCCGCGCCCCTAAGAGCCTGTGGCTGAGCCAACTGTTCCGGCTGCGGGCAACCCCCCAGGGGCGCGGGGAACTGCGCGAGCAACCCACCACGACCCGCGGACGAACGACGCTTTTCAGGGGCGCGGGGAACTGCGCGAGCAACGCACCACCCACCCGCAGACGAACGCCCCGCCAAGAAGGGGCGCGGGCAGCCCGGCGCCTGGCCGTGGGCGGGGCTCACTCCCGTAGGGACGCGATCGCCTTCGCGAGGGCGGAACCCGCGTCCGGCACCGTCACGTGCACCCCGTCCCGCACCACCCGCCGGCCCCCCACCACCACCTCCCGCACATCCGCCGCCGACGCCGCGAACACCGCCGTCTCCGCGCCGAGCCGCGCCACCGGGCCCGCCGTGCGGACCGTGTCCAGGGCGATCGTGGTGAAGTCCGCGAGGGCGCCCGGGGCGAGGCGGCCCGCGTCGGGCCAGCCCAGGGCCGCGTGGCCGTCCGGGGACGCCGCGCGCAGCAGCGCCGCCGCCGTCCAGTGCCCCCGCGTCCGCGTACGCAGCCGCTCGTCCAGCTCCATCGCCCGCGCCTCCTCCAGCAGGTCGACCACCGCGTGGCTGTCGCTGCCGAGCGAGAGCGGGGACCCGGCGCGCTGGAGGGCGACCGCGGGGCCGATGCCGTCGGCGAGGTCGCGCTCGGTCGTCGGGCACATGCACGTCCCCGTCCCCGACCCGCCCAGCAGCGCGATGTCCTCGTCGGTGAGGTGGGTGTTGTGGACGCCGGTCGTCCGCGGCCCGAGCACCCCGTGGTCCGCGAGCAGCCGCGTCGGGGTGCACCCGTGCGCGGCCAGACACGCCTCGTTCTCCGCGACCTGCTCGGAGAGGTGGACGTGCAGGGGCGCCTCCCGCTCCTCGGCCCACGCCGCGACCTCGCGCAACTGGTCGGCGGGCACGGCCCGTACGGAGTGGATCGCCGCTCCGATCCGTACGCCGTCGCGCGGCTTGAGCAGCGCCGCCCGCTCGGCCCACGCCCGCGCGGTGCCGTCGGAGAACCGCTGCTGGTGGGTGTTGGGCGGCTCACCGAAGCCGGACGACAGATACGCCGTGTCGAGCAGCGTGATGCGGATCCCGGCGTCGGCGGCGGCCTCGATCAGCGCCTCGCCCATCGCGTTCGGGTCGGCGTACGGCGTGCCGCCCGGGGCGTGGTGGAGGTAGTGGAACTCGCCCACCGCGGTGATCCCGGCGAGCGCCATCTCCGCGTACACCGCCCGCGCCAGCGCGTGGTACGACTCGGGCGTGAGCCGCGCCGCGACCGCGTACATCGTCTCGCGCCAGGTCCAGAACGTGCCCGAGCCGACCTGGACCGTGCCGCGCAGGGCCCGGTGGAAGGCGTGGCTGTGGGCGTTGGCCAGGCCGGGCAGGGTGAGCCCGCGCAGGACGGCGGCGCCGGGGGGCGGCGCCTCGACTCCCTCGCGTACGGCGGTGATCCGGCCGTCCGCCACCTCCACCAGCACGCCCGGTTCGACCTCGGGGTCGAGCCAGGCGTGCTCCAGCCAGTACGACGTCACCTGCACGCCAGCCCCTCCAGAACGTCGGCGAGTGCGAGCACCCCGGCCACGCAGTCGTCCTCGCCGGCGAACTCGGCCGGGGAGTGCGAGACGCCCGTGGGGTTGCGTACGAACAGCATGGCGGTCGGGACCGTCCCGGAGAGGATTCCGGCGTCGTGTCCTGCGCCGGTACCGAGGACGGGGGTCCGCCCGCCCAGGATCTTCGCCAGTTCGTCGCGCAGGGCGTGCTCGAACTCGACGACGGGCGTGAACGACTCCCGTACGACGGTCAGGTCCACGCCGTCCCGCTCGGCCCGCTCCTCGGCGGCCCGCCGGACCGCCGCGACGACGGTGTCGAGGGTCTCCTGGTCGGCGGCGCGCGAGTCCAGCCAGCCGCGCACCAGCGAGGGGATGGCGTTGACGCCGTTGGGCTCGCAGGAGATCTTGCCGAAGGTGGCGACCGCGCCCGCGAGTTCGGCCTCGCGGCGGGCGGCGAGGACGGTCTCGGCGTACGTGAGCATCGGGTCGCGCCGGTCCACCAGGCGGGTGGTGCCCGCGTGGTTGGCCTCGCCCGCGAAGTCGAACCGCCAGCGGCCGTGCGGCCAGATGGCGGAGGCGATGCCGATCGCGTCGCCGCTCAGGTCCAGGGCGCGGCCCTGCTCCACGTGCAGCTCGACGAACGCGCCGATACGGGCGAGGCGTTCGGGGTCGGGGCCGATGGCGTCCGGGTCGTATCCGGCGCGCTCCATCGCCTGCGGCAGGGTGATCCCGTCGCCGTCGCGCAGCCGGTGCGCGGCCTCGACGGTCAGCTGCCCGGCGGCGAGCCGGGAGCCGACGCAGGCGAGGCCGAAGCGGGCGCCCTCCTCGTCGCCGAAGTTGACGAGGGCGAGGGGGCGGGTGGGTACGGCTCCGCGCCTGCGCAGCTCGTCGAGGGCGGCGAAGGACGACACGACGCCGAGGGGGCCGTCGAAGGCGCCGCCGTCGGGGACGGAGTCCAGGTGCGACCCCGTGACGACGGCGTCCCCGGCGGTGGGGTCGCCGGCCCAGGCCCACTGGTTGCCGTTGCGGTCGAGCTCGTAGGTGAGCCCGCGGGACTCGGCCTGCGCCCGGAACCAGGCGCGGCAGTCGGCGTCGGCCCCGGTCCAGGCGAAGCGGCGGTAGCCGCGGGTGCCGGCGTCCCGACCGATGGGGGCGAGATCGCGCCACATCTCGTGGAACGAGGGGGTCTCCCCCACCCCGCCCCTTCCCGAAACGCTCCGCGGGTGCGGGTGGGTGGGGGAGGAGTTCCCCGGGGGCTCCGCCCCCGGCCCCCCGAGCGGGGCCTGCGCCGCCCGCACCCCGCCAGGGGCTCCCGCCCCCCGCGGTGCCTGCGGCCCCTGCACCCCGCCGAGGGCCGGCGCCCCGGCCCTCCGCGCGTCGCCGGCGGTCTGCGCCCCCTCAGGGACGCGGCCGCTGTCCGGGGCACCCGCACCCCCTTCAGGGGCGCGGGGAACTGCGCGCTCAACCCCCACCGGCGCGGACCCGGCCGACGAACCGGCACCACCCTCAGGAACCCGGGGAACGGCCCGACCAGCCCCCGCCGGCGCGGACCCGGCCGTGGGCCCCGGGGCCGCCCCGGGAACAGGGGCCGACGGGGTGCCCCCCGTCACGCTTCACCCTCGCGCATCGGCACCCGCACACCCCGCTCGTCCGCGACCGACTCCGCGATGTCGTACCCGGCGTCGACATGCCGGATGACGCCCATCCCGGGGTCGTTCGTCAGGACGCGGCGGATCTTCTCGCCCGCCAGCGCCGTGCCGTCCGCCACCGTCACCTGGCCCGCGTGGATGGAGCGGCCCATGCCGACGCCGCCGCCGTGGTGCAGGGAGACCCAGGACGCGCCGGAGGCGACGTTGACCATGGCGTTCAGCAGCGGCCAGTCCGCGATCGCGTCCGAGCCGTCGAGCATCGCCTCGGTCTCGCGGTACGGGGAGGCCACCGAGCCGCAGTCCAGGTGGTCGCGGCCGATCGCCAGCGGGGCCGCCAGCTCGCCCGAGGCGACCATGTCGTTGAAGCGCTCGCCCGCCTTGTCGCGCTCGCCGTAACCGAGCCAGCAGATCCGCGCGGGCAGGCCCTGGAAGTGGACGCGTTCGCCCGCCATCTTGATCCAGCGGTGCAGCGACTCGTTCTCCGGGAACAGGTCCAGGATCGCCTTGTCCGTCTTGTGGATGTCGGACGCCTCGCCCGACAGCGCCGCCCAGCGGAAGGGGCCCTTGCCCTCGCAGAAGAGCGGGCGGATGTACGCGGGGACGAAGCCGGGGAAGGCGAACGCCCGGTCGTACCCGGCCAGCTGCGCCTCGCCGCGGATGGAGTTGCCGTAGTCGAAGACCTCGGCGCCCGCGTCCATGAAGCCGACCATCGCCTCGACGTGGCGGGCCATGGACTCCCGGGCGCGGGTGGTGAAGCCCGCCGGGTCCTTCGCCGCGTACGAGGCCATGTCGTCGAAGTCGACGCCGACCGGCAGGTACGCCAGCGGGTCGTGCGCGGACGTCTGGTCGGTCACGATGTCGATCGGCGCGCCCTCGGCCAGCATCTGCGGCAGCAGCTCCGCCGCGTTGCCGAGCAGCCCGATGGAGAGCGGCCGGCGGGCGTCGCGCGCCTCGACGGCCAGCTCCAGCGCGTGCCGCGGGCTGTCGGCCTTCACGTCGAGGTAGCGGTGCTCGATGCGGCGCTCGATGGCGCGCGGGTCGACGTCGATACAGATCGCGACGCCGTCGTTCATCGTCACGGCGAGCGGCTGGGCGCCGCCCATGCCGCCGAGGCCGGCGGTGAGGGTGATGGTCCCGGCGAGCGTGCCGTTGAACTTCTTCGCCGCGACGGCGGAGAACGTCTCGTACGTGCCCTGGAGGATGCCCTGGGTGCCGATGTAGATCCAGGAGCCCGCGGTCATCTGCCCGTACATGGTCAGGCCGAGCTGCTCCAGGCGGCGGAACTCCTCCCAGTTCGCCCAGTCGCCCACCAGGTTGGAGTTGGCGATCAGGACGCGCGGGGCCCACTCGTGGGTCTGCATCACGCCGACCGGGCGGCCGGACTGGACGAGCATCGTCTCGTCCTGCTTGAGCGTGCGCAGGGTGCGGACCATCGCGTCGAAGGAGCGCCAGTCGCGCGCGGCCTTGCCGGTGCCGCCGTAGACGACGAGCTTGTCGGGGTGCTCGGCGACCTCGGGGTCGAGGTTGTTCTGGAGCATCCTCAGGGCGGCTTCCTGCTGCCATCCCAGGGCGCTCAGTTCCGTACCGCGCGGTGCCCGTACGGGGCGGGGTCCTGACATGGCGAGGCCTCCTCACGACGTGACTCAAGTATTCACATCCTGACCGGCTGAATAGAACTAGTCAATACATCGGTACGTCTGCGCGTCGGCGGACCCGGTGATTGGCTGGAAGCCATGACCAACACCGAGGCGGCGGCGCGGCGCGACCAGGCGGTGCGGGCGGCCGTGGAGCAGGGCCTCGTCGGCCCCGAGGTCCCGCTGGCCGCGCTGCTGGACGTCACCGGCATCCGGGCCAGCGCGAGGGCGCTGACCAGCGCCTTCGCGGCTGTCACCGACGCGCCCGTGCTGCACGCCTTCGCCGTGAAGGCGGGCCCGCTGGTGCCGGTCCTGCGGCTGCTCGCCTCCGAGGGGCTCGGCGCGGAGGTCGCCGGCCCCGGCGAACTGGCCCTGGCCCGCGCCGCCGGGGTCCCGCCCGGCCGCACGGTCCTCGACTCCCCCGCCAAGACCCCCGCCGAGCTGCGCGAGGCCCTCGCCCTGGGCGTCGCCGTCAACGCCGACAACCCGCAGGAGCTGGCCCGCCTCGACGCGCTGCTCGCCTCCACCGCGACCGCCTCACCGCTCGGCCTGCGGGTCAACCCGCAGGTGGGCGGGGGGTCCATCGCCGCGCTCTCCACCGCGACGCGGACCTCGAAGTTCGGGGTGGGGCTGCGGGACGAGGGGGCGCGGGAATGGGTCGTCGCGGCGTACGCGGCCCGCCCCTGGCTCACCCGCCTGCACACGCACACCGGCTCCCAGGGGGTGCCCCTGGCGCTGATGGCCGAGGGGGTGCGGGCGGCGTACGAGCTGGCGGAGGAGATCAACGCGCGCGTGGGCCGCCGCCAGGTCGACACGGTCGACCTCGGCGGCGGGCTCCCGGTGAACTTCGCCTCGGACGAGGTGAGCCCGACGTACGGGGAGTACGCGCGGCTGCTGCGCGCGGAGGTGCCCGGGCTCTTCGAAGGGTCGTACGCGCTGGTGACGGAGTTCGGGCGGTCGCTGCTGGCCAAGCACGGGACGGTGCTGGCGCGGGTGGAGTACGCGAAGACGGCCGGGGGGCGGGCCATCGCGGTCACCCACGCGGGCGTGCAGATCGCGGCCCGTACGGTGTTCGCGCCGGAGTCCTGGCCGCTGCGGATCGCCGCGTACGGCCCTTCGGGCCGCCCCAAGCCCGGACCGCCCGTCCTCCAGGACGTGGCGGGGCCCGCCTGCTTCGCGGGGGACCTGCTGGCGCGGGCGCGGGCGCTGCCGCGGCTGGAGCAGGGGGACTATGCGGCGGTGCTGGACACCGGGGCGTACTGCTTCGGGCACCACTACGCGTACAACAGCCTCGCCAGGCCGGGCGTCCACGGCTACACGACGACCCCGTCGGGCGTCCGCTTCGCGCTGGTCCGCGAGCCGCAGACGCTGGCGTCGATCGTGCGGGAAGCGGGCGGCACAACCCCGGACGCCCTGCTGTAACCCGCTCCCCCGGGGCGGCCCGCTCACGCAACGCCCGTACCTCGGAGCTCGTCGCCCACCTGCGGCCCCGCGATGGAGCCCGCGCAGTTCCCCGCGCCCCTGAAAGGACGTCATTCACCTGCGGGCCGGTGGTGGGCTGATCGCGCAGTTCCCCGCGCCCCTATTCAGCCGGGATCCACCTGCGGGGCGGTGTGATCGCTCCCACAGTTCCCCGGCCCCCCGAGAGGTTCCTCGTTCACCTGCGGCCCGGTGGGGCCTGATCGCGCAGTTCCCCGCGCCCCTGTTCAGCCGGGATCCACCTGCGGGGCGGTGTGATTGCTCCCACAGTTCCCCGAACCCCGAGAGGTTCTTCGTTCACCTGCGGCCCGGTGGGGCCTGATCGCGCAGTTCCCCGCGCCCCTGAGGCATCCCGCCGCAGCCAGAAACACCAGCTCGGCCACGGGCCTTCAGGGGCGCGGGGAACTGCGCGAGCAACCCACCACGACCCACAGACGAAAACCGACCCCAAGGGCGCCCACCCGACCCCGAGCCCCACACCCCCCAGGGGCGCGGGGAACTGCGCGACCAGCCCACCACCGCCCCGCAGACGAACCCCCGGCCGAGAAGGGGCGCGGGGAACTGCGCGAGCAAGCCACCACCCACCCGCAGACGAACCCCGGGCGAAATCGCCCCCCGCGGGCGGAAGCGCGGCCCGGGGGCGAAATCGTCCCCCGGGGGCGGAAGCGCGGCCCGGGGGCGGTTACTCCACGAACAAGCCGCGCCCCGCGGCCCCCGCATCGAACTCCTCCAACCGCGCCTGCGCATCCGGCAACCCGTCACACATCGCCTCCAGCAGCACCCGCCCCAGCAGCATCGGCGCGCACGCCGTGTCGAAGGCGAGGCCCGTGCCGACCGCGGCCGGGATCAGCAGGTCGCTGTGGCGCGCCACCGGCGCGAACGCGGAGTCGGCGACCGTGACCACCACCAGGCCCCGCGTACGCGCGTACGCCAGCGCGTCCACCACCTCCCGGGGATGCCGCGGCAGCGCGAAGCACAGCAGCGCCGACGCCCCGGCCCGCGACGCCGCGTCGATGCGGTCGACCAGCATCGACCCGCCCTCGTCGAGCAGCCGCACATCCGGGTGCACCTTCGCCGCGAAGTACGCGAACCCCCGCGCCTGCGAGGAGGCCGCGCGCAGCCCGAGCACGGGCAGCGGCCGCGACGCCGCCAGCAACCGCCCCGCCTCCTCCACCGGCGCCGGATCCGCCAGCAGCCCGGCCAGATGGCGCAGGTTCTCGATCTCGGCCTGGACCGCCTGCTGGTACTCGTTGTACGCGTCCTCGCCCGCCGCGGGCGCGTCCGCGGGCACCACCTCGCGCAGATGGCGCCGGAGCGCCGGGTACCCGTCGAAGCCCAGCGCGACCGCGAAGCGCGTCACCGAGGGCTGGCTCACCCCGGCCAGCTCCGCCAGCTCCACGCTGGACAGGAACGGCACATCCGCGGCCCTGCGCACCATGGAGTGCGCGATCCGCCGCTGGGTCGGCGTCAGCCGCCGCCCCTCGAAGAGCTGTTGCAGCCGCGCGGCAGGGCCGTCGCTCATGCCGTCCCCCTTCCTCACGCCCGTCACTCCACGATATTCAGTCGCCCAGCACTCTGCATGACCATATGCAGGGGGGCAAGTACGGGGGCTATCCCCACTGTGCCGGCGCCCCCCGCTCCGTACCGTGGGGACCATGGAAGCCCGCGACGCCGAACTGCGCAAAGAACTCGACGCCACCCTGCAGGCCCGCAGGGAGCTCGGCGAGGAGTACGAGCCCGCGCTCGTCGACTCGTTCCTGGAGAAGGTGGAGCAGCGCCTCGATCCGGCGATCGACCGCCGGGTGCGCCGCCAGCTCGCCGAACAGCAGATGGTGGTGGCCCGCGGCGGCCGTCCGCCCGGCCCGAACCCCGACCTCGGCTTCGCGGAGCGCTTCGGGTTCGGCATGATCTCGCTGGTCCTCGCCATCCCGCTGTCCGCGATCGGCGCCGTCAACGCGGGCCTGAGCGGTCTCTTCGTCACCTGGGCGGGCATCTTCGGCGTCAACGCCGTGCACGCCGCCCGCCCGTGGCCGTGGCCGCGCCGCCGGGGCGACGGCGACACCGACTGAGGGCGGGAAGCCCGGAGCCCCGGCACCCCGGAAACCAGAAGAACCGGGCATCCGGGCATCCGGGAACCCCGGGACCCCGGAAAAAGCTGAGCGCGGGGACCGCCGCACCCCCGGTCTCCCGGGGGGCGGGACGACGGCGGTCCCCGCGCGGGACACGGTCCCGGGTCAAGGGCCGGTCGCCGCGTCCTGGCGTCCGGGAGTCCGGGAGCCGCTCCGGAGGTCCTCGACGCCGCTGGTGGTGCCGGCCGGGTCTCCCCGTCCGACACCCCTCACTGTGCCGTACGTGTGTTAAGCGCGTGCTGCGCGGACATGTCGTGCCCGTACCGGTTCCGCGACGGATGTGACGGCCCGCCACATCCCCCGAGCCGTACGGGACTCGGGGGACGGCGCTCACGGGTGGGCCGGGTGCGCCGGGTGCGCGGTGGACGGTTCGGTCGCGGTCAGCCGCCGCCGGCGCCGGTGCTTGAGCAGGGCCCAGGGCGCGCGGGCCGCGCTGACCTCGGTGCCGGGCTCCGCCGCCGCCTCCGCCGCCGCCTTGGCGACCGGCAGGATGTCCTCGTCGCGGTCCGCGTCCAGCCGGTCGGCGTCCGGCCACAGCCCGAGCGAGGCGCAGAGGGTGGGCAGGACGGCCATCGCCGCCGTCGCGTACCCCTCGGCCGAGGGGTGGTAGTTGTCCGGGCCGAACAGCTCGCGCGGGTTCGCCTCGAACTCGGGGCCGAGCAGATGGCCCAGCGAGACCGTCCGCCCGCCCTGCTCGACCACCACGATCGTCTGCGCCGCCGCCAGCTGCCGCGAGACGCGCCGGGCCAGGAAGCGCAGCGGCTGGTAGACCGGCTCGACCGAGCCGAGGTCGGGGCAGGTGCCCACGACCACCTCGGCGCCCGCCGTACGCAGCCGCCGCACCGCGCCCGCGAGATGCCGCACCGACGTGGTGGGCGGCATCCGATGGGTGACGTCGTTGGCCCCGATCATGATCACGCAGACGTCCGGGATACGGGCCTGGTCCGCCAGCATCAGCGAGACCTGGCGGTCCAGGTCGTCCGACTGGGCGCCCGGCTGCGCCACGTTGCGGAGCGTGACCATCCGCTCCGCCACCGCCGCGAGCCCCGAGGCGAGCAGCGCCCCCGGGGTCTGCCCGGCCCGCCGCACGCCCTGCCCGGCGGCCGTGGAGTCGCCCAGTATGCCGAGCCGCAGCGGGGCCGTGCCGTTGGCGAACGCCACCCCGTACAGCCCGTCGGCGCTCGGCGGATGCGGGGCGGTGGCGCCGCCCACCGAGCGCCTGGCCAGCGCCGCCTCCGCGAGCAGCACCCCGACGGCGGCCGTGGCGAGCAGCCCGATCCCGCCCCCGCCGAACGCCGCGCCCGCCGCGATGCGGCGCGCCACCCTCGCCCGTGACCCCGCCGACACCCCGGCCGACACGGTCGACACACTCCCAGCCACCGCCACCTCCTTGGAGCCGTACATCAGCTACCTGCCCGGTGACGGGTGTCGCTCAATCCCGCCGTGAGGTGAACGGGCGCTCGCTGTGCGCATACGCTGGCGGGACCATCACGGAGACCCCGGAGACAACGGTGCAATTCCACGACTCGATGATCAGCCTCGTCGGCAATACCCCGCTGGTGAAGCTCAACAGTGTGACCGCGGGCATCCAGGCGACCGTCCTGGCCAAGGTCGAGTACTTCAACCCGGGCGGCTCGGTCAAGGACCGGATCGCCGTGCGCATGATCGAAGCGGCGGAGCAGAGCGGCGCGCTCAAGCCGGGCGGCACGATCGTGGAGCCCACCTCGGGCAACACGGGTGTCGGTCTCGCGATCGTGGCCCAGCAGAAGGGCTACAAGTGCATCTTCGTCTGCCCGGACAAGGTGTCGCTCGACAAGATCAACGTCCTGCGGGCGTACGGGGCCGAGGTCGTCGTCTGCCCGACGGCGGTCGACCCGGAGCACCCGGACTCGTACTACAACGTCTCGGACCGCCTGGTGCGCGAGACGCCCGGCGCCTGGAAGCCGGACCAGTACAGCAACCCGAACAACCCGCGCTCGCACTACGAGACCACCGGTCCCGAGCTGTGGGAGCAGACCGACGGGAAGATCACGCACTTCGTGGCGGGCGTCGGCACCGGCGGCACGATCACCGGCACCGGCAGGTACCTGAAGGAGGTCTCCGGCGGGGCCGTACGGGTGGTCGGCGCGGACCCCGAGGGCTCGGTCTACAGCGGCGGCTCCGGCCGTCCGTACCTGGTCGAGGGCGTGGGCGAGGACTTCTGGCCGACCGCCTACGACCGTGAGGTCACGGACGAGATCGTCGCGGTCTCCGACAAGGACTCCTTCCAGATGACCCGCCGCCTCGCCAAGGAGGAGGGCCTGCTGGTGGGCGGCTCCTGCGGCATGGCGGTCGTGGCGGCGCTGCGGGTGGCGGAGGACCTGGGCCCGGACGACGTCGTCGTCGTCCTGCTCCCCGACTCCGGCCGCGGCTACCTCTCCAAGATCTTCTCCGACGAGTGGATGGCCGGACACGGCTTCCTGGAGGAGGCGGGCCCGTCCGCCCGCATCGGCGACGTCCTCGCCGACAAGGAGGGCGCGATGCCCTCCCTCGTCCACATGCACCCCGAGGAGACGGTCGGGGAGGCGATCGAGGTGCTGCGCGAGTACGGCGTGTCGCAGATGCCGATCGTCAAGCCGGGCGCGGGCCACCCGGACGTGATGGCGGCCGAGGTCATCGGCTCGGTGGTGGAGAAGGAGCTGCTCGCGGCCCTGTTCGCGCAGCGCGCCTCGCTCTCGGACCCGCTGGAGAAGCACATGAGCCCGCCGCTGCCGCAGGTCGGCTCGGGCGAGCCGGTGGCCGAGCTGATGTCGGTCCTCGGTGAGGCCGACGCGGCGATCGTCCTGGTCGAGGGCAAGCCGACGGGCGTGGTGAGCCGCCAGGACCTCCTGGCCTTCCTGGCGAAGTAGCCGCACCCCTTTTGCCTGGGCGGCCCCCCGGCTCCCTCCTCCGCTTGTCCACCGGACGGGCGGGGGCGGGGGGACGGGGGGCCGTTTTTCACCTGCGGGCTGGTTGTGGCCGGTCGCGCAGTTCCCCGCGCCCCTAAAGGCCCGTCGGCCGCCTGCGGACCGGCGGGTGGTTGCCCGCGCAGCTCCCCGCGCCCCTTAGGCAGTCGGCCGCCTGCGGACCGGCGGGCGGTTGCTCGCGCAGTCCCCCGCGCCCCTTGGGCAGTCAGCCGCAGCCGGAGACCACAGCTCAGCCACAGCCCACCCAGGGGCGCGGGGAACTGCGCGAGCAACCCACCACGGTCCGCAGCCGAGAGAAGGCCCCGGGGCGCAGCCCCAAGCGCGGCCGGGGCGCAGCCCCAAGCGGGGCCAGGGCGCAGCCCGAGGAGGGGACCGGGCGCAGCCCGAGGAGGGGACCGGGGCGCAGCCCGAGCAGGGGGACGGGGCGCAGCCCGAGCAGGGGACTGGGGCGCAGCCCGAGCAGGGGACTGGGGCGCAGCCCGAGCAGGGGACTGGGGCGCAGCCCGAGCAGGGGACCGGGCGCAGCCCGAGCAGGGGACCGGGCGCAGCCCGAGCAGGGGGACGGGCGCAGCCCGGGAAGGGCCTGCATCCCTGCCCGCCGCCCGCCCGCGCTGAGCGCCCGCTTAGAAAAGAGGTCCGTGTCACACGCGCCGACCGATGACCAACTCCGTACGTACGGGTAACTTCCCAGAGAGCCCGCCCGCTTAGCCTCTGGAGCCGTGATGCCCGAAGCCGTGATCGTCTCGACCGCTCGTTCCCCCATCGGCCGCGCCTTCAAGGGCTCGCTCAAGGATCTGCGGCCGGACGACCTCACCGCCACCATCATCCAGGCCGCGCTCGCCAAGATCCCCGAGCTCGACCCGCGCGACATCGACGACCTGATGCTCGGCTGCGGCCTGCCCGGCGGCGAGCAGGGCCACAACCTGGGCCGGATCGTGGCCGTGCAGATGGGCATGGACCACCTGCCGGGCTGCACCATCACCCGCTACTGCTCCTCCTCGCTCCAGACCTCCCGGATGGCGCTGCACGCCATCAAGGCGGGCGAGGGCGACGTCTTCATCTCGGCCGGCGTCGAAATGGTGTCGCGGTCGGTGAAGGGCTCCTCCGACGGGATGCCCGACACGCACAACCCGTTCTTCGCCGAGGCCGAGGCCCGTACCGCCGCCGTCGCCGAGTCGGCCGGCGCCTCCTGGCACGACCCGCGCGAGGACGGCCTGGTCCCGGACGCGTACATCGCGATGGGCCAGACCGCCGAGAACCTGGCGCGCGCCAAGGGCGTCACCCGCGCGGACATGGACGAGTTCGGCGTCCGGTCGCAGAACCTCGCCGAGGAAGCCATCAAGAACGGCTTCTGGGAGCGGGAGATCACCCCGGTCACCACCCCGGACGGCACGGTCGTCAGCAAGGACGACGGCCCGCGCGCCGGCGTCACCGTGGAGGGCGTCCAGGGCCTCAAGCCCGTCTTCCGCCCCGACGGCATGGTCACCGCGGGCAACTGCTGCCCGCTCAACGACGGCGCCGCGGCCCTCGTCATCATGAGCGACACCAAGGCCCGCGAGCTCGGCCTGACCCCGCTGGCGCGGATCGTCTCCACCGGCGTGACGGGCCTCTCGCCCGAGATCATGGGCCTCGGCCCGGTCGAGGCCTCGAAGCAGGCCCTCAAGCGCGCCGGCCTCACCGTCGGCGACATCGACCTCTTCGAGATCAACGAGGCGTTCGCCGCCCAGGTCATCCCGTCCTACCGCGACCTGGAGATCCCGCTGGAGAAGCTGAACGTCAACGGCGGCGCCATCGCCGTCGGCCACCCCTTCGGCATGACCGGCGCCCGCATCACCGGCACGCTCATCAACTCCCTCCAGTTCCACGACAAGCAGTTCGGCCTGGAGACGATGTGCGTGGGCGGCGGCCAGGGCATGGCCATGGTCATCGAGCGGCTGAGCTGAGCTGAAGCGGAGGGTAGGGGTCGCCCGAGGAACGAGGGCGGCACCTGCCCGCAGCGGAGGCGGAGCGGAGCGCGGCCAGGTGAACGCGCGGCTGAGCTGAGCTGAAGCGGAGGGTAGGGGTCGCCCGAGGAACGAGGGCGGCACCTGCCCGCAGCGGAGGCGAAGCGGAGCGCGACCAGGTGAACGCGCGGCTGAGCCGACTAAGCCCTACGCTGCGGCGGGGGGCGCGTGCGGAGCCGGGTGGGGGAAAGCCCTCCGGCACCGCTCCGACCCCCGCCGCTTCCGGTTCGTGACCGAATCTCCCCCAGGATGTGACGTATCTCCCGAGGGAGAAGGATCCGCCCAGGTCACAGCGTTTTCAGGGGTGGCGTGGATAAACCTCAGGCACAAAGACCTGTCCGTTTCGTGACGTAATGCACTGACAAGGGGAGCGGACGCCCGACAAGCTGATGTAGGAAGTCGGGGAATCGTTTGAATCCGGGAGTAAGTCAGTGAGCGCCATGTCTTTTGCCCTGCTGCTGACCACGGCCGCCTCCACGGCCGTGGGCGCCGCTGCCCTGCACGCCGCCCACGGGCTGCGCAGGCAGGTCGTGGCGCTGCGCGCCGACCTCGCGGCGACGAACGCCGGTCCGGCCGCCACCGTGCCCCACCAGGCGCGCGGCGGCGAGACCCCCGTCGCCGAGATACGCGCCGCCGTCGCCGAGGCGCTCGCCGAGGAACGTGAGCGCGAGCTCGCCGAGGCGCGGGCGTTCTGGGCCGCGCAGGAGGCGCGCGACGCGGCGGACGCCCCGTCGCTCCTGGGCGGCCTCACGGGCCTCGGGGAGGATGCCTCCCTGTTCCTCCCCCGGCAGTCCGACTTCGTCGGCCTGGAGGGCGTGGAGCTGTCCCCCGAGCCGTACGAGGAGTTCCCCGAGGACTCCCCGGAGCTGGCCGCGGCCCGCCGCCGCCACCCCTCGCACCCCGACTTCGTCCCGGCCCAGACGTCGGTCGTGGCCGACCACGAGTCCACGGTCGCGCGCCTGGAGCAGCTGGCCGAGGCCCGCACGGCGCTCGCGGACGTCCGCCCCGGCCCGCTGGGCACCCTCGACGTCTACGTCTTCGCCGACGGCACCACGCTGTGCATGACCCCCGGCCACCGCGAGACCTCCGAGCGCCTGGCCGAGGCCCTGAGCGAGGGCGAGGCCCCGGTGCTGCTGGGCGGCTCGGGCATCTCGGGGGCGTACGCGCTGACGTTCTCGTGCGGCGAGGAGAGCGTGTACATCCTGGCGGACCGGGTCATCGCGTCGCTGTAGGCCCGGCCCGGCCGGTTCCTACCCCTTGAGCGCGGCGACCTCGGCGACGCGCGGCGCGAGCTGCCGCACCGCCCGGGCGTCGCGGTACGGCCTCAGCCGGCGCCGCATCGTGGCGAAGTGCTCGTCGCCCCGGGCGGACGAGACGTGTTCGTAGTCCTCCAGGAAGCGCCCCCACGCGTCGCACGCCGCGTCGAGGTGCCCGTACTCCAACTGGCGTTGCGCGAGCACGGCGTGGAAGTGGACCCTGCCCTGCCGCTCGTTGGCGGGCTGCGCCCTGAGCGCCTGCTCCAGGGCGCTGATGGAGCCGGGGAGGTCCTTTCCCTCGTACAGCACGTGGGAGACGTGGAAGGCGTACGCGGACCGGTCGTACCCGCCGATCGCCTCCCGTCGGTCGTCCGCCCTCAGCAGCGCGGACTCCGTCGCCGCCAGCAGGCTCCGCGCCCGCCGGTGGTCGCCCACCATGGCCGTCGCGTGCGCCTGCTGCCCGGTGAGGAACGCCCGGAGCCGGGGGCCCGCCAACGGCGCGGCCTCGGCGGCGGAGTCGGCCAGCTTCAGCGCCAGGGCGCCGTGACCGAGGTTCGACGCCTGGAGGCTCATCCCGCGCAGCGTGCGGCAGTACGTCACGTGGTCCTCGGCCCGTCCCGCCAGCTTCAGCGCCTTGAGGTAGTACGTCTGCGCCGTGCCGTGCGCCCGCTCGTACATGGCCATCCAGCCGGTGAGGTACACCAGGTCCGCGGCCGCCGCCAGCATGTCCTTCCTGACCGGTCCGGCGGCCTCGGCGCGCAGCCACGGGACCACGGTGTTGACGAGGAAGGCGGCGGCCATGGGCCGCGCGTGTCCGCCGCCCAGCTCGTCGAGGATGTCCGCGATCTTGTCCGTCATCCTGCGCACCGACTCGACCTGGCCGGCCCCGATCCGGACGGTCCGCTTGCCCGGGGACACGGGCGCCGCCTCCGCCGCCCGCGCGGCCTCGGAGAACAGCGGCACCGCCAGGGCGGCGGAGAAGAGCCCGGCCGCGGCGACCACGCCCCGGCGGGACGGGTCCATGTCGGCCCTGCCCAGATCGACGATCTCCTCCACGGTGTCGGCACCGACCGCCGCCCGGTCGCCCGGCGCGGGCGGCAGGCCCGCCTCCGCGTGCGTCACCGTCCGCTGGAGCCTGCGCGAGAAGGCCTCGACGATCAGCCGTCTGACCTTCGGCCGCGGCACGGTCCCGGCGACCCAGTGGGACACGGCCGACTGGTCGTAGCGCAGCTCCAGCCCCGCTTCCGCGCCCAGGCGGTTGACGGCGAGCGCGAGCTGGGAGCGGGACCACGCGGCCTGCTCCAGCAGACGGTTCAAGCCCTCGTTCGCGGTACGTGTCCGGTTGGCCATGCCTCAACTCCCGTTGGCGCGCGTGGCGTTCATGGCTTTCATGCTCCGACCGTCCTTCCACGGTACCGCTGTGCGTGGTCGTGCGGTTGCGTAGAGGCAGGAGTAACCCGGTCGGGGAACGGAGCTGACGGCCATGGACGAAGTCGAGTACCGGTGCTGGGTCACGGCCGTCGCGGACGACGAGCCGTACGCGGAGAAGGCCCTCGGCGCCGCGCGCACCCCTTCGCTGCTCCTCGCCGCCTCCTGGCTGCGCGCCCAGGCCTCGCTGCTCGTCTGGCGGCTGGAGCCGCACACCCCGGCCGCCGCGCGGCTCGCGGCCTGGCGCGACGACGCGCGGCGGCAGTGGCAGGTCTCCGACTCCCTGGGCTCCGGTGAGGACGTCCGCTTCCGGGTCCGCCACGGGGAGATGACGTACGAGCTGGCCGCGCGGCGCTTCGGCGGGGCCGGGGCCCCCGGCACGGGCACGGGTCCGGACCGCGAAACCGGCGCGACGGACCGCGACCGCGCCCGCCCCGCCCCCTAGCCGAACGCCCTCCGCGCCGCGTCCTGCACCAGCCCGACCGCCTCGGCCAGAGCGTCGGCCGGGGCCGCGCCCGTGCGGAGGACCTCGGCCATGTCGCGGCCCGCCACCGACACTTGGTCCGCGACCGCGAACGCCCCCGCGTCCGGCATCACCCGGGGCTCGGCGCCGGGGGTCTCGGCGCGCTGGGCGCGGGCCGACAACTCCCTGGCCAGAGCGAGCGCCTCGGCCGCGGCGCCACGGCGCAGCCGGCTTTCGGGGGCGCCGCGCAGACGGTCGGCGAAGCGGTCCACGGCGGCGAGGAGCGGGGTCACATCAAGCACGCCGCGACCCTACGCGCCGCCCCGGGACTGTTGCCAATACGCGCACGCTCAGGCACGGTGACGTGAAGGACCATCCCCCGCGTTCCGGCCCCCGTCCGGACAGGGGACCCCCAGGCAATGCGTCCGGAGGCGCCGATGTCCCAACTCTTCTCCGAAGAAACCCATCGCAACCTGCTCTCCCGCATCCCGCACTGCACCGGTCGTGAAGTCTCCGACTGGCTCCGCACCGTCGACGAAGGCCCCTCCCTCGTGAGGTTCGAGGAGAAGGTCAGCTGGCTCCGCAGCGAGCACGACCTCGCGTACGGACACGCCAAGGCGATCATCCACGAGTACGACCTGAGGCGGGCCGCGCGCCGCCTGCTCTAGGAAGGAACCCCCGTGTGCTGCGCCCCGCCGCGACCCCCGGTGGGGCGCAGTGCTGCCGGCCCGCGCCGGCCCCTACGCGCGGGGGCCCGCCCGGCTGCTGCCGGACGGGCCCCTGCTCGGTGCGGTGCGGGCGTCAGTCGTCGCCCTGGAGGATCGCCACCAGTCGCAGCATCTCCAGGTAGATCCAGACGAGCGACATGGTCAGGCCGAAGGCGGCCAGCCACGACTCCTCGCGCGGAGCGCCGTAGGTGATGCCGTCCTCGATCTGCTTGAAGTCCAGCGTCAGGAAGAAGCAGCCGATCAGGATGGCCAGCACGCCGACCGCGAAGCCGAGCGGGCCGAAGCTGCGCAGACCGCCGCCGTCGGCGCCGCCGAAGGCCACGACCAGCAGGTTCACCATCGTCACCAGGACGAAGGCGATCGCGATGGTCATACCGATGCGCGCGTACCGCGCGGTCACGCGGACCCAGCGCTGCTTGTAGGCGAACAGGGTGGCTCCGGACACCGCCAGGGTGCCCAGGACCGCCTGGAAGGGCGCGCCGGACCAGCGCTCGTTGTACATCTCGCTGATCACGCCGAGGAAGACGCCCTCGAACGCCGCGTAACCGATGATCAGCGCGGGGACGGGCTTCGCCTTGAACGACTGGATCATGGCGAGCACGAACGCCACCAGCGCCGAGCCGACGGCCAGGCCGTAGCTGCTCGACGAGACCGGCAGCAGCGTCCAGGCGAGCACCGCGGCGACGGCCACGGTGCCGAGCGTGATCGCGGTGCGCGAGACGACGTCGTCCATCGTCATCACGCTTCCCCGGGCCGGGGCCTGGGGGGCTCCGTACTGCGTGTCCTGCTGGGCGTACGGATTCGTCGCGTACGGGTTCGTCGGTGCCTGCGCGTACGGGTTGCCCCCGGCCTGCGGCGCGGTGTTGAAGCCGGCGTAGCCGTTGTCGCGGCTGAACCCCCGTCGCGAGAAGACCGGGTTGCTGCTCCTCATCTCACTCCTCCATGGCCGCCGTGTGCGACCTTGCTGTCAAGGGTAATGGGAAAGCAAAACAATCACCCTAGTGCTCTGGGAGGATCTTTCCTCGCCAGGCGGGACGTACACCAGGGGGCTCGCGGTCACAAGAGTGCCACGGGTGGTGCCCGGGCGGCGGCGGCCGGAAGCGAGCGGCGGGCCGGGCGGGGCGCCCGGGTCTTCTCGGGCGGGGCGCCCTGAGCTTCCCGGGCGGGTCGGGGCGCGTAGGAGGGGCGGTCTCGGGGGGCGCGCGGAACCGTTCACCCACGCGCCGCTCATTCGCCGGTAATCGGCCATACGGACCGTCGCCCGGTCGTTCCGCCCACCGAATTATCGGTTCTCCACGCTCTCCCCCGAGGGGGCGAGAGGTGCCCGGAGCCGGACTTGAACCGGCACGGCCCTAGGGCCAGCGAGGTTTAAGCTCGCCGTGTCTGCTTTCCACCATCCGGGCTGGTCGCGCGGTTCCTGCGTTCGCCCGAAGAGCCTATCGGGACGGCTCCCCCGCCCGGCGGAACGATGGCCGATGTTGTCTTATTTTATTGACGCTTGAGGGGGCGTCAGTCCGCCCGAGAACCCTTGCGGCACATGCCGGAGGCGGTTGGCAGGCATACCGGTCAGCCGGACTGTGCGTAGCGGAATGACGCGAATTCGACTGCCGCCGACGGGCCGCGCGGACAGCCGTCGAGGGCGGGGGCGGCCGGCGCGGCACTAGGGGACGGTGTCATACCGCAGGAGGAGGCGGGAGGCGTCCGCATAAGACTCAAGACGGCCCGCGAACGGGCACAGGGATGGACGATCCCGGGGCCCGGCGGCGACGAGGATGGAGGAGTCCCCGCACCACGTCCGACAGGAGCCCTCCGTTGACCACCATCCCCACCGCACACCGCGCCACCGCGGTGGCCGCCCGCGCCACCGAGCTGTCGAAGGTCTACGGCGCGGGCGAGACCCAGGTGGTCGCGCTCGACCGGGTGACGGTCGACTTCCACCAGGGCGAGTTCACCGCGATCATGGGCCCCTCGGGCTCCGGCAAGTCCACGCTGATGCACTGCGTGGCCGGGCTCGACTCGTTCAGCTCCGGCTCGGTCCGCATAGGCGACACCGAGCTCGGCTCGCTCAAGGACAAGCAGCTCACCCAGCTGCGCCGCGACAAGATCGGCTTCATCTTCCAGGCGTTCAACCTGCTGCCGACGCTCACGGCGGCCGAGAACATCACGCTGCCGATGGACATCGCCGGCCGCAAGCCGGACAAGGAGTGGCTCCAGCAGGTCATCGACATGGTGGGCCTGTCCGGGCGGCTCTCCCACCGGCCCACCCAGCTCTCCGGCGGCCAGCAGCAGCGCGTGGCCGTGGCCCGCGCCCTGGCCTCCCAGCCCGAGATCATCTTCGGTGACGAGCCGACCGGAAACCTGGACTCCCGCTCGGGCGCCGAGGTCCTGGGCTTCCTGCGCAACTCCGTGCGTGAGCTCGGCCAGACCGTCGTCATGGTCACCCACGACCCCGTCGCCGCCTCCTACGCCGACCGCGTGATCTTCCTCGCCGACGGCCGGATCGTCGACGAGATGCTGCGCCCGAGCGCCGACGGCGTGCTGGACCGCATGAAGGAGTTCGACACCAAGGGCCGCACCAGCTGATCCCGGGGCACCGCCCCGCCCGTTCGCCCCCTTCGCCCGGCCCCCACCCCAGGACTGAGAAAAGCCCCATGTTCAAAACCGCCCTGCGCAACGTGCTCGCGCACAAGGCCAGGCTGCTGATGACCGTGCTCGCCGTGATGCTCGGCGTGGCCTTCGTCTCCGGCACCCTGGTCTTCACCGACACCCTCAAGAGCGCCTTCAAGAACCAGTCGGCCAAGAGCTACGACAACGTGGCCGTGGCCATCGAGTCGTACGGCAGCCGGGATGACGACAAGCAGGACCCGGGCGTCGGACGCCGGACCCTGGACAAGATCGCGGCCCTGGACGGAGTCACCTCGGTCAACGGGCGCGTCGACGGGTTCGCCGGGGTGGCCGACAAGAACGGCAAGCTGATCGGCCAGGGCTGGGCCAACAAGGGCGGGAACTTCTCGCCGAGCCGCGACGGCAAGGACCCCGCCTACACCTTCACCGCCGGCACCGGGCCGGTCCGGGACGGGCAGATCGCGCTCGACGAGGACACCGCCGACAAGGGCGGGTACCAGGTCGGGGACCGGATCCGCGTCGCCACCAACGGGCCGGTGAAGACGTACACCCTCGCCGGTGTGTTCACCACCGAGGACGGCTCGGTCAACGCCGGCGGCAGTCTCGTCCTGTTCGACACCAGGGTCGCGCAGCAGCTCTACCTCAAGCCCGGCTTCTTCCAGAAGGTCAACGTCTCCGCCAAGCCCGGTGTCGACGCCCAGAAGCTCCTCGACCAGGTCCTGCCGACGCTGCCCGAGCACGCCACGGCCCGCACCGGTCAGGCGCTCGCCGCGCAGGAGGCGGACGACATCGAGGAGGGGCTGAGCGCGCTCAGCCAGACGCTGCTGGCCTTCGCCGCCATCGCGCTCTTCGTCGGCATCTTCCTGATCTCCAACACCTTCACCATGCTGGTCGCCCAGCGCACCAAGGAGCTGGCCCTGATGCGCGCGGTGGGCGCCTCCCGCTCCCAGGTGCGGCGCTCGGTGCTCACCGAGGCGTTGGTCGTCGGCACGGTCGCCTCGGCGGTCGGCTTCGGGCTGGGTCTCGGCCTCGCGGTGGGGTTGCGCTCCGCGATGGACTCCTTCGGCGTGAAGCTGCCGGCCGGTTCGCTGATCGTCTCCTCCACCCCGGTGATCGCCGCGCTGGCCGTCGGTGTGATCGTCACCCTGATCGCGGCCCTGCTGCCCGCCTGGCGTGCCGCGAAGATCCCGCCGGTCGCCGCGATGAACAGCGTGCACGCCGCCGCGACCACCAAGTCGCTGGTCGTGCGGAACACCATCGGCGCGATCATCACCCTGGGCGGCTTCGCCTCGGTCCTGGCCGGCGCGGGCGCCGGACGGGACGGCAAGACCATGATCGGCCTCGGCGCCTTCCTCTCCCTGGTCGGCATCATCGTGCTGATCCCGCTGCTCGCGCGGCCGGTGATCGCCGTCGTACGTCCGCCGCTGAGCCGGCTGTTCGGCGTCTCCGGCAAGCTGGCCAGCCAGAACGCGGTGCGCAACCCGCGCCGCACCGGCGCGACCGCCTCCGCGCTCGCCATCGGTCTGACCCTGGTCACCGCGCTTTCGGTGCTCGGCATCACGGTCGGCAAGGCGATCGACAAGACGACCACGGACAACATCAAGGCCGACTACATGGTCGCGATGGCCAGTGGGGACCGGCTGGACAAGTCGGTCGTGCCGGAGCTGCGCAAGGCCCCGGGCGTCACCGCGGCCTCCCCCAAGCAGTCCTCCTACCTCCAGGTCGACGGCGACTTCCGCTCGGTCTCCGGGGTGACCCCGGGCGACATCGAGAAGGTGCTGAAGGTCGAGACGGTCTCCGGCTCGCTCGCCACCCTGGGCCAGGGACAGCTCGCCGTGGACGACGAGACCGCGCGCAAGCGGGGTTGGAAGCCGGGCACGCGGCTGCCGGTCGAGTTCGACGACAAGAAGAAGACGACGCTCACCGTCGGCGCGGTCTTCAAGAAGCAGGAGTTCCTCGACCCGGTGCTCGCCTCGACGGCGGTCCTCGACCCGCACGAGACCCGGCCGCACATCGAGTCGGTCTTCGTGAAGATGTCCGGCGGCGCCACCAAGGCCAACGAGCAGGCGCTGGTCAACGCGCTCGGTGACAACCCGGCGATCAGCTTCATGGACCAGCAGGACATCCGCGACACCTTCGGCGGCATGATCAACACGCTGCTGAACATCATGTACGGGCTGCTCGCGATGGCGCTGCTCATCGCGGTCCTGGGGGTCGTCAACACGCTGGCCATGTCGGTCTTCGAGCGCCAGCAGGAGATCGGGATGCTGCGGGCGATCGGCCTGGACCGGGCCCGGGTCAAGCGCATGATCCGTCTGGAGGCCGTCGTCATCGCGGTCTTCGGCGCGCTGATCGGCGTGGGCCTCGGCACCTTCCTGGCCTGGGCCATCGGCGAGACCATCAAGGGCTCGATCCCGGCGTACGCGCTGGTGATCCCGTGGGACCGGATCGCCCTGTTCATGGCGCTCGCGGGTCTGGTGGGCGTGCTGGCCGCGATGTGGCCGGCCCGCAGCGCCGCCCGGCTGAACATGCTGACGGCGATCAAGACGGAGTAGGGGCGCACGGGCGAAGGGCCCGGGACGGCAACCGCCGTCCCGGGCCCTTCGCGTTTGTCTCCGTGCGTCAGCTCCCGGCGCAGTACGACATCAGCCGGTCGTGGTCGGCCTTGAACTGGTCGTAGACCGCGTCGTCGTTGATCTTCAGGATGGTCTCGTCGTTGGAGCGCAGGGCCTGCCACGAGTAGTTGTGGCTGCCGGTCCAGACGATCTTCTCGTTGGCGACGCCTTCGTAGGTGCCGTTGACCAGCAGGTACTTGGAGTGGATGCCGATGTTGACGCTGTGGCCGGCCGGCGGGGTCTCCCAGCACTCCACGCGCTGGGTGAGCTGCCCGGACAGGATCGACTCGACGGTCTTGCCCATGGACGGCACGCCCGTGCCGCCGCCGTTGGGGTTGCCGTCGGCCGCCAGGTACACCTTGCAGCCCGCGTCCACCATCGAGGCGAGCTTGCTCGCGATCTGGTCGCGGTAGAAGAGGTTGGCCGCCATCCGCACCTCGGAGTGCTGGGTGGAGGAGCAGACGACCTTGTCGAGGATCAGCTTGACCGTGTCGGTGGCCGGGTCCGTGGAGTAGGTGGTGCCGGACGTCTCCTTGCGGGGGAAGAAGTACGTCTTGTAGTCGGGGTTGGTCGAACTGATGGGCGTGGAGTAGTAGTTGTTGTTGCTCGTGCCCGCCGAGCCGTTCGCCACCTGGTCGTCGAAGTACGCCTGGTAGTTGGTGTAGAGACCGGCGTCGACCAGCGTCACGGCGTTGTTGAAGAGGTCGGTGCGCTGGGTGCCCGACATGTTGGCCGAGGTCTGCACGACGACGTTGTCCGCGCCTCCCGTGTGGGAGAAGAGGAAGAACTTGTTGTGGTTGATCGAGCCGTCGTCACCGGAGTTGAGTCTGCGGTTGGCGATGCAGGCGCGGCCCTGCGGGCAGGACAGGATCCAGGACGCCTTGGTGCGGTCGGTGCCGAGCGCGGCGGCCAGGTTCTCGTACTCGCCGCCCTTGGTCAGCTCCGTGCCGTCGGGCTTGAAGTTGTGCGACTTGTAGTCGACGACGAGCTTCACGGCGACGCCGCGGTCCTTCGCGGCGATCAGCGCGGTGCGCAGGACGTCGTCGGTGAACGTGTACATCGACATCCGGACGGTGCTGCCCGCGGGGGCGTCGTTCACCAGCGAGACGACGTAGTCGCGGATCCTGTCCTGGTCGGCGGTGGTGCCCGACGGATCGTTGAAGATCGCCCCGTCGGTGACCGCGACGGTGTCGGCCGAGGCCGCGCCCGGTCCGGCGAAGACGGACATCACGGCAACGGCCAGGCCGAGGAGCCAGGTTCTGCGGTGGCGGTGCACACCGGCCTCCAGTGCATAGGGCTACGAATAGCACGTACATGACAAATCGGACGGCAGGGTTCCGTCCGATCGGTCGAAGGTACCAACGCGGCCCGTCCGCTACCGGTCCGGGCTCCCCCACCGACGCGCCCGCAGCGGCATCCCGGAGGCGCCGCCCCGTGCCGTCTTCACCGCCAGGATCTGGTTGACGCCGATCCGGTTGTGCTCGAAGGAGAGGGCGCAGGCGGCCATGTAGAGCCGCCAGACCCGGGCCCGGCCGGGGCTCGTCAGCTCGGCCGCGCGCGGCCGGTCCGCCTCCAGATTGGCCACCCAGTGGCGCAGGGTCAGCGCGTAGTGCTCGCGGAGAGCCTCCACGTCCCGTGCCTCGAACCCGGCGTCCTCCAGGGTCGCGAGCGTCCGCCCGAGCGGGGCCAGTTCCCCGTCGGGGAAGACGTACGCGTCGATGAACGCGTCCACGTGGTAGCCGGCCTCGTCCCCCTCGGGGCGCCGGGCGATCTGGTGGTTGAGCAGGCGCCCGCCCTCCTTGAGCAGGGCGTACAGATCGTCCGCGTACTCCCGGTAGCGCGCCGAGCCCACGTGCTCGGCCATCCCGATCGAGGAGATCGCGTCGTACGGCCCGTCGCTCACGTCCCGGTAGTCCTGCACCCGGATCTCGACCCGGTCGGCCAGGCCCTCCTCGGCGACGCGCTTACGGGCGTAGGCGGCCTGTTCGGCGCTGAGCGTGATGCCGACGACCCGGGCTCCTTGGTGGCGGGCGGCGTGCAGGGCCATCGAGCCCCAGCCGCAGCCGACGTCGAGCAGCCGGTCGCCCCCGCCGAGGCCGAGCTTGCGGCAGACCAGCTCCAGCTTGTCGTGCTGGGCCTGCTCCAGGGTGGCGCCGGGGTGCTCCCAGTAGGCGCACGAGTAGACCATCGAGGGGCCGAGGACCAGCTCGTAGAAGGCGTTGCCCACGTCGTAGTGGTGGCTGACGGCCTGCCGGTCGCGGCGTCGGGTGTGCAGCGGGCCGGTGCGCCGGCGCAGCTCCTCGGCGGGCGGGGCGGGCGGCGGCAGGGGCCCGCCGAGCCGCAGCAGCTCCCGGGCGGCGGCCCGCAGCCTCGGGTCGCGTACGGGATGGACCGCCCGTCCCGGACCCCTGCCGCGGTCCCAGAGCAGCCCGGCCATCAGGTCGAGGGCCCGGTAGAGGTCGCCCTCGATGTCGAGCTCACCGGCCACCCAGGCGCGCGCGAGGCCCAGTTCGCCCGGCTTCCACAGCAGCCGGCGCAGGGCGCGGCGGTGGCGCAGCACGAGCACCGGGGCGTCCGGCGGGCCCGCCTCGCTGCCGTCCCAGGCGCGGACGCGGACCGGAAGCTCCTCGCCCAGGAGCTCACCGGCGAGAGCGGTCAGCCGCGTCGCGGTGTCGGCCATGGCGCACACCTCCGTGAAGTCGCCCCCGGGGGGCCCGGCACCCCGCCCCGGACAAGATTGCCCCGGGCTCCGGCCGTCCCGCTACAGCGCCACGGGCGTACGGAGGCGGCGCGCACACCGAAGGGGCCGCCCGCACCACGGATGGCGGACGGCCCCTTCGGGCGTTGCTACGGGAGGCTGACCGGGGTCAGGAGGCCTTCGCCTTCTCCTCGACCTTCGCGGCCGGGGCCGGGGCGGGCTTGGCGGCCTCGTAGAACTCCTCGCGCGGAGTCTCCATGGCGCCGAGCGAGACGACCTCGCGCTTCAGGAACATCGCGAGCGTCCAGTCGGCGAAGACACGGATCTTGCGGTTCCAGGTGGGCACGGCCAGACCGTGGTAGCCACGGTGCATGTACCAGGCGAGACGGCCCTTGAGCTTGATCTTCATCTTGCCCATGACGATCATCGCGACGCCCTTGTGGAGGCCGAGGCCCGCCACCGCGCCCTTGTTGGCGTGGGCGTACTCCTTCTGCGGGAAGCCCCGCATGCCGGAGACCACGTTGTCGCCGAGGACCTTGGCCTGGCGCAGCGCGTGCTGGGCGTTCGGCGGGCACCAGGCGTTCTCCACGCCGGCCTTGCGGGCGGCGAGGTCCGGGACCTGGGCGTTGTCGCCCGCAGCCCAGATGTAGTCGGTGCCCTGGACCTGGAGGGTCGGGGCGGTGTCGACGTGGCCGCGCGGACCCAGCGGCAGGCCGAAGCGGGCCAGCGCCGGGTTGGGCTTGACGCCCGCGGTCCACACGATGGTGTTGGAGTCGACCTCCAGGCCGTTCTTCAGCACCACGTGGCCGTCGACGCAGGAGTCCATGGACGTCGAGAGGTAGATCTCGACCCCGCGGCCCTCCAGGTGCTCCTTGCCCCACTTGCCGAGCTGCGGCCCGACCTCGGGGAGGATCTTGTCGGCGGCGTCGACCAGGATGAAGCGCATGTCCTCGCGCTTCACGTTGGTGTAGTACTTGGCCGCGTCGCGGGCCATGTCCTCGACCTCGCCGATCGTCTCGGCGCCGGCGAAGCCGCCACCCACGAAGACGAAGGTCAGGGCCTTGCGGCGGACGTCCTCGTCGGTCGTGGAGTCGGCCTTGTCCAGCTGCTCCAGGACGTGGTTGCGCAGGCCGATGGCCTCCTCGACACCCTTCATGCCGATGCCCTGCTCGGCGAGGCCGGGGATCGGGAAGGTGCGGGAGACCGCGCCGAGGGCGACGACCAGGTAGTCGAAGGGCAGCTCGTAGGCCTCGCCGACGAGCGGCGAGACCGTGGCGACCTTGCGGTCCTGGTCGATGCTGGTGACACGGCCGGTGAGCACCTCGGCTCCGCGAACGACGCGTCGCAGCGGGACGACGACGTGGCGCGGGGAGATGCTGCCTGCGGCGGCTTCGGGGAGGAAGGGCTGGTACGTCATGTACGACCGCGGGTCGACGACCGTGACGGTCGCCTCGGCGTAGCGCATCTTCTTGAGAATGCGCCGTGCCGCGTACAGGCCTACGTACCCACCGCCTACGACGAGGATTCGGGGACGCTCCGTGGTGCTCATGCCATCGAGTATCCACCCCCCTGTGGAGCCTCGCTCGTGCGCCCCTTCACAAGGTCCGACGGGGTCTCTGCTACACTTCGCGGCCCACGTGACCGAGGTCATGGTGGCCCGAGGGAACCACGGTACCGGGGAGAACGTTGTTCACCCCTCCTGAACTGGCCCTCACACCCGCGCGCGGACTGGACCACCGGGTCGGGAAACACGCTCGTAACACGGGGTCGACCCCCTGGATCGCGCCCTGTTGAGCCGTTGGACCTACAGAAGAGAGGCCTGCGGCCCTCATTCGAGGTCAACGGACGGGTTTTCCTTGTGAAGAACTTCACGAACTTTCTCGCGGAGGGTGCTCCGAAGGGCCCCGTAAGGGCCCTCCGGAGCCCATTTCACGCGATCGACCAGGCGATTCCGTCGAGGATGTCGTGCTCGCTGACCACGACCTCCGAGGCGCCCGTGCGCTCCATGACGGCCTCCAGGACGAGCGCGCCCGCCGCGATCACGTCGATCCGGCCCGGGTGCAGCACCGGGATCGCCGTGCGCTCCTCGTGGGTGGAGGCCAGCAGGCGCTCGGTGACCCGCTTGACGTCCTCGTAGGGGATACGGGAGTGGTGGATCGCCGCCGAGTCGTACGCGGGCAGGCCCAGCGCGATCGCGGCGACCGTGGTCACCGAACCCGCCAGACCCACCAGGGTGCGCGGCTCGCGCAACGGGACCGTCTGCCCGGCCAGGTCCAGGGCGGCCTCGATGTCCGCCCGCATGGCCGCGATCTGCTCGGGCGTGGCCGGGTCGCCGGGGTGGTGGCGCTCGGTCATCCGCACACAGCCCACGTCCACCGAGCGGGCCGCGCGCACCCGGCGCGAGCCGACCACGAACTCGGTGGAGCCGCCGCCGATGTCGACCACCAGGTAGTCGCCGTCGGCGTGCAGCTCCCTGGTGGCGCCGGTGAAGGAGAACTCCGCCTCCTGGTCGCCGGTGATCACCTCGGGCTCGACGCCCAGGATGTCGACCACGCCCCGGACGAACTCGTCCCGGTTCTCGGCGTCGCGGGAGGCGGAGGTGGCCACGAAGCGCACGCGCTCGGCGCCGAACTCCTCGATGACCGCCGCGTACGCGCGGCAGGCCGCGAAGGTGCGCTCCAGGGCCTCGGGGGCGAGGCGGCCGGTGCGGTCCACGCCCTGGCCCAGGCGCACGATCGTCATCCGGCGGTCCAGCTCGACGAGTTCACCGCCGTCGCCGCCGGACGCGGTCGCGTCGGCGACGAGGAGGCGGATCGAGTTCGTCCCGCAGTCGATGGCGGCGACCCGGGTCACTTCTCGCCCTCCCCGGGCACGCAGGGGGTGACGCAGGGGCCCTTCGCCCACCACTCGGGGAGCATCGCGATCGCCTCGTCGCCCAGCGGGTTGACGCCGGGCCCCGCCGCCAGCGAGTGGCCGACCAGCACGTGCAGGCACTTCACCCGGTCCGGCATGCCGCCCGCGCTCGGGAAGCCCTCCAGGACCTCGATGGCGTCGCGGCGGGCGATGTAGTCCTCGTGGGCGGCGCGGTAGGCCGCGGCCAGCTCGGGGTCGGTCGCCAGACGCTCCGTCATCTCCTTCATGACGCCGTTGGCCTCCAGCGTGCCGATCGCCGACGCGGCCCTCGGGCAGCTCAGGTAGTACGTCGTCGGGAAGGGCGTGCCGTCGGGCAGCCGGGGGGCCGTCTCGACCACGTCGGGGTTGCCGCACGGGCAGCGGTGCGCGATCGCGCGCAGTCCGCGCGGCGGGCGGCCCAGCTGCTCCTGGAAGGCGGCGATGTCCGCCTCGGTCGGCTCGGTGCGGGGAGTGCGGGGCGGGGGCGTTTCCATCGCGGTGTCTGTCTCAGTCTCTGTCTGTCTGGATCGGTCGCTGGCGGTTCACGTCGTCAGTCGCCGGGGCGGTCGGCCTTGTCCACACCGTCCCAGAGGTTCTGGTGCCAGGGGCGGCCGGTGGAGGCCTTGCCGTCGCGGCGGCCCTTGCCGGCCGACGGGTCGGTCACGGTGTAGCCGGTCTCGCCCGGGAACTGCATGTGCAGGTGCTCACGGGCCAGCCGCTTGATGTACGCGTCGTCCTGGAGCCGCGCCTTCTCGTCGCGCAGCCGCTCGACCTGCGCGGCCGCGTCGTGCTCCTTGCGGCGCTCCTCGGCGATGTCGCCGCGCTGCGACACGTACTGGCGCATCGGGTACGCGAGGGCCACCACCAGGGAGCACATCACCAGGGCGAGCAGCGCGGCCCGCCCGGTGAGCCGGGAGCGGCGTGCCTGGCGCTTCTTCTGCGACCGGTAGACACGGGCCGCGGTCTGCTCGCCGAGCACCTTGAGCCGGGCCGCGGTGGAGAACCGGTCCCGGTTGCCCTTGGCCATGTCGCCCCGCTTCCCTCACGTACGTACAACGTCCCCGGACACGGTACGGGACCGCGGCCGGGGACGTACGGACGACTGGCTGGGCCAGGCCCGGGTCGGTTCTCAGCCCCGGGCGTCCTCGACGGCGCCCTTGAAGCGCGGGAAGGCGCTGCGGCCGGCGTACACCGCGGCGTCGTCGAGGATCTCCTCGATGCGCAGCAGCTGGTTGTACTTGGCGACGCGCTCGGAGCGGGCCGGGGCGCCGGTCTTGATCTGGCCGCAGTTGGTGGCGACGGCGAGGTCGGCGATGGTGACGTCCTCGGTCTCGCCGGAGCGGTGCGACATCATGCACTTGAAGCCGCTGCGCTGGGCGAGCTCGACGGCGTCGAGGGTCTCGGTCAGCGAGCCGATCTGGTTGACCTTCACCAGCAGGGCGTTGGCCGACTTCTCCTCGATGCCGCGGGCGAGGCGCTCGGGGTTGGTCACGAACAGGTCGTCACCGACGAGCTGGACCCGGTCGCCGAGCTTGGCGGTGATGGTGTTCCAGCCGGTCCAGTCGTCCTCGAAGAGCGGGTCCTCGATGGAGACCAGCGGGTACGCGTCGACGAGCTCCGCGTAGTACTCGGTCATCTCGGCGGCCGTGCGGGACTGGCCCTCGAACTCGTACTTGCCGTCCTTGTAGAACTCGGACGCGGCGACGTCCAGGGCGAGCGCGACGTCCTTGCCCGGGGTGTAGCCGGCCTCCTTGATGGCCTCCAGGATCAGGTCCAGGGCGGCGCGGTTGGAGTCCAGGTTCGGGGCGAAGCCGCCCTCGTCGCCGAGGCCGGTGGACAGGCCCTTGCGCTTCAGGACGGCCTTGAGGGTGTGGTAGACCTCGGTGCCCCAGCGCAGCGCCTCGGAGAAGGACTCCGCGCCGATCGGGGCGATCATGAACTCCTGGATGTCGACGTTGGAGTCGGCGTGCGACCCACCGTTGAGGATGTTCATCATCGGAACGGGCAGCAGGTGCGCGTTCGGGCCGCCCAGGTAGCGGAAGAGCGGCAGGTCGCTGGCCTCGGAGGCGGCGTGGGCGACGGCGAGCGAGACGCCGAGGATGGCGTTGGCGCCGAGCGAGCCCTTGTTGTCCGTGGCGTCCAGGTCGAACATCGCCTGGTCGATCAGGCGCTGCTCGGTGGCGTCGTAGCCGACGAGCTCCGGGCCGATCTGCTCGATCACGGCGAGGACGGCCTTCTCGACGCCCTTGCCCTGGTAGCGGCTGGGGTCGCCGTCACGCAGTTCGATGGCCTCGAAGGCGCCCGTGGAGGCGCCGGAGGGGACGGCGGCACGGCCGGTGCTGCCGTCGTCGAGGCCGACCTCGACCTCGACCGTGGGGTTGCCTCGGGAGTCCAGGATTTCCCGGGCTACGACGACGTCGATGGACGGCACGAGCATCTCCTTCTGGGATGTGACGCGGAAACGCCGGGCCGCTTGGTCCGGCACCCCTGAGCCTAACCGGCTCCGGGGCATCCACCAGCCGACCGACCGGCCCGTGGGACGAAACGGGGGGCAAAATGTTCCCGAACAAAACAAACCCCCGCGCCGCACGGGGGTGGGGGCGGGGTGGGGTGCGTGGTTCGGCTGCGGCGCGGTGGGCGGCTGGTCGCGCAGTTCCCCGCGCCCCTGAGGGTGCGTGTCCGGCTGCGGCCCGGTGGGGGCTGATCGCGCAGTTCCCCGCGCCCCTGAGGCGTTCGGCCCCGGCCGGAGAACCCGGCTCAGCCACAGACTGCCAGGGGCGCGGGGACCGCGCGAGCAACCCACCCCCGGCCCGCAGACGAACACCCCGCCCACAAGGGGCGCGGGGAACCGCGCGAGCAGCCACCCACGCCCCGTGGGCGCATCCCCGGCCGGACGGGGCTCAGCTCAGGTGGAGCTGCTGGTTCACGTAGATCAGGTTCGCGTCCTTGACGACGTCCTTGTTCAGCTCGAACAGCTTCTCCCAGCCGCCCTTGACGCCGTGCGCCGAGGCGATGGAGCCCAGGGTGTCCCCGGCCTTCACCTTGTACTCGCCGTCACCGGTCTTGACCGGGGCCGGACGGGACTCGCCGCGCGAGGCGGGGGCCGACTCGCGCTGGGGGGCGGGGGCGGCCTTGGGCGCGGCCTTCTTCGGCGCGGCCTTCTTCGGCGCGGCCGGGGAGCCGGACGTGTCGACGTCCGCGGCCGAGCCGCCGGCGGTCAGGTTGCCCGCGCCGGCGCAGGACCAGGCGCCCGGCCCCTGCATGGCGAGCAGCTTCTCGGCCGTGGCGATCTGCTGGCCCTTGCTGGCCAGGTCGGCGCGGGAGGCGTACTGCGTGCCGCCCGCCGCGGCCCAGGAGGACTGCGAGAACTGCAGACCGCCGTAGTAGCCGTTGCCGGTGTTGATGGACCAGTTGCCGCCGGACTCGCACTGGGCGACGGCGTCCCAGGTGGAGACGGAGGCGGCGGAGGCGGAGCCGGCGGCCATCAGCGGGGCGGCGACGGCGGCACCGGTGACACCGGCCAGCGTGACGACTCGGACGGCCTTGGACGGGCGGCGGTGCTTGCCCTTGCCGGAAAGCAGCATGGAGTTCTCCTCACCGACGCCTGCGAGGTGAGCTGTCGGGTTCGGGCGAGTGAGTGGCCCGGCCGCGCCTGGTGGCGCGTCTTCACCCCAAGCCGTTCCCTGGCCGCTTCGTACGTCTCGCCGTATGGCGTACGTCCCTCAACGGCCGGGCCCGGCGCTTACCTTGGGTCCCCCGCTCCTGCCTACGGCGCTTGGAGCGTCGACTGTTCCCCACGACCGGCGGCAGGATTCGGCGTTCCCGGTCGAAGGGGCCCGTGGTGACGAGCGCTTCGACCGTAAACACACCAACCCCTGATGTTCAAAGGGGCACATCAGGGAGAAATCGCCCCTCGCGGCCCTTCCGTAACCCCTGTTTCCGCAGGTCGGGGGCGTAACGCCCGTACCGGACGGACGGGACACGGCAGTTGACGGAAAGAGACCCTTGTCTCACTTGCACAGAAGTGGACATAGGCCCCTGAACTACCCCTTGGCCGGGGCCGGGTTGTCCGTCTTTGCCAGGTTCAGATCAAGGTTCTGGCCAGGCACGATGAGGTTCGGGTCGGCGCCGATCGTCTTCTCGTTCGCCTTGTAGAGCGCGGACCAGCCGCCCTCGACCTTGTGCGTGCGCGAGATGTCCCACAGATTGTCGCCGGGGCGGACGGTGTAGTCGCCTTCGGCGGCCAGTACGTCGCCCGACTCGCGTGACTCGGCGTCACCTCGCGAGGCGTGACGCCCCGATTCATGAGCGTTGTCCGTATTGCCCGGCTCGGTGGCCGCGGGCGTGCCGGTCTCGGCCGGGTCGGGGGTGCCGCGGTGCTTGCCGCCGGAGGCGGAGCCGGTGCCCGCGTCGGCGGTCCCGGCCGGGGCGCTCGCGTCGGCGGAGCCGGGCTTGGCGCTCGCGCCCGTGGACGGCGCCGAGGGCGTCGTGGAGGGCTTGGGGGCGGTCGAGGACGACGGGGACGGCGTGGTGGACGCCGGCGGCTTCTTGGCGGGCGCGGACGGCGTGGCCGTGGCGTCCGGGGTCGCGGCCCCCTCCTCGGAGGGGACGTACGGCGAGGGCGTGGCGCCCGGGTCGACGGCCGGGGCGCCGCCGCCCGCGGTGAGCCCGGAGATCCCCGAGCAACTGGTGAAGGCCTTCGGGCCCTTCGCCGCGAGCACCTTCTCGGCGACGGCTATCTGCTGCGCCCGGCTGGCCAGGTCGGCCCGCTCCGCGTACGCCGTACCGCCGTAGTTCTGCCAGGTCTCCTGAGAGAACTGGAGCCCGCCGTACAGTCCGTTGCCGAAGTCGGCGCTCCACGCGCCGCCGCTCTCGCACTCCGCCACGCTGTCCCAGGTGGACGCGGTGGCGGCGCTCGCGCCGCTCGCCGCGAAGAGCGGAAGGGCGAGGGCCGAGCCGGTCACCCCCGCCGCGACGACGAGTGCGGGAGCCTGGCGGGGTCGGCGGTGCCGTCCGTTCCCGGAGCGCATGCTGTGGCCTTCCGTGTGACTACGTCTGTGACCGCCGGGCCGGGCGGTGCGCCCGGTGTGGCGAGTCGAGGGGTGAACGTAGCCGTACTCGAACGCTTGTCACAAGTCGATGCACCCGCGATAACGCCAAAGTCACAGTTTTGACGGATCGTCAGTTCCGGCGGGCGTGAACGCGACCGGAAGGGTGCGCAGTCCGCGCATGATCAGCCCGCCCCGCCAGCGCAAATCGGCAGGATCCGCCGCGAGCCGCAGGTCAGGAAGGCGTCGCAGCAAGGTGGCCAGCGCGGTCCTCGCCTCCAGTCTGGCCAGGGGCGCGCCCAGGCAGTAGTGGATGCCGTGGCCGTAGCCGAGGTGCTGGTTGTCGCGGCGGCCGAGGTCGAGCGTGTCCGGGTCGGGGAAGCGGTCGGGGTCGCGGTCGGCCGCGGCCAGGACGACCAGCACCGGGTCGCCCGCCGCGATGTCCTGGCCCCCGATCGACAGCGGGCGGGTGGCGAAGCGCCAGGTGGCCATCTCCACGGGCCCGTCGTAGCGCAGCAGTTCCTCGATGCCGGTGTCCAGCAGCTCCGACTCCCCGGCCGCGAGCGAGCGCTGCAGCCGCTCGCGCTGCCCGGGGTTGCGCAGCAGCGCGTACATCCCGTTGCCGATGAGGTTCACGGTCGTCTCGAACCCGGCGAACAGGAGGATGAAGGCCATCGCCGCGGCCTCGTTCTCGGTGAGGTGCTCGCCGTGGTCGCTGGCGCGGATGAGGCCGGAGATGAGGTCCTCGCCCGGGTTCTCCCTCTTGCGGTGGATGAGTTCGAGGAGGTAGCCGCGCATCTTCTTCACCGAGCGGGCCACCCCGCCGCGCGGGCCCTTGCCGTGCCGGATCATCATCCCGGCCCAGTCCCGGAAGTCGTCCTGGTCCTCGCGCGGCACGCCCAGCAGGTCGCAGATGGCGTAGATGGGCAGCGGGAACGCGAACTCGTGGATGAGGTCGGCCTCCCCTGCGGCCGCGAACCGGTCGATGAGGGTGTCCGTCAACTCCTGCACCCGGGGCGCGAATTCGGCGACCGTACGGGGCGTGAACGCCTTCGCCACCAGCCGCCGCAGCCGGGTGTGGTCCGGCGGGTCGATGTTGAGCAGATGCGTCATCAGCTCGGCCTTGCGCTCGCCCGGGATGCCCGTTCTGCCCCGGGCGTGCGCGGGCTCGTCGTGGTGCGCCGGGTTCTTGGACAGCCGCTGGTCGGCGAGGGCCTGCCGGGCGTCCGCGTACCGCGTCACCAGCCACGCCTCGACCCCGCTGGGCAGCGTGGTGCGGTGCACGGGCGCGTGCTCCCGCAGCCAGCCGTAGGCGGGGTAGGGGTCGGTGGCGAACTCCCAGGTGAACATCTCGGGGGCGGGGGGTGCCCCTGGCGGGGGCGGGGTCTGGCCCGGGCCCTGGTCCTGGCCCGGTGGCGTGTTCGGGGCCTGGTCGGGGTGTGCGCCCGGGTCCCGGCCCGGCGGGGGCGAAGGGTGTGTCACCGTCAGCTCGTCTCGGCCGTGCGGATCGCGTCCCGGTACGCGCGCGCCGCCGCCCGCAGGGCCGCCTCCGGGTCCGTGCCGTCGGCCTCCGCCGCCACCGCCAGGGCGAGCAGCCGGTAGCCGATGCCCTCACCGGAGGGCAGCGGCACGTCGAGGCCCGCCGTACGGACCCGGGACGCCAGCTTGGCGGCGAGGGCGAGGCCGGGCTGGCCGAGGGGAACGCCGTCGGTCACCGACGCGCGCCCCTTCTCCGCCGCCTTCTGGCGCAGCCAGTGCTCCTTGACCTCCTCGGGCGTCTCCGCGTGCGCGTCGCCGAAGATGTGCGGATGGCGGTGGATCAGCTTCTCCACGATCGTGCCGGCCACGTCGTCGATGGAGAACGGGTCCGCCCCGTCCTCCGCGTCCCCCTCCTCCGCGATGCGGGCGTGGAAGACGACCTGGAGGAGCACGTCCCCCAGCTCCTCGCGCAGCTCGTCGCGGTCGCCCTCCTCCACCGCCTCGACCAGCTCGTACGCCTCTTCCAGGGCGTACTTCGCCAGCCCCTTGTGGGTCTGCTGGGACGACCACGGGCACTCGCGGCGGATGCGGTCCATGACCTGGACGAGGTCGAGCAGCCGGGCGCCGGGCAGGTCGTAGGAGCCGGGCAGCAGCTCCAGGTCGGGCATGGCGACCCGGCCGGAGCCCGCGAGCCGGGCCAGCCCGTCGGTGAGCCGGCGGTCGCCCTCGCCGGAGGGGAGGACGACGACCGTACGGCCGCCGGCGCACGCCTCGACCAGCTCCTGGGCGTCCGGCTCCGCGATCTCGGCCTCGACGCCCGCCTCGCGCAGATACGGCAGCTGCGGGTGGCCGGGGTCGGCGCAGAGCACCCGGTCGGCGGCGCGCAGCGTCTGCCACGCGGGCCAGGACAGCAGTCCGGGGGCCACCCGGTGGCTGGCGGTGAGCAGGACGACGCGGCCGGGTTCTTCGAGAGTCACCTCTCGAACCTACCCCGGCCGCCCGCCGCGCCCGCTCCGCCCCGTCAGCCGGTGACGGGGGCCTCCCGCTCCGGGGCCTGCTTGGTGACCTGGGCGATCCACGGCGTCCTGGTGTCGGCGAGCTGGATCGCCTTGTCGTCCCAGCTCCCGTACCGCGGGTTCACGTCGATGCTCAGCTTCTTGGACGCCTCGGTGAGCGTCCTGGTGACGGAGGCCTGGCCGGTCGGGGTGGCGAGGTCGGCGCCGGTCGCGGCGGCCAGCTTGGTGAGCTGCACCTGCTCGCGCACCGCGTCGTCGATCTGGCCGGGGGCGACCCCGCGCTGCTGGAGGAGCATGGCGGCGAACGCCTGCTCGCCGCCCGCCTGCCGGGCCATCGCGGCCCGCGCCTGCTGGAGTTCCTTGCGGCTGACGCTGACCCCGGCGTCGGCGGCGGCCCGGTCGAGCACCTTGTCGAAGATCAGCCCGTGCAGCTTGGCGCGGCTGAGCTGGCCGGTGTTGCGGATGAGCTGGGCGGACTGCGGCGAGGCCTCCTGCGCCGTACGGACGTCCTTGACCTGCGCCTGGAGCGCGGAGACCGGAATGCGGTCGCCCCCCACGACGGCGGCGGCGCCCGGATGGGCCTCGCTGCCGCAGGCGGTCAGGAGTGGCCCCGCGCCGAGGAGCGCGACACAGAGGGCGAGTGCGGTGCGACGGCGGCGGTGCAAAGGAGCCTCCCGGCGGATCGTGCGACAGTGCAGCGACCAGATGACCTATGACCTTGCGGTGATCGATGTTAGGCAGTCTCGGTGGTGTGGGCCACTGATTCGTCCAACGATTCGGGCGCCGCGCGGGTCTCGGGGCGCAGCATGATCGTCCGGGAGAGGACGAAGGTGACCGGGATCGCCGCCGCCGCGGCGATCAGCGGGGCCCAGGTGCTGCTGAGGCCGAGCAGGTCCACCAGCACGTACATCCCGGTCGTGGTGATCACGAAGTTGGCCGCGTTGGTGAGCGGGAACAGCAGGAACTTCCGCCAGGTGGGCCGGGTGCGGTAGGTGAAGTACGAGGTGAGGAAGAAGGAGCCGACCATGGCCAGCAGGAAGGCCGTGACATGGGCGACCACGTACGGCACCCGCGGCAGGAAGAGCAGGTACAGGCCGTAGTACGTCCCGGTGTTGACCGCCCCCACCAGGGCGAACCGGACGATCTGGGCGGCGGTTCCCCGGGTCATCGGCGGGCGAACTCCCGGCCGGGGCGCGAGTGCGGCAGCCGCCCGTCCGCGGCCGCTTCCCCGGCCGTGGCGCCCCGCACGTTCGTCGCCTGCACCAGGAAGTGCGGACGGCGCTTGACCTCGTAATAGATACGGCCGACGTATTCACCGACCACGCCCAGCATCACCATCTGCACCCCGGCGAGCGCGGTGACGACGACGAGCAGGGTGACATATCCGGGGGTGTCCACGCCGTTCACCATCGCGACACCGACGATCCACGCGGAATACGCCGTGGCGATCCCGAGCAGCAGCATGCCGAGATAGACGGCCGCCCGCAGCGGCTTGTTGTTGAACGAGATCATCCCGTCCAGGCCGTAATTCAGGAGCTTTCCGAACGTCCAGGCGGAACGCCCCTGTTCCCGTACCGCGTTCTCGTAACCGAACGTGGTGGTGCGGAATCCGACCCAGGCGAAGAGCCCCTTGGAGAAGCGGTTGTACTCGGTGAGTTCGAGCACCGCGTCGACCGTCCTGCGGGAGAGCATGCGGAAGTCTCCCACGCCGTCGACCAGTTCCACATCGACCAGGCGGTTGATCAGGCGGTAGTACAGGCGCGCGGTGAGGGTGCGGGTGACGCGGTCGCCCTTGCGGGTGCGCTGGGCGATCACCTGGTCGTGGCCCTGGGCGTGCAGGTCGAGCATGCGGCCGATCAGCTCCGGCGGGTGCTGGAGGTCGGCGTCCATGATCACCACGGCGTCCCCGGCGGCGTGCCGCAGCCCGGCGAGCATCGCCGCCTCCTTGCCGAAGTTCCGGCTGAAGGAGACATAACGGGCGCGCGGGTCGCGGGCGGCCATCTCCTGGAGCAGGGGGAACGTACGGTCCCTGCTGCCGTCGTCGACGTAAAGGAGCTCGAATTCCGCGTCGAGCCGGGAGATTTCCCTGGTCACCTGGTCGTGGAAGCGACCGATGATCTCCTCTTCGTTGAAGCAGGGCACGACAATCGAGATGAGCACGGTTCTCCCCCGTCGATACGGAGTCGTGTGGGCAGTCAACGAAGGACAACCGGGGCAGACGTCCGGGGCGGATTCACCGAATGACGGCGGGGCGTCGATTACGTGAACTGAGCGCCCGCCCCGCTGATTTACCCGCGCCGGTCCGGCATATTCGACGGCAGCGAACAGCAGAGGACCTCCTTATGCCGACTCTCGAAGCCGTCCGGCTTCCCCCCGCCGCCCCGGCCGCGCCCGCCGGATCCGGACGCCCGCGCGCACGGGCGTCCGCACTCGCCGCGCTGCTCACCGCGGTCACGGTGTGCGCGGCCGACGCCGTCGCCCGGACCTTCCCCTTCGGGCGGCACACCCGCGGCGTCAACGACCTGGGCAACCAGTTCGTCCCGTTCCACGCCCATCTGTGGGACCTGCTGCACGGCCGCGCCCACGGCGGCGTTCTGGTCAACTGGCAGTCGGGGTACGGCACATCGTTCCTGCCCGACATCGGTACGTATCTGGGCAGCCCGTTCGCGCTGCTGGTCGGGGTGTTCCCGCGCGACCGGATCGACCTCGCGGTGTATGTGATCACGGTCCTGAAGATGGCCGCGGCGGCCGTCGCCATGACCGTCCTGCTGCTCACCCTGCGCCCGGGCGTCGGCCGGCGCTGGGTGGCCGGGGTGCTGGGGGCGGCCTACGCGCTCTGCGGCTGGTCGGTGATCGAGGCGACCTACAACACCATGTGGCTGGACGGTCTGATCGCCTTCCCGATGCTCTGCCTGGCCGGCGAGTGGGCCCGGACCAGGACCCGCCCGCTGGCCGGTCCTGTGGTGGTGGCGCTGGCCTGGACGGCGAACTTCTACACCGCGTACATGGCGACGATCGGCGCGGCCCTGGTCCTGCTGGTGCGGTTGTTCCTGGAGGAGCCGCCCGAGGGGACGGGGGCCCGGGTGCGGGCCCGGGTGTGGGCGCTTGCCCGCGCCGGGTGGACGACGGCGCTCGGCATCGGACTGTCCGCCCCCCTCCTCTTCACGGTCTTCCTCGGCACCAAGCACGCGTACCCGGGCTGGAACAAGGAGTTCGACCCGGTCCCGTGGAGCGACTTCCTGGCGCGCTGGCTCCCGGCGACGTACAGCTTCTCCAGCCCCGCGCTGTTCCTGGGCACGGGCGCGCTGCTGCTCGCGGGCGCGCTGGCGTTCCACCGCGCGGTGCCGGACCGCGAGCGGTACGCGTGGACGGGACTCGCCCTCCTCGTCGCGCTCTCCTTCCAGTGGAAGCCGACGCATCTGGCCTGGCACGCCTTCCAGACACCCAACGGCAGCCCGTACCGCCAGACGTTCGTCCTGAGCGGCATCCTGGTCATCGCCGCGTGGATCTGCGTGGCGGACGGCCTGCCGGACCGGCGCGCGCTGCTCGGCGGCGGCGGGGCGCTCGGGGCGATCGGCGCCGGCGCGGCCTCCAGCGAACTGGTCTCGCCGTGGTCCTATCCCTTGTACGCCGGTGGGCTCGCGGCGGTGCTCGGAGCGCTGGTGACCGCCCGGCGGGTGCGGGGCCGGCGGGCGTTCGCGCTGGCGGCGGTGGTGCTCCTGGCCGGGGCGCAGACCGCGCAGGCGGCGGTGACGGTGGCGTACGGCGACCGGGAGCGGCTGCACCGGCTCGACAGCTACCCGGCGTGGGGCACGGCGCACGACGCGCGCGAGGAGGCGGTGTCCGGGGCTGACGGCTGGCCCGCGTACCGCACGGACCCCGGCCGGCGCCAGCTGACGGGCAACGATCCGCTGCTGGTGGGCGGGGAGGGCGCGTCCTACTACAGCAGCCTGACGCCGGACGTGCTGACCAGGACCATGACGGCGCTGGGCGGCGGCTGGACCTCGCGCGGCCGGTCCCTCCAGAGCCTGGACAACCCGGTCACGGACGCGGTGTTCGCGGTGGGGGCGCGGGTGCGGGCGGAGAAGAGCGGGGCGGCGACGGTCACCCGCGCCCCGGTGCCGCCGCTGGTGACGGTGCGGGGCGGGAATGGGCCTGTGCGGTACGGGAGTTCCCCCTTCCGCAATCAGGAGATGCTGCTCGGGGCGCGGGTGTACACGCTGCCGCGTACGGTCGCCGAGGGGTGTGCGGCCGGGCAGGAGGCGTTCCTGTGGGCGCCGGAGTACACGGGGTGGGCGCGGCTGGGCACGTCCGGGCGGTGGGTGGAGTTCCGGGGCGGCGCCCCGAAGCGGCGGGCGGCCCTGGCCCCGCTGGGCGTCTCGGCGGGCCCGTCGTCGCGGGTGGAGCTGCGCCCCGCGTACAAGAAGGCCCGGCTCGGCTGTCTGGACCGGGGTGCGCTGACGGCGGCGGTGGAACGGCTGCGGACGACGGGGGCGAGCGAGGTGGAGGTCACCGGCAGCCGCGTACGGGCGGTGCTGCCCGCGGGGGCCGCCGGGACGGCGGTGTTCGCGATGCCGGGGATCGCGGGGTGGAGGTGCGCGGTGAACGGGGCGGCGGCCGAGCCCGCGGGGTCGTATCTGGGCCTGGTGTCGGTGGAGTTGCGCGGGGGCTCCCCCTCCACTGTCGCCTGCGCCTTCCGCCCGCCGGGCCTGAAGGCGGGTTCGGCGGCGGGGGCGGCGGGTCTTGCCGGCCTGGTCGGTACGGGAGTGTGGGCGGCGGTACGCAAACGGCGGGCCGGGACGCCGGTGCGCCCCTGACCCGCCGCGGGTGTACGTCTTACTTCGCCACGACGGCGACCGGGCCGTCCCAGGCGTCCCGGTCGATCGTGAGGGTGACGCCGCCGTACGTCTCCTTCTTGTTGATGGCGTACTGGTGGCCCCGGCGGTGGCCCGCCCACTTGGTCCCGAAGGGGTAGCCCGTGGTGGTCGACTCCACGTCGTCGTAGGCCGCGTACCAGATGGCGTCCGGCATGTCGGTGCCGGGCGTCGATGCGGCGACGGCGGCGGCGCTGGAGGAGGCGAAGCCGTAGTAGCCGGTGCGGTAGCCCTTGGCGTGCAGGGCCTTGTTCCAGGCGCGGGTGTAGGTGAGCACGGTGTCCTTGCAGGAGGTGTTCGCGGTGTCGAACCCCTCCATGTCGAGGTAGACCGGGCTGCCGGGCCGCATCCCGAGCGCCGATGCCTTGGCCCCGGCGTCGGCGCCGTCCGTCGCCCCCAGGGAGGCGGCGGTGGAAGCGGTCATCTTCTCCGGGTTGCTGCCGGACTTGCAGGGCGGCTGCGCGCCGACGTAGAGCGGGATGAGCTTCCACCCGACGGCACTGACCGCCTTCACCCAGTCCGGGGTGAGCTGGGGCTGGGCGCACCCGCGGTTCCTGCCTCCGATGTAGACGGCCGCGCCGCCGTACGGGGAGGCGGTCTTCCACGCCTTCATCTGGGCGAGGGTGGGGGCGGTGCAGGTGTCGAAGGCGCGGCCGGTGTAGGTGGCGGGCTTGGAGAGGGAGACGGGCCGGGCGGGACCAGCGGCAGCGGCCCCGCTCCCGGACGCGCTCCCGCTCCCGGACGCGGCCTCGGCGGTGAGCGCCCCACCCACGAGGAGGGCGGCGCCGCCGAGGGCCATGGCTATGGTGCGGTGGTTTTTGGTGGTGCGGTGCTTGGACACAAAGCTCCTGGAGTACTCGGAGGAGTCGGACGGCCGAAGCCGTTGGGGCGCAGAGCGGAAACAGGGCGACGAGCCGGAGATCCGGCTCGTCGCCCTGCGGAGCGTGTACTCAGTGGGTGTCGCGCACCCAGCTCAGGATCGCCTCGCGGTAGTGCATCGACTCTTCACCGCTCGTCATCCTGAGTTCGAACGCGTCGCGTGGCGTGAAGCCCGCGTCCCGGGCGAATACCCGGGACGCCAGCTCCGCTTGGCCTTCGCTTTCGAAGGCCAGCCAGCAGGAGTGCCCCTCCGGCGGTACCACGCCGTTGCGGTCGAGCTCCAGGGCCACGGCGAGTGCCGCGCCCTGGACCTCACGTACCCGTGGGTCGCCCTCAGCGTGGTACGCGGCGACCGCCCGGGTGGCGTCGAGCGCTGCCGCGACGGCCGCACCGGACGGGTGACCGCTCTCCGCGGCCCGGTCCCGGAGCCGGTCCACCAACGGAACCGACTCCTCCTGGAACGCTGCTTCCTCACCCTGGCCGCCCAGCTCACGCCAAGCCGACTCGACGGACTGGACGGCCGCGAAGGAGTCGTCCTGCCGTGCGTACTTCTCGAAGAAGATCGACACGACCGAGTTGACCCTGGTGGCCACGGCGACCGAGAACCAGCGTTCCGCCGGCAACCGGTCAGCGGGGACTCCATGACTGGACATACGCCTCATCCACCTACCACTTGGCCAATCTCGGGGTGACGATCTTACCGCCGAGTCGCCTGATCAACGGTGCGCAGAACTCCTCGCAGAAGTCGTTGCTGGCGATCAGCAGCTGCGGTGTGACCCCCAGGTTGATGGACTCCGTCAACAGCTTTCCTTCCGCGTGGTTGTGCCCGAGGATCAGCGGCGCCTTGGACTTGCTGGGCAGCCGCGGATAGACGCGCAGCCCCTCGTCCGCCGCGTCCGCGAGGGCGATCTGAGCATCGGTGATCTCGCTCCGAGCGCCGACCGCGAACAGGTCCATGCCGTTGCCCTCGGGCACGTGCAGACCGCCGACCGTCTTCCAACGGGCGCCGGCGCCCATCTTCTTGGTCATCGCGTCCACCCGCGCCTGGAGGTGCATCGGGTCCGGCGTGGACGAACCGTTGCAGTTGTGGACCAGGAGCGGAGTGTCCCCGGCCTCCACGTAATACGTGTGGAGACCGCCGACCGTCAGGTCGTACGTGACCGTGTTCGCGTGGTACAGGCGGACGCCCGTGACCTCGGCCGTGCCGGTCGGGGTCTGGAGGACGTCGCCCGCGTGGAGGTCCTTCGCCTCCACGAACGCCGACTGCGTGGCGTCGTAGAACGGGTGGTGGAACGTGGTGGTGAGGTGGTCGCCCTTGGCGGTCACCTCCGCCGCCTGCGCCTTCTGCGGGGCCGCCGTCAGCGCGCCCAGCACCGCCGCCGAGGCCGCGAGGCCCAGCGCCGCCCTGCGGACGGCCTTCTTGACCTTCGCCCCGCGCTTCGCCGCCTTCACCGTGACGTCCACGAAGTCGCGGTCCGTCTTGGTGACGATCACCGCGGTGACCTTGTGCGACTCCGTGCCGGACACACCCGGCACCGCGTTGGCGACCGAGTCGCCGACCTTGATCTTGTCGATGGCCCTGGTCGAACCGTTGGCCATCAGCACCTTGGTGTTGCCGGTGAAGCTGTGCGGAACGCCGACCCTGCAGCCGCCGCCCATCTCGCTGCGTCCACCGGCACCTTCCGCCTGGGCCCGCGACGCCGCCGTCTCCGTGGCGTCCCGTGCCGCGGTCTCCTCCGCGGCCGCCCCCTTGCCGAACAGCCCGCCCACGGCCTTCATCGCCTTGGGCGCCGCCTTGGCCAGGAGGGAACCGCCGATCTTGCCGAGGACGCCGCCCAGCGCGCCGGACGCCGCGCCCTCGATCGCCGAGCCCGCGAACGCGCCGACGCTGCATTCGTCGCCGCCCTTCTGGGCGCACGCGAAGCCCTGGGTGACCAGGGAGCCGACCGCTCCGGCGACCGCCGCGCAGCCGATGGAGCCGACGCCCGCGGTGACCGCCTCGCAGCCCATGAAGACCGCCGTGGAGACCACGAACGAGGTGATCGCGGCCGCGTGGTGCTTCACGAACGTGGCCGTGGTCTTCGCCGCCTTCACGGTGGCGTGATAGGCCGTGCGGGCCGCCTTGGCGACGGTGTGGACCGCTGCCTTGGCCACCTTCTTCGCGGCGTGGACCACGCGCTTCACCGTCTTGGTGACCTTGTGGTACGCGGTGTGCACCGCGTGCACCGCCGCGTGGTAGACGCGCTTCACCTTGCGTACGGCGTAGTGGTAGACGCGGCGCACCACCCGCACCGTGGCGCGGTAGACGTCACGGACGCGGTGGACGACCTTCTTCGCCACGTGCTTGGCGACCTGGACGACCTGGTGCACCACCTGGACGGCGGCGTGGTAGACCGGCGCCGCCACGTGGTGGACGACCGCGGCGGCCTTGTGGGCCACCTTCTTGGCGCCGCACACCACGTCGTACCAGGAGCAGTTGCCGGACTGGTCCGTACCCGCGAGCGGGTTGTCGTTGACGTACGCGAACGGGTTCGCGGACACCGAGTTCGGGACCGGGTTCAGCGAGATGCTGTCCTTGTTGCGGAACTGGCCGGTCGCCGGGTTGTACCAGCGCGAGGCCGTGCCCACGTCGCCCGAGCCGGGCTCGGTCCAGCCGGACTGGAAGCCCAGGTGGCCCAGAACGGTGTTGGTGCCGATCCCCTTGCCCAGCGGGTCGTAGCTCGCCGAGCCGGACAGCGCGTTCGCGCCGGCCGTGAAGGTGCCGATGACGTCGTCGTGCTGGTCGGTGAGGGCCAGCGCGCTGCCGGAGGAGCCGTTGCCGACGCCGACCAGCGAGCCCCCCGCGTCATAGGTGTAGGTGTAGTTGCCGTCGGAGGCGATGGTGTTGCTCGCGCCCGAGTACTGGAAGGTGCGGCTGCCCTGGGTCGCGGTGTCGGTGTCGGTGATGTTCCGCCCGGCCGCGTCCAGGTTGTACGCGTGGGTGCCCGCAGTGATCTGGGCGCCGAACGCGTCGGTGGTGAAGGCGACGGAGCCGTCCGACCCGGCCTGCTGGGTCATCGTGCCGCGCGCCGAGTAGGTGTAGCTGTGGTTGCCGTCCGAGGTCAGCTGGTCGCGGGCGTCATAGGTGTAGACGTCCGCGCCGACCCGGGTGCGGTTGCCGGAGGCGTCGTAGCCGTAGGCGGTCGTCGTGGAGCCGTTGTTCCACGAGGTGAGGCGGTTCGCCCAGTCGTAGGTGTAGGTGTGACTCGCCGCGCCCGGCACCCCGGTCGTCGTCTTCGACGTCAGGTTGCCGTTCTTGTCGTAGCCGTACCCGAGGGAGGCGAGGCCGGTGGCGCCCTGCATCAGGGTGTCGCCGGTCAGGCGGTGAGACGTGTCGTAGGTGAGGGTGCGGGTCTGGCCGGTGGCGCCGTACTTGATCTGGGTGAGCTCGTTGAGCTTGCCGTAGGAGTACGTCAGCCGGTTGTTCGTCGCCGCGTCGTCCAGGGTGGACAGGCGGCCGGCCGTGTCGTAGCCGTACGTCGTCGTGCCGGCCGCGTCGGTGCGGGTCAGCGGCGCCGAGTCGGCGTTGTAGGTGAAGCTGGAGGAGCCGGCCGAACCGGTCGCGGAGAGCAGGTCGCCGCGGTCGTCGTAGCCGAACGCCTCGTGGGTGGCCGACTGGTGGTCGGCGTTGCCGGTGATGCCCGCCTCGGCGGTGTCGGCCGAGGAGACCCGGCCCGCCTTGTCGTAGACGAAGGAGCGGGTGGCGGTCGCCGCGTCGGCGCCCTGGCCGTCCATGGTCAGGACCTGGTCGTTCTTGTCGTACGTCAGGGACGTCGACGTACCGCCGGGCTTGACGGCCTTCACCATCCGGCCGTCGGCGTCATAGCTGAAGGTGGTGGTGGTGTCCGCCGCCGAGGTGTACTGCGCGGTGGACGGCTCGATCACCTTCTCCTGCTGGCCCCACGGGGTGTAGGTGTAGCGCCAGGAGTTGCCCCGCCCGTCGGTGAACCGGGTGCGGTGGCCCGCCTGGTCGTAGCCGAAGCTGGTGGTGATCGACTCGGTGGCGGAGACCGGCTGGATCTCCTGGGTGACCGTGCCCGCCGCGTCGTAGGTGAAGCGGGAGGTGTGGCCGAGGGCGTCGGTCGTGGCGACCGCGTTGCCCACCGCGTCGTAGTCCACGGAGGACTGGGCGAGCAGGGTGCCGGCCGCGTCGTACTGCTTGTTGTACGTCGGCTGCCCGGACGCGTTGTAGTCGGTCTGGGTCCAGGTGTTGTCCGGCAGGATCGTCTTCTGGGGGTTGCCCTGGAAGTCGTAGGTGTACCGGGTGGTGTTGCCCGCCGCGTCCGTGACGGAGGTGGTCTGGCCCGTCCGGTCGTAGCCGTACGAGGTGGTCACCCCGCCGGGCGTCGTGGTCGACGACACATGCGTGCCGTACGGGTTGCCCGAGGTCACCGCGTAGGAGTTGGTGCTGGTCAGCGTCCGGGTGGACGGGAACCGCTCCAGCGTGGTGGAGGTGAGCTGGCGGCCCAGGTAGTCATAGGTCGCCTGGGTGGTGGCACCGGTGCCGTCGGTGACCGAGAGCGGTTCGCCGGCGTTGTCGTACGTGGTGTGCACGGTGGCGCCGTCGGGCCTGGTCACCTGGGCGACCCGGCCCAGCTGGTCGTAGAGGTAGCTGGTGGTGCGTCCGCCCGGGGAGGTCGACGACGTCTGGTTGCCCTCGCTGTCGTAGGTCCAGGTGGCGGGCGCGCTGACCGACGCGGAACCGCCGGCCGGGGTGTACTGCGGCAGGGTCTCGGAGACCTTGTTGCCGTTGGCGTCGTAGGCCGTGGTGGTCACGTCGCCGTTGGGGCCCTGCTCCTCGACGGCCTCACCGAAGGTGTTGAAACCGCTGGTGGTGACGGGCCGCACGGTCAGCGGGTTGGTGCCGTCGTTCTCCGCCTGGACGGCCGGGGCGGTGGTGACCGCCAGGTTCCCGGCCTCGTCGTAGGCGTAGGTGGTGGTGTTCCGGTTGGCGTCCGTCATGGACGTGCGCAGACCGCGCTTGTCGTACGTGTACGTGGTCTTCTGCTCGTCCGAGGAGGCGGCGGTGCCGCCCGCGCGTCCCTTGCCGTAGAGCGAGGTGACGTCGGTCGAGGTGAACGCGCGCTGGTAGACCTGCACGTTCGCGACCCCGCCGGGCAGGGCGTCGACCACGGAGCCGCCGTACTTGGCGGCGCCGATCATCAGCGGCCCGTGCGCGCTCCAGGGAGCGCTGTTGGTGGCGCTGCCGGAGAGCGTGCCGTTGACGTACACCTGCACCGCGCCGTTGGAGGCGTTGTACACGCCCACCACGTGCGTCCAGGCGCCCGCGACGGGCTTCGCCGTGGAGTAGGCGGCCGGGAACGACGGCGAGGCCGCGTCCGAGCTGGTCTGCTCCATGGACCACAGCGGCGCGCCGGTGTGGGCGTAGTTGTACTGGAGCATGAACGCGCTGTTGGTGGTGCCGGCCTGGGCCACGACCGTGGCGTTGTGGGTCGGCAGGGACGCCATGTTCACCCACGCGGAGACCGTGTAGGAGGCGGCGGTGTCGAGCACCGGACCGTTGGTGGCGATCTGCTGGCCCGCGGTGCCCGCGAAGGTGGCCGCGGAGTCGTTCCAGGTCACGCCGGTGGCGGCGGCGGTGTTGCCGGAGCCGGAGGCGTCGGTGACCGTCGAGCCGGAGCTCTGGTCGAGCTTCCACCAGCCGGTCGGGTGCCCGGCGGCGTCACCGTAGAGCGTCTCGGCGATCTTGTTGCCCATCGCGTCGTACGCGTTGGTGACCGTCCGGTCCCAGCCCGAGGAGTCGTGGTCGTTCTCGGTGGCGATCTCGTCGTCCGGCGTGTACGACACGCTGGTCACCCGGGCGACTCCGCCCGGGTCGACGGTGGTGGAGGTGTTGCGGGAGGCCGCGTCGACCGTGTGGGTGGTGACCGTCTCGCCGTTGTCGGTGGCGCTGGAGAGCAGGTTGCCCGCCGCGTCGTAGGTGTTGGACTCCAGGACGGTGGAGCTGGTGCCGTCGGCGCTCTTCTTGGTGACCGTCGACGTCAGACCGTTGTCGGTGTAGGTGTACGAGGTCGTCGAGCCCATGGCGTCGGTGACCGACGCGAGGCGGCCCGCCGGGTCGTAGGCCCGCGAGGACTCGGTCAGCAGCGACGGCGAGCGCGGGCTCACCGGGTCGCCGGCGTACATGACGCCCTGGGTCAGCAGCTGGCCGTTGTCGTCGTAGGTGTAGCGGATCTCGGTCCCGGAGGAGGAGACCTCCTTGGTCTTGTTGCCCTGGCTGTCGTAGGTGTAGGTGACCGTGTTGCCGTTGGCCGCGCCCGCGTTCGCGTTCGCGTCCTTCTTGGTGGCGACGTGGTCGTACGCGTCGTACGTCTGCGTCTCGGTGCGGGTGTAGTCGCCGCCGCTGCCGTCCGCCACCGACTGCGAGGTGATGTTGCCGTCGACGTCGAAGACGGTGGTGGAGACCGCCGCGTGGACCGCGCCGGTGACCCGGTCGGTGAGCTGCGGGTCCTTCTCCTGCACGACCTGGCCGTCCGCGTCGTACGTGTACGTCGTGGTGAGCCCGGCCGGGTAGGTGTCGGAGACGACCTTCTTGCTCAGGACCTGGCCGACACCGTCATAGGTGTACGAGGTGACCAGGCCGCCGGCGTCCGTGGTCGAGGCCACGTCGCCGCTCTTGAAGTAGGAGACGGAGTTGACCGCCCCGCCGGGGCTGATGGTCCTCACCGGCAGGCCCTTGGGGACGCTGCCGCCGTCGGCCGCCGGATAGGTGGCGGTGCCGTCGCTGAAGACGGTCGTGGTGGTGCGCCCGTTCGGGAAGCCCGCCACGGCCGGACCGGTGATGGTGGTCTGGTTGCCCGCGCTGTCGTAGCCGAAGGACGTCAGATACGTGTTGTCCGTCGCGGAGGCCGAACGGCCGTCGCGCCGGGTGAGCAGGATGTCGTTGCGCGGGTCGGCGGTGGTGAGCTGCGCGGTGGTGTCGTCCGGGAAGTAGCTGAAGTACTCCGTGGAACAGGCGTTGGCCGCCTGGTTCTGGCAGGAGGTCGTGGAGACCGTGTTGCCGCGGACGTCGTGGCCGGTGACCGTCATCGCCCCGTTGGGGTTGGTGACGGTGTGCTCGAAGCCGCCCGTGTCGTAGCCGAAGCTGGTGGTGTTGCCGAGGCCGTCGGTCTCGGTCAGCGTCCGGTTGTTGTGGGTGACGTCGTACTGGTACGTCAGGGTGGCGTTGGCCGGGGAGGTGACCTTCACCGTCGAGACCGGCAGCAGGCCCGTGGAGTTCTTCGCGGCCTGGAAGTGCGCGGCCGCGTCCTGGGCGGTGAGCGCCGTCCGGTAGGTGGCGGCCTCCGCCAGCGAGCCGTTGAAGTACACGGTCGCCGGGTAGGGCAGACCGGCCCAGCCGGAGCCGGTGGTGGCCGCGCCGATGTAGTCGGTGGTGCGCCCGCCGGTGGCCAGGGCCGCCGTGCCGGTCTTGGTGGCCGCCTGCGTGCCGTCCAGGTACAGCGTCTGGGCGCTGCCCGTGGCGGAGAGCAGCACATGGTGCCACTTGCCGTCGGTCACCGTGCCGGTGGTGCCCATCTGCACGGAGCCGGAGGTGGTGTAGAAGCCGCCGTAGAGCTTGTTGTCGGTGCCGATCCACAGCTGCGGGGTGGTCGAGGTGACCGTGCCGCCGATCGGCGCGTTCTGCGCGTTCATCAGGATCGCGCCGCCGCGCGTGGTGGAGAACCACAGCTCGGCGGAGGCGGAGGTGCTGCCCGTCTGGACGTCCGGCACCTTCACGAAGGAGCTGGTGCCGTTGAAGGCGGCCGTCTTGTGGTCGCCGAAGGGCCCTGCGGCCCCGAGCGTCACATTGCTGTACGTGCCGTCGCCGCCGCGCGTCTCGTCGACCGCGCTGCCCGCGCCCGCCGCCTCACCGAAGCGGAAGTACGTGGCGGGGGCACCGCCGAGGACCGCGCCCCGGTAGGTCTGGCTGGAGCCGGTGACCGTGGGCGCGCCGATCTTCCAGACGCCGCCGTTCTCGTCGGTGAGCTGGGTGAGCGCCGCGGTGCCCGGGTCGTAGGTCATCGCCGCGTATGTCTTGCCGGACGGGCGGGTGACCGAAGACAGCAGGCTGGAGGCGTGCGTGCCGTAGTTGTAGAGCGCGCTGACGTCGGCGGCGACCAGCGGGCGGTCGTACCACGCGGCGCCCGCGATGGAGCCGTTGAAGTAGGTGGCGTAGCCGGTCTTGCTGGTGCTGCTCTGGTGCGGCTGGTCGGGCCAGTTGCCGCCGAGGAAGCCGGTGCCGAGGTAGTTGAACGGCTGGTTCTTGCCGAAGGCGGTGCCGCTCTTGATGGAGACGGTGCCCGCGAGCGAGCCGACCTTGGCGTTGTCCAGGAACAGCGACTGCGAGTTGCCGGCGGCCGAGAGCACCACGTGGTGCCACTTGCCGTCGGCGACCGAGGCGGAGGTGGTGAGCGGGGCGATGCCGCCGCTGTACCAGAACTCGGCGTTCAGCTTGCCGTCGCTGCCGACGTAGATCGACGGGGTGTAGTAGCCCGCCGCGTTGCCCGCGTCGATGGGCTGCGAGGCGTACGAGTAGAGGACGCCGGGTCCCGCCGAGGTCTTGAACCAGAGCGACAGGGCGCCCGAGTCGGTGTTGTTGCCCGTGTCGTTGGGCAGCGCCACGGCGGAGGTGGTGCCGTTGAAGCCGGCGGCGGTGCCGCCGTTGGGCGGGCCCGCCTGGCCGAGCGTGACGTTCTTGTAGGTGGCGTCGAGGGTGTGCTCGTTGCCGAGGACGGCGTCCTGGGCGACGGTGCCCGAGGCCTCGCCGAGCGGCCACATGGCGCGCGGGTCGAGGTCGAGCGAGGCGTTCTGGTACTGGGAGCCCGCGGTGTAGGTGTACTTGGTGCAGGCGGTGGTGGTGGACGGCGGGCAGACCGAGACGAGCTGGTCGCCGGTGTAGCCGTAGGTCCAGGTCAGCGCGGTGGACGGGGTGCCGGCCACGACCGGGTCGGTGACGACGGTCGCCACGTGGGCCGCGGCGGCGCCGGACGGCGTCGACCAGGTGACGTTCAGGGCGCGTCCGGAGACGGCCGAGGCCATCTTGGTGACGTGGCCGCCGGACCAGGTGAAGGTCAGGGCGCGGCCGTTGGCGTCGGTCACCGAGGTGATGCCGTAGCCGCCGGAGCCGAGCGCCTGGGTGAAGGTGTAGACGGTGTCGTCCTTGTCGGTCAGCGAGTAGCCGCCGGTGACCGACTTGAACGTGGAGTAGCGGCCGGAGCCGGAGGAGAAGCTGCCGTCGCCGTTCTTGCCGTACCCGACCTGCGAGCCGTTCGGGTAGGAGACGACCGCTCCGGTGACCGTGCCCGCGGCGTTGTACTGCTCGGTGGCGCGGGTGTCGAAGATCGCCGACCAGCCGGCGCCGAAGGAGCCGGTCCAGCGCGGGTCGCGGGAGTTGTAGTCGCGCACCACGTCGAGGCTGGGGCCGACGGTCGAGATCGAGGCGTCGGTGTCGCTGGTGGTGTAGTTGCCGCTGGAGGCGTCGAAGCCGTGGTCACCGCTGTTCTGCGACAGACCCGAGGTGATCACCGGCTGGGGCACCTGGATCTGGAGCGCGTACCAGTCGGCGGCCGGGGTGTAGAGCGAGCCGTCGTAGCCCTGGACCGTCCAGTAGTACGTCTGGCCCCACTTGAGCTTGCCCGCCGGGACCGTCCAGTCGCCGTTGGCGATCAGGCCCGAGTCGGCGACCTTGGTGTTGGTGTTGTCGTAGACCTGGAAGACGTACTGGGGGGTGGTGGTGACGTCGTCGCCCGCCCAGGCGGTCAGGTGGGGCGTGGTGGTGTCCGCGACGGCGTTGTTGTTCGGGTACTGCTGGTAGATCTGCGGGGCCGCGTTGCCGGTGTAGGTGACCGACATGTACGGGCCGAGCGCCGGGTCGTTGAACGAGCCGAACTGCTTCCAGTGCAGGTTGTCGTTGGTGGCCGCGTAGACGGCGAGGCCGTTGTCGGCGGTGGTCCCGTTGAACCAGCCCTGGATGGCGCTGGTGGCCAGCGGCACGTCCACCCAGTCGCCCACGGTCCGGTCGGCGCCGGTGTTGGCGCAGGCCTTGGGCACGCTCGGGGTGGCGTTGCCGATGGAGGAGCCGTAGGACGGGCCGGGGTAGCCGGTGACCGTCTCGGGCTTCCAGGCCTGGGTGACCAGGGCGACGTCGAAGCGCTCCGGGGTGCAGGTGGAGGCCCAGGTGTCGAAGAGGTGCAGGGTCGCCGAGGTGACCGTGGCCTTCGTACCGTCCCAGGTGTTGTACCAGTGGTTGACGTAGGCGGCCGCCGAGTGCGGGCCGGAGTCGTAGGAGCCGACCTTGACCGTCTGCTCGGAGGAGTGGTCACCGGGGGCGCCGGACTCGGCGTAGGTGGTGGTCCAGCCGTCGGTGACGGTCGGGTCGACGGTGACCGGGAAGACGCGGGCCCGGTCGTGCAGCCAGCGCGGGTCCAGGGTGACCTTCAGGGCGGTCCTCGCGCCCTGGCGGACCAGCTGGTAGGTCACGGAGTGCGTGGTGGCCGGGTCGCCGGAGCGCGGATCGACCTTCGCGTCGTAGGCGTACGCGGAGGGGATGCGCTCGACGGTCTTGCCGGCGGTGTCCACCAGGTCGATGGAGCCGTCCCGGGCCTGGCGGGGGCTGAGGCCCTTGAGGTCGAGGGGGAAGGTCCAGACGTTGCCGGCCTGCGCGGAGTGCAGGACGATCGCTTCCTTGAGCCCGGTCGCGGTGGGCGCGAGCTCCAGGTCGGTCCCGGGCAGGACGTTTGCGTAGGTGACCCGGGAGCCATGCGCGGTGCCGGTGACGGGGGCCGCGCCCTGGAGGCCGTAGCTGAGGGCGTGCGAGCCGTCGGTGGCGAAGGAGGCGAGGGCGGAGTCCGCGGCCTTGGCGGCGAAGTCGACGTCGAGGGAGTTCGCCTTCTCGTGCCAGCGCTTGTCCGGCCCGGCTCTCACGTCGACGTCGATGGGCTGCCACTTGCCCTCGCCGTCCTTGTAGTTCACCGGCGTCATGGCGACCTGCCGGGTCAGCGTGCCGTCCGCGTTGTCGAAGACCGTGGCGGTACGGGTGGACTTGACCGGATTGCGACGGCTGGTCTTGGAGTTGAAGCCCTGCGCCGAGCGGCTCTTGCCGCCCTTGGTGGCCTTCGCGTACGGGTGGTACGCGTCGAGCTCACCGCGGCCCTTGCCCGGCTTGTGCCCCTTGCCCTTGTTCGCCTTGGTGGCGGCGGCAGTGGTGTGGTGGCCGTGACCGGCGGCCGTACCGCCCTGCTGCTCGGGGAGCGAGCCCCAGTGCGGGTCCTTGAACCAGGCGGTGACGGAGCGCAGACTGGGCAGGGATATCCGGCCCAGATGGGCGTCGTCGGCCATGGCCTGCTGGGTGGTCAGCATCAGCGCGAGGCTGGTGAGCAGCAGCAGCGCCACACGTCTGTGACGGCGGCGGTACAGCGAGGGCCGCCGTGGGGAACGGCGGAACGGGCGCGGGCGCACGAGGCGACTCCTCAGACAGGGGATCGGGGCGAACGGGCCGAAGAGGCCGAAGAGGCCGCGCAGGGCACAGCACGCCCCTGAAGACAGAAACGCGCCGATCTTGTCCGTAAAGAGCACCTAAATGACAGTCAGCAGACGCGTTCTTGGCTGCCGCTTGAGCAACCCATTGCACGAGTGGAATGAGTTGTTCCGTCTGTCCGGTTCGGACTTTCCCGTACTTTTGCCAGAGAAGTACCGCCGCATGCCTGGGCCGGGTAACCCGGGGCGAAGGTCAAGCGCGTCCCGCGCCCGACGGGAGGCGCAGCAGCGCGTCCATGTGCCGCCGGATCTCGGCCGCCCGGTCCGGGTCGCCGGTGCCGTACGGACTCTCGAAGTACGGCAGGACCGCACGGTACTCGGCGAGCGCGGCGGCGGCGTCGCCGAGCTGCTCCAGACAGAGCGCCGCGTCGTGGCGGAACGCCAGCGCCTGCGGGTCGGCCGGGCCCGCCTCGGCGGCCCGCTCCTCGGCGAGCCGGCGCAGCTCGGGCAGCGCCCGGCGGTACTGGCCGTCGTCCATCAGCGTCGCCGCGTACTGCTTGCGCAGGATCCGCACCACCGGGGAGCCCTCGCCGTGCCGGGCCGCGGCGGCCGGCAAGATCGCGCCGAGGATGTCCACGGCCTGGGTGATCCGCCCCTCGCCGAGGAGCCGCTTGGCCTCGTCGACGGCGCCCGCGACATCGGGCCGCGCCGGTCCGGGCGCCTGGGGCGGCACCGGCGGCGCGGCGGGGGGCACGTGCGCCGGCGGCGGGGTGGCCGCGCGGTCCGGCCAGGGGGCGTGTGGGCGCAGGAAGGGGCGTGTCGGGTCGAGCGGGTGGCCTGCCGGGGTCCCGCGCACCGGGAGCAGCGGGGCGAGCGCCTCGTACACCTCCTGCGCGGAGGCGGGCCGGCGCCCCGGGTCCTTGGCGAGCAGCCGCAGCACCAGCGCCTCCAGGGCCTCGGGCACCTCCGGGCGGACCTGGCGGACCGGGAGCGGCGGCTCGTAGAGGTGGCGGTGGAGCACACCGAGCGCGGTGGTCCCGGCGAACGGGACGTTTCCGCTGAGCAGTTCGTGGAGCAGCACCCCGAGCGCGTACAGGTCCGTGTACGGGCCGACCACGCCGCCCATCGCCTGCTCGGGCGCCATGTACGCCGGGGAGCCGATCGGCGAGCCGGTGCGGGTGAGGCGGGTGGTGTCGTGGTCGAGGACCGCGGCGACGCCGAGGTCGAGGACGGTGACCGTGCCGTCGGGCCGCACCATCACGTTGCGCGGCTTGAGGTCGCGGTGGACGATCGGCACCGCGTGCACGGCCGACAGGGCCGCGCACAGCTGGGCCGCGACCGCCACCGCCCACGGCCAGGGGTAGGGCTCGTGCTCGGCGAGGTGGTCGGCGAGGTCGGCGCCCTCCACGTGCTGCATCACGAGGTAGAGGTCGTCGCCGTCGCTGCCCGCGTCGTGGACGGTGACCAGCCCCGGGTGGTCGACCTGCGCGGTCACCCGGCACTCGCGCGCGAAGCGGCGCCGGGTCTCGTCGGCGGCGCTCGCGCCCGCCACCGCGTCGGGGCGCAGCAGCTTCACCGCGACCCGGCGGTCCAGACGCTGGTCGTACGCCGTCCAGACCTGGCCCATCCCGCCCTGGCCGAGCAGCGCCGCCAGCTCGTAGCGCCCCGCGATCACCCGTCCGGCGCTCACCGGCCCTCCTCCTGGGGCAGCAGGCTGCTCAGCTCGTCGAGCTCGGCGCGGACCTGGTGGATGCGCGGGGACGGCCGCGCGGGCGGGTGCGGCGGCGCGGGCGGCGGGGGCGGCAGGCGCCGCTGGTGGAAGTGGATGTCGGCGGCCAGGTAGTGGACGAGCACCACGAGCGCCTGCACCAGCAGGATCACCATGCCCGTGGTGGACACCCAGGTGTCCTTGAAGTGGGTGTGCAGCATCGACAGACAGCCGAGGTTGACCGCGAGCTGCGCCCAGAACAGCGCCCAGGCGCGCCGGGTGCGGCGGAGGATGGCGAGCCGCAGCATCGCCGTCCACGCCAGCAGCCCGAGGGTGAGCACCACCAGCACGGAGAAGACCACCCTGATGGTGATCACCTTCATGCTCGCGGGGCTCGGCATCTGCGCTCCTGACAGGGCGGTACGTACATCGCTGGCCAGAGCGTAGAGGTGACGCGCGGTCAGGGTCCACCCAGGTCGGGGCCCGGGTCGGGGACGCCCGGGCGGAAGCCGACGGTCCGGATCTTCCCGGGATTCGTTCGGGATCCACCCGGGATCTACTCGGGCCGTACGGCGCCGTCCGTGAGCCCGTCGTGCAGCCCCTGCACCAGTTGCTCGCCGAGGCGTCCCGCGAGCCGCAGCGCGTCCTCGAACGCGGCGAGCGCCCGGAACCGCTCGCCGTAGCGGCGCTGTTCGGCCAGCGGCAGCCGCGGCAGCTGGAGCCTGCGGACGTCGAGCCGGGAGGCGGTGGTGGCGTAACTGCTGGCCTGGCGGTTGTTGGCGGTGCCGCGCAGGAACCCGGCGAGGAACCACGGGTCGAGGGCGGCCGGGGCGGGCCGCAGCAGCTGGAGGTTGCGGCCGAGCGCGGCCCCGGCGGCGGCCTCGTCGACGACCCGCGCGACGGTGCCGCCGCCGAGCACCGGCACCACCACGTCCCCGGGTTCGGTCAGGACCGGGTCCTCGGCGGGACCGTCGGGCAGGGTGCCGGAGGGGGCGGTGCCGCTCAGCACGTCCTGTTCGGTCAGGACCGGCACGCCCGCGGCCGCGGCGCCCGTACCGCCGGAGCGCAGCACCAGGGCGCCGGCCCGGGCGAGTTCGCCGACGGTGGTCAGCGGCAGCCGGGTGCCCGGGTGCGGGGCGGGGGCCGCGGCCGGCGGGGTGAGTTCGGCGGTCCGCCGCAGGGTCGCGCCGAGCTCCTCGCGGACGGCCTCCAGGGCGTCGGCGCCGCCCGCCGCGGCCGGGGGCGGCAGATGGCGGGCGGGGGCCAGGTCCACGTCGTCGTCGAGGAGTTCGATGACCGGGACCGCGCGGGAGACCCCGGGCCGCTCCTCGGCGGTGCCGTCCCGGTCGAAGGGCGCCCAGGCGTCGAGGACCGCGCTCCGCACGGTCTGCCAGGGCAGCTTGTCGCGGCCGCCCCCCTCGCCGCCGGGCAGCCCGGCCGCGTCGACGAGCAGCAGCTCGGGCGCGGGGTGGGCGCCCGCGCCCGGCTTGCGCAGCACCCACAGGTGGAGCGGGATGCCGTACGGGGGCGCGGCGCCGGCGGGCAGCGCGATGACCGCCCGCAGGGCGCCCCGGCGCAGCAGCCCGGCGCGGATGCGGCGGCCGGAACGGCGGGAGGCGGCGGCGGGCGGCATCAGCAGGACGGCCGTGCCGCCCTCGCGCAGCCGGGCCAGCGCGTGCTGCACCCAGGCCAGTTCGGACTCGGTGCGCGCGGGCAGGCCGTACTCCCAGCGCGGGTCGTAGGCGAGCTCGTCGTGGCCCCAGTTGCGCTCGTTGAACGGCGGGTGGCAGAGCACCGCGTCGACCGTGAGCGCGGGGAAGGCATCGGCGCGCAGCGAGTCGGCGGCGGCGGTGTGCACCTCGGCGGGGCCGTGCAGGGCCAGGCGCAGCCCGGCCAGCGCCGCGAGCTCCGGGTCGGCGTCCTGTCCGTACACCGCCTCCGCGTGCGGGACCGCGCGCAGCAGCGTGCCGGTGCCGCACGCGGGGTCGAGCACCGAGGCGGCCTGGGAGGCGAGCGCGAGCGCGGCCATCAGCTCGGCGGGGCCGGGCGGGGTGAGCGTGTACTGGCGCGGGTTGGCGTCGAGATGGCGGCCGAGCAGGAACTCGAAGGTCTGCCGGGCGCCCAGCTCGGCGGCGAGCTCCCCGACCGCGCGCAGCAGCGGTACGGACGCGGCGAGCTCGGCCGGGGCGGGGGCGGCCGGGGCGGGGGCGGGCTGGGCTGGGGCGGGCTGGGCTGGGGCGGGCGTGTTCACAGCGCCGCTGTGAACACCCTCTTCCAGCGTCCGCGCCAGCGCCTCGGCGAAGCCGGTGTCCCCGAGTGCGGTGAGCCGGCGCCAGCCGTCCGGGTCGTCCCGGGCCAGCAGGAGCGCCCGGCCCGCGTGGACCAGGCCGGTCACCGCCCCGGCGGGGTGGCCGGAGAGCTGCTGCCAGACGCGTTCGCGCAGCGGGACCTCGGCGAGTTTCCCCTGGTGGCGCAGCCACTGCTCGACCTCGGGCAGGGCGAAGGAGGGGCTGGTCTCGGTGCCGCCGACGGGCTTGGGGAAGTCGGCGTGGCGGCGGCGCCAGTTGCTGACGGCCGCCCGGCCCACCCCGGCGAGCCGGGCGATCCCGGCGGCGGTCACCTCGCCTGCGTTGTCCGGCACGGGCCCGACTCCCCTCGTCTGTGTGCCGCCCAGCATAGCGATCCGCCTCGGAGCACTCCATACACGACCGTGAACAAAGCAATCCCTGTGAACCTTGTTGACTCGGTTCACAGTCTCTGCTGTGATTGACCCATCGGTTCACCAGGCCCCAGGGCCCGACGGAAAGGCACAGCCATGTCCCAGCACCAGCGCAACTGGTTCGCCCGCCACAAGGTCCTCACCGGCGTCGGCGCGGTCGTCGCGGTCGTCGCCGTCGGCGGCGCGGTCGGCGCGGGCGGCGGTTCGGACGACAAGGCACCCGCCACCGCGGCCACGCGGCAGGCCCCCGGGAAGACGGACGGGAGCCCGGCGGGCGGGAAGAAGCAGGAGGCGGGCGGGAAGAAGGAGAAGGGCCTGGGCGACGGCACCTTCCAGGTCGGCCCGGACATCAGGCCCGGCACCTACGTGAGCACCGGCAACAAGGACGGCTGCTACTGGGAGCGGTCCAAGGACGCCTCGGGCAGCACCGACGCCATCCTCGCCAACGACAACGTCACGGGCGCCAGTTACGTCACCGTGGCGGCGAGCGACAAGATCTTCAAGAGCAGCGACTGCGCGGACTGGCACCTCCTCGACCCCAAGGCCCCCGCCAAGGGCGCCCCCAGGACGACGCTCAAGGGCGACGGGGGCATGTTCAAGGTGGGCACCGACGTCGCGCCGGGCACGTACAAGTCGGCCGGCAACAAGGACGACCAGTGCTACTGGGAGCGCGCCAAGGACGCCTCGCACAGCACCGAGGCCATCCTGGCGAACGAGAACGTGAGCGGCACGGCGATCGTGAGGATCGGCGCGGGTGACGCGTACTTCAAGAGCAGCGGCTGCCAGGACTGGGTGAAGACGGGCTGAGCGTCAGCCGTGCCGGGGGAGACGGGCGGGCCTCACCCCGTGGGCAGCTTCTGCTGCGGGCACTCGGTGAGGACCTTCTTCATCGCCTCCTTCTCGGCCTCCGTCACCCACACCCCGTACTTCTTCTTGACGGCCACCTGGTCCGCCACGTACGTGCAGCGGCCGGCCGCGAACGTCGGCAGCCAGGTCGCCGCGTCGCCGTCGCTCTTGCGCCGGTTCTCGCTCGCGTCGACGGCCAGCAGGTTCAGCGGGTCGTTGGCGAACGCCACCCGCTTCTTCCTGTCCCAACTCCGGGCACCCTTCTGCCAGGCGTCCGACAGGGCCACCACATGGTCGATGTCGACCTTGCTGCTGCCCCGGACGAACTTGATGGTCCGGCCGGTGTAGACGTCCTTGGCCAGGGTCCCGGACGCGATGTCGCACTTGTCCTTGTACTTCACGTCCTTGAGATCCCGTTTGAGGATGTCCTCCCGGGTGGCGCAGCCGTTGGCGTCCGTGTCGGTCCAGCCCCGGCCGAACTGGTCGCGCGAGTAACCGGTCTTCGGCGCCCGGCCCTTCACGGTGAGGGTGTCGACGGCCGCCAGGGCGCCGCCCCGCGCGGCGGGCGCGCCGGGCTTCGCCGTCCTGGTGCCGCTGTCGCTGTCGCTGTCGCTGTCGGAGCAGCCGGTGAGGGAGAGCGCGGCCGCGAGCACGGCGGCGCCCAGGGCGGTTCGGTACGTACGCGTCACAACGGGCCGTCCTCTGGCGAAGTTGGCGGAACCCCAAAATCCTAGGGACTCCTACCCGCCGACCCGGCCTCCATAGGGGCTCGAAGGCGGAAAGTCACCGGCGGTCCGGACGCCCGCGCACGGCGGCGCGGGCCCGCACCGCGCTCACGACCCCAGGATCGTGGTGAGGAACTCGCCCGTCCACGCCAGCAGTTCGCGGCCCACCACCGGCTTGCCGCCGATCTTGCCGGCCGTCGGGCGCGGCACCAGGATCTGGCGGGTCGGCGCCTTGATGACCGTGCGCGGGTGGAGCCGCTTCAGCCGCAGCTCCTGGGACTCGCGCAGCTCCACCGGCGCGAAGCGGATGTTGGCGCCCTGGAGCACGATCTCACCGACGCCGCAGGCCCGCGCCAGCATCCGCAGCCCGGCCACCAGGAGCAGGTTCTCCACCGGCTCGGGCAGCTTGCCGTACCGGTCGGTGAGCTCCTCGCGGACGGCCCGGATGTCGTCCTCGGAGGTGGCCGAGGCGATAGCGCGGTAGGCCTGGAGGCGCAGCCGCTCGCCCGGCGCGTAGTCGTGCGGGACGTGCGCGTCGACCGGCAGCTCGATCTTGACCTCCAGCGGGGCCTCCTCCTGCTCCCCGCCCTCCAATTGCGCCCGGTAGTCCGCCACCGCCTCGCCGACCATCCGTACGTACAGGTCGAAGCCGACGCCCGCGATGTGGCCGGACTGCTCGCCGCCGAGCAGGTTGCCCGCGCCGCGGATCTCCAGGTCCTTCATCGCCACGTACATGCCCGCGCCCATCTCCGTGTGCTGGGCGATGGTCGCCAGGCGCTCGTGGGCGGTCTCGGTGAGCGGTTTCTCCGGCGGGTAGAGGAAGTAGGCGTACCCGCGGTCGCGGCCGCGGCCGACGCGGCCGCGCAGCTGGTGGAGCTGGGAGAGGCCGAAGTTGTCGCCGCGCTCGACGATGAGGGTGTTGGCGTTGGAGATGTCGATGCCGGACTCGACGATCGTGGTCGAGACGAGCACGTCGAACTTCTTCTCCCAGAAGTCGACGACGACCTGCTCCAGTTCGGACTCGCCCATCTGTCCGTGCGCGGTGCGGATGCGCGCCTCGGGCACGATCTCGCGCAGCCGCGCCGCCGCCCGGTCGATGGACTCGACCCGGTTGTGGATGTAGAAGACCTGGCCCTCGCGCAGCAGTTCGCGCCGGATCGCGGCGCCGATCTGCTTCTCCTCGTACGGCCCGACGAAGGTGAGCACCGGGTGGCGCTCCTCCGGCGGGGTGGTGATCGTCGACATCTCGCGGATGCCGGTGACCGCCATCTCCAGCGTGCGGGGAATGGGGGTGGCGGACATGGTCAGCACGTCCACGTTGGCGCGCAGCTTCTTCAGCTGCTCCTTGTGCTCGACGCCGAAGCGCTGCTCCTCGTCGACGATGACCAGACCGAGGTCCTTGAACTTGGTCTCGGAGGAGAAGAGGCGGTGGGTGCCGATGACGATGTCGACGGAGCCGTCCTTGAGTCCCTCCAGGGTCGCCTTCGCCTCGGTGTCGGTCTGGAAGCGGCTGAGCGCCCGCACGTTCACCGGGAACTGGCCGTACCGCTCGGAGAAGGTGCCGAAGTGCTGCTGGACCAGGAGCGTGGTGGGCACCAGGACCGCGACCTGCTTGCCGTCCTGGACCGCCTTGAAGGCCGCGCGGACCGCGATCTCCGTCTTGCCGTAGCCGACGTCGCCGCAGACCAGCCGGTCCATCGGGACCGTCTTCTCCATGTCCTCCTTGACCTCGGCGATGGTGGAGAGCTGGTCGGGCGTCTCCACGTACGGGAAGGCGTCCTCCAGTTCGCGCTGCCAGGGGGTGTCGGGGCCGAAGGCGTGGCCGGGGGCGGCCATCCGCGCCGAGTACAGCTTGATGAGGTCGGCGGCGATCTCCTTGACGGCCTTCTTGGCGCGCTGCTTGGTCTTGGTCCAGTCGGCGCCGCCGAGCCGGTGCAGGGTCGGTGCCTCGCCGCCCACGTACTTGGTGACCTGCTCCAGCTGGTCGGTGGGGATGTAGAGCCGGTCGCCGGGCTGGCCGCGCTTGGCGGGGGCGTACTCCACGAGCAGGTACTCGCGGGTGGCGCCCTGGACGGTCCGCTGGACCATCTCCAGGTAGCGGCCCACGCCGTGCTGCTCGTGCACGATGTAGTCGCCCACTTCGAGGGTGAGCGGGTCGATGGTCTTGCGGCGGCGGGCCGGCATCCGGCCCAGCTCCTTGCTGGCCGTGCGCTGCCCGGTCAGATCCGTCTCGGTGAGCACGGCCAGGCGCAGCGCCCCGTCGACGAAGCCGTGGTCGATGGCGCCGCAGGCGACGTGGACCACCGAGGGGGCGATCCCGTCCGGGCCGCCCTTCTCCCGGTCCAGCACGGCGAGGCGGGCGGCGATGCCCTCGCCGCCGAGGACCTCCACGGTGCGCGCGGCCGGGCCGTGCGCCTCGGTGACGTAGACCACGCGCCAGCCGTCCGCGAGCCACTGCTTGGTGTCCGCGAGCGCCCGCTGGGTGTCGCCCCGGTAGGTCTCCGGCGCGTGCATGCCGAGCCTGAGGGTGCCCGCCTCGGCGGCCGCCGCCGTGTCCGGGCCGGTGTCGTCGGCCGCGAAGGGCGAGACGGACCACCACATCATGCCGAGCTCGCGGGCCCGGTCGCGGACGTCCGCGATGCCCCACAGCGAGGCCGCGCCGACGTCGATCGGGGCCTCGCCGCCGCCGGCCGTCGCCGCCCAGGACGCCTGGAGGAACTCCTGGCTCGTCGCCACCAGGTCGGTGGCCCGGGTGCGCACCCGCTCGGGGTCGCAGACGACCGCCATGGAGCCCTGGGGCAGCACGTCGAGCAGCAGCTCCATCTCGTCGACCAGGACCGGCGCCAGCGACTCCATGCCCTCGACCGCGATGCCCTCCGCGATCTTGCCGAGCAGCTCGCCCAGCTCCGGATGGAGCTCGGCGAGGGCGGCGGCCCGGCCGCGCACCTCGTCGGTGAGCAGCAGCTCGCGGCAGGGCGGCGCCCAGAGCCCGTGCTCGGCGACTTCGAGCGAACGCTGGTCCGCGATCTTGAAGTACCGGATCTCCTCGACGTCGTCGCCCCAGAACTCCACCCGGAGCGGATGCTCCTCGGTCGGCGGGAAGACGTCCAGGATGCCGCCGCGGACCGCGAACTCCCCGCGCTTCTCGACCAGCTCCACGCGCGAGTACGCGGCGGCGGCCAGGCCCTCGACGATCGCGTTCAGATCCGCCGACTGACCCGTCCGCAGCGCCACGGGTTCCAGCTCGCCCAGGCCCTTGACCTGCGGTTGCAGAACGGAACGGATCGGCGCGACCACCACGCTGACCGGGCCCGCCGCCGGGTCGTCGTCCCGAGGGTGCGCCAGGCGCCGCAGCACCGCGAGCCGGCGGCCCACCGTGTCGCTGCGGGGCGAGAGGCGCTCGTGCGGCAGCGTCTCCCAGGACGGGAACTCGGCCACCTCGTCCGCGGGCAGCAGGGAGCGCAGCGCCGCCGCCAGGTCCTCCGCCTCGCGCCCGGTCGCGGTCACCGCGAGCACCGGGCGTCCGCTCTCCCGGGCCAGGGCGGCCACCGCGAAGGGCCGCGCGGCGGGCGGGCCGACGAGGTCGACATGCATCCGGTGGCCGTCGGTCGCGGCCTTGACCGCTTCGGCGAGCGCCGGGTCCCGTACTACCGCGTCCAGCAGACCGTGCAGGCTCATGAAGGGCTTCCATCCCGGGGAGAGGGCAACGCGAACCGCCCGACACGTCGTACGGGCCGGGGTTTCCAGCCTACGCCCGCCCGCCGCCCGGCCCCCCGCCCCCCACCGGGGTGCTGCGCGCCGCCCCCGCCGACCGTGTGACACCCGCGCGGGAAGCAGGCCGGGGGGCGCGCGTCAGCAGGTTCACCCCTTCGGCGGTATTCCTGAGTAAAAGGTGAGCCTTTGCAAATGATGGGGAAACCCATAGGCTCCGGCGGACGTGCCGAACGCCTGGCAACACGGCGGCGTCGCGGCGAGACCGCCATGAAATCAGTGCCCGAGGGGAACCCGCTCGACATGCCCGACCAGGCGCGGACAGCGCTCCTTCAGCCCGAGCCGGTGCTCTCCAGCACCGGCATCCCGCAGCGGACCGGCTCCGTCGTCGAGGGGAGCCGCCCGAGCCGCATCTACGCCCTCGACGGCCTGCGCCTGCTCGCGGCCCTGACGGTCGTCATGTTCCACTACATGGCGCTCACCGGACGATGGCCGGAAACCGACTCCCGGGCGAGATTCCCGGTCACGTATCCGGTGGCCGCCTACGGCTGGCTCGGCGTCCAGCTCTTCTTCCTCATCAGCGGCTTCGTGATCTGTATGAGCAGCTGGGGCAAGCCGCTCCAGTCGTTCTTCGTCTCGCGCGTGGTGCGGCTCTACCCCGCGTACTGGTTCGCGGTCATCGCCACCACCGTGGTCGTGACGGCCGTGCCGGGCGGGCTGCGCGCGCACTCGTTCGACGTCGTCGTCACCAACCTCACGATGTTCCAGGAGCCGATGGGCGTCCAGAGCGTCGACAGCGTCTACTGGACCCTCTTCGCGGAGCTGCGGTTCTACCTGCTCTTCGCGGTGGTGGCCTGGCGCGGGCTGACCTACCGCCGCGTCCTGTTCTTCTGCTGCGCCTGGGCCGTGGCGAGCGCACTCGCCTACCAGTCGGATTCCGTCACCCTGCGGATGATCGTCATGCCGGACAACAGCTGGTGCTTCATCGCGGGTGTCGCCTTCTATCTGATGTACCGGTTCCGGCCGAACCTGATGCTGAGCGGCATCGTCCTGTTCAGCCTCGCCGCCTCGCTGCCCGCCACCCGCAGCACCTGGGAGCACGCCCAGGAGCGCCTGAGCCACCCCATGCCGTACTGGCCGGTCGCTGCGATCATGGCGGCGTGCTTCGCGGTCATGGGCCTGGTCGCCACGGGCAGGCTGTCCTGGATCCAGTGGCGCTGGCTGCCGTACGCAGGCGCCCTGACGTATCCGCTCTACCTTCTCCACGAGTACATCGGCTGGGAGATCATCGGCGCGCTCTCCCCCCAGGTGAAGCCCGTCCCGCTGGTCAGCGGGGTGATCGCGCTGATGCTGCTGGTGTCCTGGCTGGTGCACCGGTACGTGGAGCGGCCCCTGGGCAAGCGCCTCAAGCGGGGCCTGACCCGGCTCTGAACGGGCCGCGCCGGAAATGAAGCGGCCCCGGAGAGTCCGTGCGGACTCCCCGGGGCCACCCCGCCGACCCCCGTACGGCGGCTACTCGCTCGCGATCGCTCCGAGCACGTTCATGCGGCCCGCCCGGAAGGCGGGGACCAGGGCGGCGAACAGACCCACGAACGCCGACCCGACGAAGACGGTGAGGATCGTCGGCCACGGGATGTCCAGGACGCCGAGGCCCTCCAGGGCCAGCAGCTTCTGCGCGGTCGTCCCCCAGGCCATGCCGAGGCCGAGGCCGAGCAGGGCGCCGAAGAGGGCGATCACCACCGACTCCAGGCGGATCATCCGGCGCAGCTGGCGGCGCGAGAGGCCGATGGCGCGCATCAGGCCGATCTCCCGGGTCCGCTCGACCACCGACAGCGCCAGCGTGTTCACCACACCGAGCACCGCGACGATGATCGCGAGGGCCAGCAGGCCGTAGACGATGTTCAGGAGCTGGCCGATCTGGTCCTTCAGGTCCTTCTTGAAGTCCGTCTGGTCCTGCACCTTGTACTGCGGGTACTTCTTCAGCGCGTCCTTCAGGGCCGCGTAGGCCTCCTTGGCCTTGCCGTCCTCGGCCTTCGCGAACATGATCATGTTCTTCGGCACCCGGTCGGCGGGCAGATAGCGCTCGGCGGTCGTGACGTTGGTGTACATCGCGCCCTTGTCGACGTTGGTGTCGTCCGAGGTGATCGCCGCGACCTTGAGGTGGGCCGTACGGCCGCCCTTGAAGGCGACGGTCAGCGTGGAGCCGACCTTCACGCCGTGGTCCCCGGCGAACTTGTCGCCGACCGACATCGCGTCCTTGCCGTACGCCTCGGAGAGCTTGCCGGAGACCGTCTCGCGGCGCAGGTCCTCGGCGTAGGTCGGGCTGGCGGCGGCGAGGTCCTCGTCACCGGTCTTCCCGTCCGGGGTGGTGATCCTCACGTCCACCGACTTGTAGTCGGTGACGTGGGCGATGCCCGGGGTCCTGCGCAGGGCGTCGGCGGCCTGCGGCACGATCGGGCGGCCGTCGTTGCCGCCCGACTGGACGATGAAGTCCGCGCCGACCGACTTGTCGAGCTCGGCGGTGGCCGAGGCGACCATCGAGGAGCCGACCACGGCGAGGCAGGCCACCAGGGCGAGCCCGATCATCAGGGCCGCGCCGGTCGCTCCCGTACGCCGCGGGTTGCGCAGCGCGTTGCGCTCGGCCATCCGGCCGACGGGGCCGAACATCCGGAGCACCAGGACGCTGATCACCCGCACCACACCGCCCGCGAGCAGCGGGCCGATCACCACGAAGCCGATGAGCGTGAGCACCACGCCGAGGGCGAGGACGCCCGCGCCGGAGCTCGCCTTGTCGGCGTGGGCCGCGGCGTAGAGCGAGGCGGCGCCGGCGCCGGTGAGGACCAGGCCGATGATCGCCCGGACCAGGCCCGCCTTGCCGTCGGCCGGCGTACCGGCGTCGCGCAGGGCCGCCATGGGCGAGATCTTGCCCGCCCGGCGGGCCGGGAGGTAGGCGGCGAGGACGGTGACGACGATGCCGAGCAGCATGCCGACCACCGGGGTCGTCCACGCGACCGTGAGGTCGTCGGTGGACAGCTCCAGGCCCATCGAACCCATGATCTTCATCAGGCCGACGGCCAGGCCGACGCCCGCGCCGACGCCGAGGACCGAGCCGAAGAAGCCGAGCAGCAGCGCCTCGACCAGGACCGAGCGGTTGACCTGCTTGCGGCTGGAGCCGATGGCCCGCATCAGACCGATCTCGCGGGTGCGCTGGGCGACCAGCATCGAGAAGGTGTTGATGATCAGGAAGATGCCGACGAGGAAGGCGATTCCGGCGAAGCCGAGCATCGCGTACTTCATCACGTCCAGGAAGGAGCCGAGCGAGTCGCGGCCCGATTCCTTGGCCTCGGCGGCGGTCTCCAGCTTGTACGTACCGGCGCCGAGCCGGGCGGCGACGTTCTGCTTCAGCTGCACGTCGCTGACGCCCTCGGCGGCGGTGAGCGAGACGTTGGTGAACAGGCCGGTCCGGCCGAGCAGTTCGCGCTGGGCGGTGGCGGTGTCGAAGTAGACGATCGCCGCGCCCGGGTTGGTCACCTTGAAGGAGGCGATACCGGTGATCTTCGCCGTGAAGTCGCCGGTGACGGCGATGGTGCGCAGCTCGTCGCCGATCTTCAGGTCGTGCTTGTCGGCGGTGTCGGCGTCGACCATCATCTCGGTCGGCCCGCGCGGGGCGTGACCGGAGGTGATCTCCATCGCCTTGAGGTCGTTGCCGGTCCAGTTGGCGGCGATCGTGGGGCCTCCGTTGGAAGACCCCATGTTCTTGTTGTCGGAGTCGACGACCGTGACGCTGGAGCTGGAGACGCCGCCCTCGGCGGACTTCACCCCGGCGGCGCCGCGCGCCTTCTCCAGGACCGAGGCGGGCAGCGTCTCGGGCCGGCCGGTCTGCGGGCGGTCGTCGGCCTTGGCGTTCTTCGGGCTGACGGTGACGTCGGCGGCGGTGGCCGCGAAGAGCTTGTCGAAGGTGGTGTTCATGGTGTCGGTGAAGACGAGCGTGCCGCACACGAACGCCACCGAGAGCAGGACCGCGACGGCCGAGAGGGCCATCCGTCCCTTGTGCGCGAGGAAGTTGCGCATCGAGGTCTTGAGCACGGTCATGACGTCCGCCCCCGCGCGTCGAAGTCCTTCATGCGGTCGAGCACGGCCTCCGCGGTCGGGCGGAACATCTCGTCGACGATCCGGCCGTCCGCGAGGTAGAGCACCCGGTCCGCGTACGACGCGGCGACCGGGTCGTGGGTGACCATCACGATGGTCTGGCCCAGCTCGTCGACCGAGCGGCGCAGGAAGCCGAGGACCTCGGCGCCCGCGCGGGAGTCCAGGTTGCCGGTCGGCTCGTCACCGAAGATGATCTCGGGCCGGGCCGCGAGGGCGCGGGCCACCGCGACGCGCTGCTGCTGACCGCCGGAGAGCTGGGTGGGGCGGTGCTTGAGCCGCCCGGCGAGCCCGACGGTCTCCACCACGCGGTCCAGCCACTCCCGGTCGGGCTTGCGGCCCGCGATGTCCATGGGGAGCGTGATGTTCTCCAGCGCGTTGAGCGTCGGCAGCAGGTTGAACGCCTGGAATATGAAGCCGATGCGGTCGCGGCGCAGCTGCGTGAGCTTCTTGTCCTTGAGGCCGGTGATCTCGGTGTCGTCCAGGTAGATCTGTCCGCCCGTCACCGTGTCGAGCCCGGCCAGGCAGTGCATCAGCGTGGACTTGCCGGAGCCCGACGGGCCCATGATCGCGGTGAACTGCCCCCGCGCGATGTCGACGTCCACGTGGTCGAGGGCCACGACGCGGGTCTCGCCCGACCCGTACGCCTTGACGACCTGGCGCGCCCGAGCCGCGACCGCCGTTTGCCCTCCAGTGCCCCCGTGCCTGGGAATGGTCACAGCCGTTGTCACGGTTCTTCTCCTCGTTGCGAGTCAGTGCGTCCAAGCGTCGGCGGCTCGGCTCGTCCGGTGATCCCGGAGCCTCGTCGCCGCCGCGTGTCGTGCGTACGTCTTGAGTCTGGCGATCGAGGACGCCCGGCACCCTGGTGCCCGGCGGTGTCTTGAGTGGGGGGTTAGCCCCACCTCCCACCTGCGGCCCCCCGCAGCCGCTCGATGTAGGACCACGTTAAAGAACCGCTCCCCCTCTTCTCGTCCTCCGCCAGGACGAACGCCCCCTGCCCTGAAGTAGGGAGGAACCCGTAGGGGCTCTCCACCCCAGGGCTGAGTCCCGTCGGGGGCGTCTCCACCCGGACGCTCTCCGTCGCCGCTCAGGGCGGGGGTGAGGGGGTGGAGACGGGTGGCTCGGGCGCCGGGCGGGCGCGGTGGTGCCGCGGCGTGCGGGGTGGCCCGGGCGGCGGGCGGGCGCGGTGGTGCCGCGGCGTGCGGGCCGCTCGGGTGCTCGCGCGGTTCCTCGCGCTCCTCCGGGCCGGCACCGGCCCCCGGGTGCGGGGACGCGAGAGAAAACTTACCCACGGTAACCAATCCACCCGCCGAAATTTTCCTCCCAAGGACTCCCCAGCCCCCATACCGACCGGTAAGTTCGCCGCCACCCACCAGCGCTTCCGGCTCCCCGTCCCCCCTCTGCAAGGAGCAGCCGATGACGCACCACCACCCCTCCCCGGGCCTCCCCCAACTCCGGTCCGCCTACCGTCTGTTGCGACGCGTCTCCACCCTCACCGCCCTCGGGTACTTCGTCCTCTTCCTGCTCCTCTCCGGGTACGCCCCCGGCCTCCTCTCCCGGCACATAACCGGCGGCCTCACCGCCGGACTGCTGCTCGGGCTCTGCCAGTTGCCCGTGACGCTCGCCGCCGCGGCCGTGTACGAGTGGACCGCCCAGCGCACCGTCGACCCGCTCGCCGCGGCGCTGCGGCACCGGGCGGCACAGCGGCCGGCGCACTCCCGCCGGTACACGGACGGAGGCCCCCGATGACCGAATTCGCCTCCGACGCCCGGGCCATGTCCCTGGTCGCGTTCATCGCGGTGATCACCGTGACCCTGCTCCTGTGCGTGATGACCGCGCCCGACCGCGACGACCTCGGCGAGTTCTACACCGGCTACCGCTCGCTCTCGCCGCTGCGCAACGGCCTGGCCATCGCCGGGGACTACGTCTCGGCGGCCACCGTGCTCAGTACGGTCGGCGTCATCGCCCTGACCGGGTACGACGGTCTCGTCCTCACCCTGAGCACCGCTCTCTCGCTCGTGCTGCTGATGTTCCTGCTGGCCGAACCGCTGCGCAACGCGGGGAAGTTCACCATGGGCGACGCGTTCGCGCGGCGGGCGCCCGGGCCCGCGGTCCGGGTCACCGCGTGCCTGGTCACGCTCGCCGCGCTGCTGCCGCTGATGGTGGTCCAGCTGGCCGGCGCGGGCGACCTCATCGCGTTCGTCCTGGGCTTCGACACCGCGCGGTTCAAGACCGGCTGCGTCGTGATGCTCGGGCTGCTGATGATCGGCTACGCGGCGATCGGCGGCATGAAGGGCACCGCGTTCATCCAGGCGGTCAAGACCGTCGTCCTCGCCGTCTCCTCGCTCACCGTCGCCGCCCTGGTCCTGAACCGGTACGGCTGGAGCCCCGGGCGGCTGCTCGGCGAGGCGGCGCGGGGCAGCGGCGCGGGTCCGGCGTACCTCTCCTCCGGGCTCCAGTTCGGCGGCGACGCGCTGGACATGGTCTCCTCGCAGCTCACGGTGGTGATCGGCGCGGCCTGCCTGCCGCACATCACCATGCGGATGTACAGCGCCCGCAGCGCCCGCGCGGTGCGGCGCTCGCTCTCCTGGGCGGTCTCGGCCGTCGTGGTGATCTGCTTCGCGCTGATCGTGATCGGCTTCGGCGCGGCGGCCGTCGTGGGCCGGCGCGCCCTGACCGCGGCGGACCCGCAGGGCAGGACGTCCATCCTGCTGACCAGCCAGGCGCTCGTCGGCCCGCACGCGTCGACGGCCGGCACCCTGCTCTTCACCGCGGTCGCCACCGCGATCTTCATGACGCTGCTGGCCTCCATCTCGGGGATGACCCTGGCGTGCGCCAACTCGCTCGCCCACGACCTGGTCGCGCACGCGGTGCGCGGCCGGACCGGGGTGCGGGACGCCACCGAGACGAACACGGCCCGGGTCGCCGCGCTCGCCGTCGGCGTCCCGGCGATCGCGCTGGCGACGGCGGCCCAGAGCCACAACCTCCAGCCGCTGGTCACCCTCTCGTTCTGCCTGGGCGCGTCCGCCCTGGCCCCGGCCCTGGTCCTCAGCCTGTTCTGGCGCCGCTACACCCGGGCCGGGCTGCTCTGCACGCTGATCGGCGGCACGCTCTTCACGGTGGTGGTGATGACGGGCACGAAGCTGGTGTCGGGCTCGCCCCAAGCCGTCTTCCCCGCCCATGACTTCGCCTGGTTCCCGTTCACCACGACCGGCATCGTCTCCATCCCGTTCGGCTTCGCGGTGGGCTGGCTGGGCACGGTGCTCAGCCGCCGTGACGTCTACGCCCAGCGGCAGCGGTACGAGGCCGTGGAGGGCTGGATCCTGGCGGGCGCACGGCGCTGACGCGCTGGCCCGAGCCCCCGGTGAGCGGCCTCGGGGTCCGGGCGGACCGGCCCTGCCGCCCCCGGGCCCCGGGCCCCAGACCCCGGGCGCCCCGCCGGATCAGCCCTCCGCCGGGGCCCGCCCCGTCAGCCCCGCCAGGCTGCTGCGTACGTGCGCCATGTGCGCGACGGCCTCTTCGCGGGCCTGGGCGTGCTCCCGCAGCACCCGTTCGGTCTCGCGCGCGATCCGCTCGGCCCGCACCCGCGCCGCCGCGACCAGCTCCGCGGCCCGCGCGTCGGCGTCCTCCTGGCCGTGGCGGGCGGCCTCCCGCTCCTCGGCGAAGGCCCGCTCCGCGTCGGCCAGGGCGGCTTCGGCCCGGGTGGTCAGCTCGGCGTGCCGGGCGTCGAGCTCCGCCTCCCGCGCGGCCGTCTCCCGGTCGAGGGCCTCGAAGCGCGCGGTGTGCTCGCGCTCCTGCTCGGCCCGCGCGGCCCCGGTCCGCTCGCGCACCTCGCGCAGCGCGTCCGCCGCCTCGGCGCGCCACTCGTCCGCCTCGGCCCGGGCCTTCCCGCGGTGCTCGTCGGCGCTCGCCCGGGCCGCGAGCAGCAGGTGCCGCGCCCGCTCCTCGGCCTCGGCGCGGACGGTGTCCGCGTGCTCGCGGGCGCGTTCGCGCGCCCGGCGCCCGGCCGCGTCCGCCGCGTCCCGTACGGCCGCCGCCTCCTCCTGGGCAGCCGCCCGTACGGCGTCGGCCTCCTCGACCGCGAGGGCGTACAGCGCCTGGGCCCGGCGGCCGAGCGCCTCGTACGACTGCGGGCCCAGCGCCGCGGCCCGGTCGCGCAGGGCGGCCGCCTCCGCCTCCATGCGCTTGGCGAGGACGGTGAGCCGCGCCGCGCGCTCCCACGCGGCGTCGCGCTCCTCGCCGAGGACGCCCAGCCGGTGGTCGACCTGGTCGGTCCGGTAGCCCCGGCCGCCCCGCACGACGGCGATACCCCGGGGTGACTGCGGTGGTTCGGGCGCTGCACTCATCGTTGACGTCCTCCGACCTCTCCGGCTTGTCCGGGGCACATCCTGCTGGATCGAAGCGAAGTGGTCATAACGCGACACTCCGCCCATCCATAACGGCCAAGGATGCGTCAACTGCCGTCAGAACCGGAAGCCGTACGGGAACGGATACCGGAACGGCGACGAGGCGCCCGCCGCGCGGTGCGGCGAACGCCTCGTCCTATCAACGCACTTCCTTACGTACGTATACGTACGCCTCCGGCCGCCGGCTCAGAGCAGCCCGTCCCAGAACTGCTCCAGCAGCACCGACCACCAGCTCTCCGGCGAGGCGAGCGCCGCCGGGTCGAGCGCGGCGAGCTGCGCCTGGAAGTCGACCGTCCAGCGGCCCGCCTGCTCGGGGTTGAGCCCGTAGCGCAGCCGCCACATCCGGCCGAGCAGCGCCATGCAGCGGACGAACTCGGGCAGCCCCGAGTTCACGAACTGCGGCGGCACGGACTGGCCGCCCGGGCCCGCCTCCACCGGCACCGCGACGATGTGCGCGGTGCCGTACTGGACACAGATCGCCCGGCCGAAGTCGGAGCCCATGACCAGGTACGAGCCCGCGTCCGGGGCCGCCTGCACCTGCCGCTGGGCGGCCAGTTCGGCGAGGGTCGGGACCGGCTGGCCGGGCACGGCCTGCGCCCAGAAGAACGGCCCGAAGTCCACCGGCAGCCCCGCCCACACCAGCGTCACCGCGACGGCCTCGGGCACGCCCTGGCGGGACACCGCCCGCTGGTCGAAGCGGAAGACGCCCTGCGGGCCGAAGGCACCGGCCAGCTCGTGCGCCACGCCCTCCGGGGGCAGCGGCGGCGCGGGCTGCACCTGCGGCAGCGGCGCGCGCACCGGCTGCGGCCGGGCGGGACCGTCCGCCACCTGCGCCAGCTCCCCCTGGTGGGTGAGCAGGTGCTGGACTCCCTGGCGGCGGGAGGCGTGGTCCGTGCCGTACGGGGCGACGGAGGTGATCCGCACCTGCGGCCAGGTCTCCCGGATCATCCGCGCGCAGTACCCGCCGGGCAGCTCGCACGACGCCAGCTCGGTGTGCAGCTCCAGGACGTGGTCCGGCGGCACGTTCATCTGGCGCAGCTCGTGGAAGATCTGCCACTCGGGGTGCGGGATGCCGGGCGCCGAGCGCCGGATGAGCTGCTGCTCGGACCCGTCGGCGGCGCGGTAGCGCAGCACGGCCTGGTACCCCGGCCCCACGGTCGGCACCCCGGTGGGCTGCTGGGGATAGCCGTACGCGGGCGGCCTCGGGGGCTGCGGCGCGCCCGGCCCCATCTGGGCGGGCCCGGCGAGCATGGTGGCCGCGTGGTGGACGCCACCGGGACCGGCGGGAGCGCCGGGCATCCCGGGCGCACCGGGAGGCTGGGGCGCGCCCGGCATCCCGGGCGGCCCGGGGGGCTGGGGCGCGCCGGGCCGCCCACCGGCCCCGAGCTGACTGGGGTCGGCCAGCATCGTCGCGGCGTGGTGCGCACCGCCACCGGCGCCGGGCACCCCGGGCGCGCCGGGGGGCTGCGGCGCGCCGGGCACACCGGGCGGCCCCGGCGGCTGGGGAGCGCGGGCGGCACCGGGGGCGCCGGGCGGCCCGGGAGGCGCGGGCGGCTGGGGCCCGGCCCCGAGCTGACCGGGGTCGGCCAGCATGGTCGCGGCGTGGTGCACGCCCCCGCCCGGCGGCGGCGTGGGCGGCCCGGCGGGCTGCGGCCCGTCGGGCCCGAGCTGCGAGACCAGCTGCGTGGGTACGTAGGCGGGCGCCCCACCCGGCCGCGCCCCCGGAACCCCGGGCTCCCCGGGCGGCGGCGGAGTACTCCCCCGGGCCCCACGCGGCGGAGCGGCCTTACTGGTGGCGGCGTCGGCGATGTCGGCGGCGGAGGGGGCCGCCGGGGAGGCGGGGGCACCGGGAGCGGCGGGGGTGCCGGGAGCGGCAGCCGCACCGGGGCCGGCCGGGGCACCGGGCGCACCGGGACCGGGGGGCACGCCCGGGCCGACCGGCGCACCGGAACCACCGGGCGCACCGGAAGCACCGGGGCCGGCGGGCGCACCGGGCGCGTCCTGACCGCCCGTCGCCCCCGGCGGCGGTGCCTGCGGGTCGAGCGCCGGGGCGATGGCCGTCGGCGGGAGCTGGCTGCCGCCCTGGAGCAGCGCCGTCCTGGCCTCCGGGAGGACCCTCGGCGGCGGGGTGTCGTCCAGGTCCGAACCGGACAGCGGCGGGGCGAACACCGTCGCCGGAAGCGGTACGGAGCCCTCGTCCGACCCGGCGTTGGTGTCCGTACCGGCCCATGGGGTCGCCCCGGCCGGCGCATCGGCATCCGGCGCCGGCCACGGCACCGCCCCGGAGGACCCGGGCACGGGAGCCGGCCACGCGGGCGCCGCGTCCTGAGCGGGGACGGGGGCCGGGGCAGGGGCCGGCCACGAGGGGACCGCGTCCTGAACGGGGGGCGGGGTCGAGGTCGAGGCCGGGGCGGAGCCCGGAGCAGGCGTCGGGGCGGGCCACGCAGGTCCCGCGTCCTGGACGGGAGCAGGGGTCGGGGCGGACCCCTGACTCGGGGTCGAACCCAGGGCCGGAGCCGGGGCGGAGCCCTGACCCGCAGCGGGGGCCGGGGCCGGCCACGCAGGTCCCGCGTCCTGGACGGGAGCAGGGGTCGGGGCGGACCCCTGACTCGGGTTGGGACCCGGAGCGGGCGCCGAGGCCGAACCCGGCGCGGGGGCCGGGGCCGGAGTCGAGGGGGACGCCGGAGCCGGAGCCTGGGCCGGGGCCGGAGTCGAGGCGGACGCCGGAGCCGGAGTCTGAGTCGAGGCGGGGGCCGGGGCCGGAGTCGAGGCCGGGGTCGGGCCGTTGTCCCGGCGGTCCGGGATCCCCATCCTGTCCGCCGCCTCCTGCAACCACTCCGGCGGCGTCAGCAGGAACGACGTCTGGTTGAGGTCGATGCGTTCCGGCGCGGGCGCGGGCGCCGCGTCCTCGGGCTCGTCCGCCACGCCGTACTCCTCCTCGTACCGCCGGATCACCTCACCCACCGGCAGTCCCGGCCACAGCGTGGCCTCCCCGCTGTCGCGGGCGATGACGAGCCGCTGGCGGCCGCCGTCCGAGGAGGGGCCCTCGGCCCGGTCCTCGGCCCACACCACGAACCCCAGCTCGAACTCCCGCACCCGCACCTCGCGGTGCTGGTACGCGGGAACGTCCCCGTTGATCCACTCTTCCGCGCGCTCCTGCGCCTGGGCGAAGGTCACCATCACACTCACTCCCCCACCGGTACGGCGCGCGCGAAGCCGCCGTCCACCATCAGGTTCGCCACGGTCTCCAGCTCCGGCGGGTTGCCCGCCAGGCGCTGGAGGAAGTCGTCGAAATCCGTACCGCAGGGCAGCAGCAGCCGCTCCACGCGCTCCTGCACCCCCCAGCCGTCCTGGTCGCGCGCGTCGTCGTACGCGCAGAACCAGACCGAGCCGGTCGCGGAACCCTTCACCTTCACGGCGAGGATGCCGCCCTGGACGAAGGCCACGCCCAGGTAGTCCTTGGTCAGATGGTCGCGCAGGCACTTGTTGACGTAGACGAGGTCGTTGACCGCCGCCTGGTCGCGGACGGTGAAGAACGGCTGGTCCACCAGCAGCCCCAGCTCCGCGTCGAGCGCCGCGCCCACCGGCGCGCAACCGCCCGCCGCCTTCAGGAAGGTCCGGTATGCGCCGGGCAGCCGGTACCCCAAGTCCTCCTCGACGCCCAGGATCTGGGCCTCGGAGACGGACACCAGGTCCTTGGGCACTCCGAAGTGCGCGGGGCGCGTCTCCTGGAGCGGGCGGGTGCCGCGCTTGTCCTGGTCGACACCGGCCGTCGTCAGCCCTCCGTGGTGGCGCAGCAGGGCCTTCACCTCGACCGGGACCAGCTCCAGCCGGCGGGTGCCGGGCACATGGTGCCAGGTCCAGCCGTGCGGGGTGGCGACCGCGGGGACGGTGTCCCACAGCTCGTGCCCGTCGGCGGCGAGCGCCGCGTTGGCCGACACGTAGTCCGTCAGCCGCAGCTCGTCCACGCCGAAGCCCTCCGGCGGCTCCGCGATCTCCGCCGCCGCGCGCGCGTACGCCGAGAAGTCCGGGTAGCCGTCACCGTCCACCCGCACCCCTCGGGGGTGGCGGGAGGCGCGGACCGGGTCCGGGAAGTTCACGACCTGCCCGGCGTAGGCCGCGTTCGGTGGCGCGGCGTGCCCGAGCCGACCTGTCGTCATGGCGGATGCCCCCTGCGTGCGAGCTGCTGCGTCTGGCTGGTGAGGACCAGACTATGCGGTGGGGCAATACCGGGTCCCTGCCGTGCGCCCGGCCCCCGCACCACCGTGACCTGGTGTCACAACCGGGTCACCGTGCGGCGATGGTGACGACACGGACGTAGTGACATCAGAGCCCCAGCTTCCGTACCACTGGGCACATTTGGCAGTCTGTTCCCGCAACGGGGCGTTAACGGGGGCGTTGACACCGGCGGCGAAGAGCGTCGGCAACGGGAGGGACAGCGAGCACCATGCACGGAACGACCGACATATCGGGTACGGCGGCGAACGCCTCCCGGGCCGGGGCGCCGGGGGCGGGAGACCCCCGGGCGGGGGCGCCGACGGCGGCGCCCGGAACCGGGACGGGCCCGGGAACGGGGACGGGGATGGGGCCGGGGGCGGGCCCGGGAACGGGGGATCCGCGGCTCCAGTGGAGCAGCACGACCGCCTCCGCGCCTGTACTGCTGCACCGCCGCGACGGCATCCTTCCCGCCGTGGCCGCCGCGCTCTCGGTCCGGGGCCAGACGCTGACCTGTACCGCGGGCAAGGGCGACCAGCCACCGGTGCTCCACCCGCTCGTACAGGACTTCCACGACACCCTCACCAGCGGCCAGCGCGAACGCTTCACCGGGCGCTGCCCCGAGGCGATCCTGCTCTCGCGCCAGCTCTCCTCCCTGGAGTCGGCCCGCTCGGGCAAGTCACGCAGGTCCGGCCGCAAGCCGCTGACCCACAGCGAGGCGCGCCGCGCGCTGAAGCACGCCAAGGTCACCGCCCGCCGCATCCGCGAGGACGGCGACCCGCTGCACGGCAGCTACGCCCCGCCCTGCCGCTCCTGCACCGCGCTGCTCGCCCACTTCGGGGTGCGCGCCGTGGACCCCGCCGCCGAGAAGGGCTGAACCGCACACGATGCCGGACGTCTCCACCACCCGCTTCCCCGTGCCCGTCGACGCCGCGCTGCGCGCCGCCGGGTGGCACCCGGGCCGCTGGGACATCAGGCAGGCCGAGGCCTGGGCCGACGTACTGCGCGCGCACACCTCGCCCGCCGGGCACCGCCACACCGTGTTCCCGGCGGCCGTGGAGGCGTGGGCCGAGTTCGGGGGCCTGCGGCTGACCGCGCCGGGCCCCGGCCGCCACAACGCGCCCGCCACGGTCCGCTTCGACCCGGTGGCCGGGCTCCATCTGGCCCGTACGTTCGCGGACCTCGGGCGTGCGCTGGAGACGGAGCTGGCGCCGCTGGGGGAGGAGGGGGAGCAGCAGGCGGTGCTGGCGATCGACAGCGAGGGGAGGGTGTACAGCATCGACCACACGGGGGACTGGTATCTGGGCGCGGACCTGGATCTGGCCCTGAACACCCTGATGACCGGAGTCCAGCCGATCCGCCTGACGTCGCCGCGCCCCTGACGCGTCCAGGGCTTCGTCTGCGCCCCGGTGGGAAGCCCCTCGCCAGGAGTTCGTCTGCGACCCGGTGGTGGGTTGCTCGCGCAGTTCCCCGCGCCCCTCAAAACCCTCGTTCGTCTGCGGACCGTGCCCGCGTCTCGCGCAGTTCCCCGCGCCCCCAGGCGTCCGGCGGCACCCGGAACTCCCAGCTCGACCACACCCCCCAGGGGCGCGGGGAACTGCGCGACCAGCCCCCACAACCCGCACACAAAACGCCACCCCAAGCACCCCAAGGGGCGCGGGGAACCGCGCGAGCAACCCCCCACGGGCCCGCACACGAACCCCCGGCCGAAAAAAGGGGCGCGGGGAACTGCGCGACCAGCCGTCCACCACCCGCAGACGAACTCCGGCCAGAGAGGGGCGCGGGGAACTGCGCGAGCAACCCCCCACAACCCGCACACGAACCCCCGGCCAAAAAGGGGCGCGGGGAACCGCGTGGGCAGCCCACTGCGAACCGCGGCCCCTACAACCCCTCCCCCCGGGACGGCAGCACAGCCGACACCCGCCAACCCCCCGCGTCCGTGACCCCGGAGACGAACACACCCCCCAGGGCCAGCACCCGCTCCCGCATCCCCACCAGCCCGTTCCCCCCGCTGGGCAGCCCCGCGTCCGCCGTCGCGCCGTCCGCGGGGCCGTTCTCGATCTGCATCGCCACCTCGGCGTCCCGGTGGGCGAGGCGGACCATCACCTTGGCGCCCGCCGCGTGCTTGTGCACATTGGTGAGCGCCTCCTGGATCACCCGGTACGCGGTCTGCTCCACCAGCGCGTCGTACGCCCGCTCCACGCCGTGCACCGTCAGCTCGACCACCATCCCGGCCTCCCGGGACTGGCCGACCAGCGCCTCGATGTCGGCCAGGCACGGCCCCTCCTCCGCGGCGGCGGCCGCCGCCGCAGCCGCCGCGCCCACGGCCGCGAGCGGGACCGCCGCCGGCACGTCCGGCACGTCCGCCCGGGCCGCCCGGTCCGCCCGGTCCGCCCGCCGCACCGCCTCCCCCGTACGCAGCACGCCCAGCATCTCGCGCAGCTCCGTCAGCGCCTGGCGGCCCATGTCACCGACGAGCACCGCGTTCTTGACGGCCTTCTCCGGGTCCTTGCGCGCCACCGCCTGGAGCGCCGCCGCGTGCACCACCATCAGGGACACCCGGTGGGCGACCACGTCGTGCATCTCGCGGGCGATCCGGGTGCGCTCCTCCGTACGGGCCCACTCGGCGCGCTCCTCCGCGCGGTCCGCGAGCAGCGACAGCTCCCGCTCCAGGGAGTCGGCGCGCTCGCGCAGGGACTCCATCAGCCGGCGCCTGGCCCCTATATAGAGTCCCAGGAGCAGCGGCGGGGCGGTCAGGCCGAGCGCCATCACGCCGGAGAAGAGCGGGACCAGCCAGCGCCCGCCGTCGAAGGCGCCGTCGTCGACGCTCTGGTTCATCCGTACGAACGTGACGATGAAGGTGCCCGCCAGGCACATTCCGGCCAGCGCGGCGGTGATGCGGCGCGGCACCTCGGAGGCGGCCAGGGTGTACAGGCCGACGATGCCGAGCAGAAAGCCCATGTTGGCCGGGGTCACGGCGATGGAGACGAGCACGACGGCGACCGGCCAGCGCCGCCGCGCGGCCAGGGTCACCCCGGCCACCAGCCCGAAGAGCACCCCGGCCGGTACGGGGACCCCCGCGTCCCCGGCGAACTTCACGCCTTCCAGTGCGCACTCGAACGCGGAGGCCAGCCCCAGTCCGATATCCAGGGCGGCACCCCGCCGCCGTTCCCACCACCACCAGCCGCGGGAGGTCGTCCCCGCGGAGTCGTGGTCTGCCCCCGTTGCGGTCATGCCATCCAGCCTACGGGCGCCCGCCAGCGATTTTCCGGTGACTTCAGCAGCACGGAACACGATCGAACACGTACGGTCGCGGCACCCGTCCGGCGGCCCGGCGCATCGGGCGGCGCCCGGTCACGTCGGCGAGCGCGCCGATCTCCGCCGTCGCACGGAAGGCGCTTGGTACGGCATAGTGTTGGGTGCCGATCCGACGGCCTGACGCATTGTCCGGTCACGTCGGTTTCCATCCCCCGTGGTGTAATTGGCAGCACTGGGGCTTTTGGTGCCCTATGTCCGGGTTCGAGTCCTGGCGGGGGAGCTTCTGCGTCGGGTCCTGACTGTCCCAGTCAGGACCCGACGTGTTTCCCCCTCCCCCACCCGGATTTCCGCCCGCCAACCCCCCGGTATCCTGCGGATGTCCACCACACAAAGCCGAAGGGCATTCCCGTGAGCGCCACTCTTCCCCAAGTTCTCGGCTCCGCTCGAACTGGGGATATCCCACTGGCGGCCGTCGTCGTCCTCGCCGCGGGCGAGGGCACCCGTATGAAGTCGGCCACCCCCAAGGTCCTGCACGAGATCTGCGGGCGCTCGCTCGTCGGTCATGTCGTGGCGGCCGCCCGTGAGCTCGACCCCGAGCACCTCGTCGTGGTCGTCGGCCACGCCCGCGAGCAGGTCGGCGCCCACCTCGGCGCGATCGACGCCTCGGTGCGCACCGCCGTCCAGCACGAGCAGAACGGCACCGGCCACGCGGTCCGGATGGCGCTGGAGGAGCTCGGCCAGTCCATCGAGGGCACCGTCGTCGTGGTCTGCGGCGACACCCCGCTGCTGACCGGCGACACCCTGGCCGCCCTCACGCGTACGCACGAGGCCGACGGCAACGCCGTCACCGTGCTCACCGCCGAGGTCCCCGACTCCACCGGCTACGGCCGGATCGTGCGCGACGGCGCCTCCGGCGAGGTCACCGCGATCGTCGAGCACAAGGACGCGACCGAGGAGCAGCGGGCGATCCGGGAGATCAACTCCGGGGTGTTCGCCTTCGACGGAGCGCTGCTCGCGGACGCGCTGGGCAAGGTCCGCACGGACAACAGCCAGGGCGAGGAGTACCTCACGGACGTGCTCGGCATCCTGCGCGAGGCGGGGCACCGGGTGGGCGCGTCGGTCGGCGGGGACCACCGGGAGATCCTGGGGATCAACAACCGCGTGCAGCTCGCCGAGGCGCGGCGGCTGCTGAACGACCGCCTGCTGGAGCGGGCGATGCTGGCGGGTGTCACGGTCGTGGACCCGGCCACCACCTTCATCGACGTGACCGTCACCTTCGAGCAGGACGCGCTCGTGCACCCGGGCACCCAGCTGCTCGGTTCCACGCACCTGGGCCGCGGCGCCGAGGTCGGTCCGAACACGCGGCTGACGGACACCAAGGTCGGCTCCCAGGCGCGGGTGGACAACACCGTGGCGTACGACTCGGAGATCGGCGAGGACGCGTCGGTGGGCCCGTACGCCTATCTGCGGCCCGGCACCCGTCTCGGGGTGAAGGCGAAGATCGGTACGTACGTCGAGACCAAGAACGCGACGATCGGCGAGGGCACCAAGGTGCCGCACCTGTCGTACGTGGGCGACGCGACCATCGGTGAGTACTCGAACATCGGTGCGGCGAGCGTGTTCGTGAACTACGACGGCGAGGCCAAGCACCACACGACGATCGGCTCGCACTGCAAGACGGGTTCGGACAACATGTTTGTTGCTCCTGTCACAGTGGGGGACGGCGCCTACACCGCGGCCGGGTCCGTCATCACCAAGGACGTGCCCGCGGGTTCGCTGGCCGTGGCCCGTGGCCAGCAGCGGAATATCGAGGGCTGGGTGGCCCGCAAGCGGCCGGGCAGCGCGGCCGCGCAGGCGGCTGCGGCCGCTTCCGAAGAGGCCGTTGGCGAAAACTGACCGGAAACATCTGCGCCTGTCACGGCGTACCGTGATAGGCGCACACGATTCGGCTGGCTCGTCGCCAAGGGACCGCGCGGGCTCAGCAGCAGAAGACACCTCTGAGGAGACAGTGCTGTGACCGGGATCAAGACGACCGGCGAGAAGAAGCTGATGCTCTTCTCCGGCCGCGCCCACCCCGAGCTGGCCGAGGAGGTCGCGCACCAGCTGGGTGTCGGCCTCGTGCCGACGAAGGCCTTCGACTTCGCCAACGGTGAGATCTACGTCCGCTTCCAGGAGTCGGCGCGTGGCGCGGACTGCTTCCTGATCCAGAGCCACACGGCTCCGATCAACAAGTGGATCATGGAGCAGCTGATCATGATCGACGCGCTGAAGCGCGCGTCGGCCCGCTCCATCACCGTGATCGTGCCGTCCTACGGGTACGCCCGCCAGGACAAGAAGCACAAGGGCCGCGAGCCGATCTCCGCCCGGCTGATCGCGGACCTCCTGAAGACGGCGGGTGCCGACCGGATCCTCACGGTCGATCTGCACACCGACCAGATCCAGGGCTTCTTCGACGGCCCGGTCGACCACCTCACCGCCCTGCCGGTCCTCGCGGACTACGTGGGCGCCAAGGTGGACCGCTCCAAGCTGACGATCGTCTCGCCGGACGCCGGCCGGGTGCGTGTGGCCGACCGCTGGTGCGACCGTCTGGACGCGCCGCTGGCGATCGTGCACAAGCGCCGCGACAAGGACGTCGCCAACCAGGTGACCGTCCACGAGGTCGTGGGTGACGTCGAGGGCCGTGTCTGCGTCCTGGTCGACGACATGATCGACACCGGTGGCACCATCTGCGCCGCGGCCGACGCCCTGTTCGCCCACGGCGCGGAGGACGTCATCGTGACGGCCACGCACGGCATCCTGTCGGGGCCGGCCGCCGACCGCCTGAAGAACTCCAAGGTCAGCGAGTTCGTCTTCACGAACACCCTGCCCGACCCGGCCGACCTGGAGCTGGACAAGGTCACCGTCCTCTCCATCGCCCCGTCGATCGCCCGCGCGGTCCGCGAGGTCTTCGAGGACGGCTCGGTCACCAGCCTCTTCGAGGAGCAGTAGGCACACCGGAGCCACAGGTCACCGGGGTCACAGAAGATCCTTTTGGGTGCGGCCTCCCGGCCGGGTAGACTCATCGAGTTGCTCGGCGAGGGAGGCCGTACCCGTTTTCGGTACGGCGGTCCGTTATCGACGCGCTCTTCGTAGCAGGCCAGTCGTGGCCGGGTAACCGCCACCCTTTTCCCCCTGCTTCTACGAGGAGTGCACATGTCCGAGATCAAGCTCGCCGCCGAGGTCCGTTCCGAGTTCGGCAAGGGCGCCGCCCGCAGCATCCGCCGCGCCAACAAGGTCCCCGCGGTCGTCTACGGCCACGGCACCGAGCCGGTCCACGTCACCCTTCCCGGCCACGAGCTGCTGCTCGCCCTGCGTACCCCGAACGTCCTGCTCTCCCTGGACATCGACGGCAAGAACGAGCTGGCGATCCCGAAGGCCGTCCAGCGTGACGCCATCAAGGGCTACCTGGTCCACGTCGACCTGCTGCTCGTCCGCCGCGGCGAGAAGGTCACGGTCGAGGTCGCCGTCGAGACCGAGGGCGACCTGGCCCCGGGCAGCTTCCTCGTCGAGAACGTGCTGAACACGCTCTCCGTCGAGACCGAGGCGACCCACATCCCGACCTCCGTCACCGTCTCCATCGAGGGCCTGGAGGCCGGCGCCTCCATCCTCGCCAAGGACGTCCCGCTGCCCAAGGGCACCACCCTGGCCACCGACCCCGAGGCCGTCGTGGTCCAGATCCTGTCGGCCCAGGCCGAGGAGCCGGCCGCGGAGTCCGCCGAGGGCGAGTCCGCCGAGGCCTGAGCCGTACGCTCCGCCTGACTCCGGTGGCGGCCACTGCGGCCCGCCACCGGAGTTCCTCCTGCCGGCACGGACGAGAGACGCAGCACTGATGACCACGGATGCGAACGCGCCCTGGCTGGTCGTGGGCCTCGGCAACCCCGGCCCCGAGTACGCGGGGAACCGGCACAACGTCGGCTTCATGGTGGCCGACCTGCTCGCCTCCCGCGTCGGCGGCAAGTTCAAGGCGCACAAGGCGCGCGCCCAGGTCGTCGAGGGCCGGATCGGTCCGGCCGGGCCCCTCAACCGCCGGGTGATCCTGGCCAAGCCGCTGTCGTACATGAACCTCTCCGGCGGTCCCGTCACCCAGCTGCGCGACTTCTACAAGGTGCCGGTCGGGAACATCGTCGCCGTCCACGACGAGCTGGACATCGACTACGGGGTGCTGCGCCTGAAGTTCGGCGGCGGCGACAACGGCCACAACGGTCTGAAGTCGATGACCAAGTCCTTCGGGCCGGACTACCACCGGGTGCGCTTCGGCATCGGGCGCCCGCCCGGCCGGATGCAGGTCGCGGACTTCGTCCTCAAGGACTTCTCCTCGACCGAGCGCAAGGAGCTGGACTACTTCGTGGACCGCGCGGCCGACGCCGTCGAGGCGCTGGTCGTCGAGGGTCTGGAGCGGGCGCAGTCGACGTACAACTCCTGACGCGGGACAAGGGACAAGCCCCGGCAGCCGTTCGGCCGCCGGGGCTTGTTCCTGTACGCGTGCGGGTCAGCCGGTGTTGCGCAGGCCCGCCGCGACACCGTTGACGGTCAGCAGCAGCGCCCGCGCGAGCAGCGGGTCGGGGTCCTCGCCGCGCTCGGCCTCGGCGCGCTGGCGCGCCAGCAGGGACACCTGGAGGTAGGAGATCGGGTCCAGGTAGGCGTCGCGGATGGCGAAGGTCTGCTGGAGCACGGGGTGCGAGCCGAGCAGTTCGTCGCCGCCGGTGATGCGCAGGACCTCGCTGACGGTGAGGGCGTGCTCGGCCTCGATCGTGGCGAAGACGTGCTTGAGCTCGTCGGGCACCAGGGTGTCCACGTAGTGGCGGGCGATCCGCAGATCGGTCTTGGCGAGCGTCATCTCCACGTTGGAGACGAAGTTCCGGAAGAAGTGCCAGTGCTCGTGCATCTCGTCCAGGACGGTGTCCAGACCGGCCTCGCGCAGCGCCCGCAGACCCGAGCCCACACCGAACCAGCCGGGGACGATCTGCCGCGACTGGGTCCAGCCGAACACCCACGGGATCGCCCGCAGCCCGTCAAGCCCCGCGCCGGAGTCCGGGCGGCGCGAGGGACGCGAGCCCAGGTGCAGCTCGGCGAGCTGGTCGACGGGGGTGGAGGCGAAGAAGTACGCGGGCAGGTCCGGGTCCTCGACCAGCTTGCGGTAGGCCGCGTGGGCGGCGTCCGAGACCGTGTCCATCGCCGCGTCCCAGCGGGCCAGCGCCTCGTCGGACTGGCGCGGGGCGGTGTGCAGGGCGGACGCCTGGAGGGTGGCCGCGACCGTCAGCTCCAGGTTCTCGCGGGCGAGCGAGGGGATGAGGTACTTGTCGGAGATGACCTCGCCCTGCTCGGTCACCTTGATCTCGCCCTCCAGGGTGCCCCAGGGCTGCGCGAGGATCGCGTCGTGCGAGGGGCCGCCGCCGCGGCCGACGGTGCCGCCGCGGCCGTGGAAGAGCCGCAGCCGTACGCCGTAGCGGTGGGCCACGTCGCGCAGCCTGCGCTGGGCGCGGTGGATCTCCCACTGCGAGGTGGTGATGCCGCCGAACTTGGAGGAGTCGGAGTAGCCGAGCATGACCTCCTGGACGTCGCCGCGGAGCGAGACCAGGCGCCGGTAGGAGGGGTCGGCCAGCATCTCGTCGAGGATGACGTCGGCGGCGCGCAGCTCGTCGGTGGTCTCCAGGAGCGGCACGATGCCGATCTTCGCCCAGCCGGCGTGCAGATCGACCAGTCCGGCCTCGCGGGCGAGGACGGCGGCGGCGAAGACGTCGTCGGCGCCCTGGCACATCGAGATGATGTACGACTCGATGACCTCGGGGCCGAACCGCTCGAAGGCCTCCTTGATCGTGCCGAAGACGCCGAGGGTCTTCTGCCCGGCCTCGTCCAGCGGCGCGGGCGTGGGGGCCAGCGGGCGCCGGGAGCGGAGCTCCTTGGCGAGCAGCTTCTGGCGGTACTCGCGCGGCATGTCCGCGTACCGCCAGGACTCCTCGCCCAGGCGGTCGAAGAGCTGGCCGAGCGCGTGGTGGTGGGCGTCGGCGTGCTCGCGTACGTCCATGGTGGCGAGCTGGAGGCCGAAGGCGGCGAGGGTGCGGATGGTGCGGTCCATCCGGCCGTCCGCGAAGAGCTCGCCGCGGTGGGCCCGCAGGGACGTCTGGATGAGGGTGAGGTCCGCCAGGAGCTCGGAGGTGCCCAGGTAGTCGCGGCCGGGCCGGTGCGGGGTGCCCTTGGCGAGCCGCTCCTTGGTGTTGACCAGCTTCTGGCGTACGCAGGTGGCCTTGAGCCGGTAGGGCTCCTCGGCGTTGAGCCGCTTGTAGCGGGGGCTGATCTCCGGGAGCGCCTCCAGGTCGGCCTGGAGGGAGGCGAGGAGCTCGTCGGTGGCGCCCGCGTAGCGGATCGAGTTGGAGAGCAGGCCGCGCAGGTAGTCGATCACTTCCAGCGCGTCGTTGATGCCGTGCTCGTGCTGGAGGATCAGCACGTCCCAGGTGACCTGCGGGGTCACGTTGGGGTTGCCGTCGCGGTCGCCGCCGATCCAGGTGCCGAAGGTGAGCGGGCGGGTGCCGGCGGGCAGCTCGACGCCGACGCGGGCGAGCTCGGCCGCCAGGTCCTCCAGGACGTCGCCGACGGCGCCGGCGTGCAGCTCGTCCAGGTAGTAGATGGCGTTGCGGGCCTCGTCGGCGGGCTCGGGGCGCACCACACGCAGCTCGTCGGTCTGCCAGATGAGGTCGATGTTCTCGGCGAGCCGCAGGTCGACGCGGCGCCGGTCGGCCTCGGTGACCGGGGTCTCCAGGAGCGCGGCGATGCGGCGCAGCTTGTTGAGGACCGAGCGGCGGGCCGCCTCGGTGGGGTGCGCGGTGAAGACCGGGCGCACGTTCAGGTTCTTGACCGTCTCGCGCAGGTGCTCGGGGTCGGCGTCCTTGAGCATGTCGGCGGTGCGGGCGAGCAGTCCGCCCTCGGTGGCCCGGTGGGCGCGCAGCTCGCGGCCGCGGTGCACCTGCTCGGTGACGTTGGCCAGGTGGAAGTAGGTGGAGAAGGCCCGGACGAGCTTGGCGGCGGTCTCCACCTCGGTGCCGCCGAGCAGCTCGGCGGCGGCCTCGCCGTCCGTACGGGTGAGGGCGCGTACGCGCTCGACGAGCTCCAGGAGCTCGGGGCCCTCCTGGCGGACGAGCGCCTCGCCGAGGAGATCACCCAGTCGGCGGATGTCGGCGCGAAGCTCGGGGCTGGCGGCGTGGGTCTGGTCGGCACTGCTCACAGGTGCGGCTCCTTGCAGTGTTTGAGCACGTCTGGAGGGGTACTGGAGGCTTGCGGACCGCGCTGTCCGACGAGACCCAGGATAGGTGTCCCTACGTGCGACGCGGTCCACTGCCCTCTTGTGCCCACTTGTACGGCGGCGGGGCACTGCCATACTTACGTCGCCGTAGGTTACGGATCCGTAGCCAGGGCCTCTCGTCTCTTCACTCACCCCACGGGGGGATCCCCAATGACCACAAGCCCCGACCTCATCGATCCGGCCACCGAGCCGCCGGGTCCCTCCGCGACGCGCGGGGGCGAGAGCAAACGGTCCGTGGAACAGATCGCACTGCTGCTCTTCATCGTCGTCCCGTTCGTGGCGCTGCTCGCCGCGGTGCCTCTGGCCTGGGGCTGGGGCGTGAGCTGGCTGGACCTCGGCCTGATGGTGTTCATGTACTACCTGGGCTGCCACGGCGTCACCATCGGTTTCCACCGCTACTTCACGCACGGCTCGTTCAAGGCCAAGCGCCCCTTGCGCATCGCGCTCGCGGTGGCCGGTTCCATGGCGGTCGAGGGGCCGCTGGTGCGCTGGGTGGCCGACCACCGCAAGCACCACAAGTTCTCCGACGCGGACGGCGATCCGCACTCTCCGTGGCGGTTCGGCGAGACGCTGCCCGCGCTGATGAAGGGCCTGTGGTGGGCCCACATCGCGTGGATGTTCAACGAGGAGCAGACCTCGCAGGAGAAGTACGCGCCGGATCTGCTCAAGGACCCGGCGATCCGCCGGATCTCGCGCGACTTCGTGTACTGGACGATCCTGTCCCTGGCGATTCCGCCGATCGTGGGCGGTCTGGTGACGATGTCGTGGTGGGGCGCGTTCACCGCGTTCTTCTGGGGCTCGATGGTGCGGGTCGCGCTGCTGCACCACGTGACGTGGTCGATCAACTCCATCTGCCACGCGGTGGGCAAGCGCCCGTTCAAGTCCCGCGACCGCTCCGGGAACGTGTGGTGGCTCGCGGTCCTGTCGTGCGGCGAGTCCTGGCACAACCTGCACCACGCCGACCCGACCTCGGCCCGGCACGGTGTGATGCGCGGCCAGATCGACTCCAGCGCGCGGATCATCCGCTGGTGCGAGCAGCTGGGCTGGGCGTACGACGTGCGCTGGCCCACCGAGGACCGGCTGGACGCCAAGCGCAGCGAGCCCGGCGCCCCCTCCCGGCGGGCGGAGAAGGCCCACGAGGAGAGCGCCCGTAAGGACAGGGCCACCGAGGCGGCATGATGGAGGACGTGGCGACCGACTCCAGCACCACCCGCGCGACCAGCAGCAACGGCTCGGCGGGCACCGAACGACCCCGGCGGACCCGTCGTACCCGGATGACGGGCGCGGAGCGCCGGGAGCAGTTGCTGGACATCGGCCGCACGCTCTTCGCCGAGAAGGGCTTCGAGGGCACCTCGGTGGAGGAGATCGCGGCGAAGGCCGGCGTCTCCAAGCCGGTGGTGTACGAGCACTTCGGCGGCAAGGAGGGGCTGTACGCGGTGGTGGTCGACCGGGAGATGCGCTCGCTCCTGGACGGGGTGACGGGCGCGCTGACGGCCGGGCACCCGCGCGAGCTCCTGGAGCAGGCGGCGTTCGCGCTGCTCGACTACATCGAGAAGTACACGGACGGGTTCCGCATCCTGGTGCGGGACTCGCCCGTGGCGCAGTCGACGGGCACCTTCGCCTCGCTGATCTCCGACATCGCGACCCAGGTCGAGGACATCCTGGGCCTGGAGTTCAAGGCCCGCGGCTTCGACCCGAAGCTCGCCCCGCTGTACGCGCAGGCGCTGGTCGGGATGGTCGCGCTGACCGGGCAGTGGTGGCTGGACGCGCGCAAGCCGAAGAAGGCGGAGGTCGCCGCGCACCTGGTGAACCTGGCGTGGCACGGCCTGGACGGGCTGGAGCAGAAGCCCCGGCTGATAGGGCACCGCAGAAGCTGAACGGGCGGATCGTAAAAGATCTCGAATGGGCCGCGAGTTCTCTCGCGGCCCATTTTCCTCTTCAACCACACGAGTATCGGCTGTAGGCTTCACGCACATTCCCGGGGGGGATTCGAGCATTCCTTCGTGAGCGGCCCTGCGCGCCTCGACGCACCTCTCGACGCGCCGCGTGCGGGCCCCGCGAGGACTGTTCCCGCGTACGTGCGCTTTCCGTGTTCCGCGCTGTATTCCTCCCGGTTCCACCCGCATATTCCCTGGGGGGAATTTTGTCTTCTGTGCGCACCTCGCGCCCGGGCCGTCTCGCGGCCTGCACCGCCCTCGCGCTCTCGGCCGGCATGCTCCTTTCGGGCACGGCCTCGGCCGACGAGGCGCCGAAGGCGCCGCACACGGCCGTGAAGCCGGCCGGGCCCCGCCTCACCACGCTGCCGTCGCTGTCGCTGCCGCAGCACGCCAAGCGGTCCGCGGCCGCCGCGGCCACCCCGCTCAAGCCCCGTCTGGACCTCGACAAGGACGGCTCGGGCGACCTGCTCTACCGGGCGATCAACGGCAAGGCCTACATGGAGACGGGCAAGCTGAGCCAGGAGTTCGCCAACTCCTTCGGCGCGTACAAGGACCTGGTCGCCCCGGGCGACCTGGACGGCGACGGCTCCCCCGAGCTGCTGACCGTCTCCCCCACCGGGACCCTGTCGCTGTACGCGGGCGCGGGCACCGGCGGCGCGTCGTACGCCACCTGGACCGGCCAGGGCTGGAACGCGTACAACAAGCTCTTCGCCCCCGGTGACGTCAACGGCGACGGCAAGTACGACCTGCTGGCCCGCACGCCCGGCGGCGAGCTGTACCTGTACCTGGGCAACGGCAGCGCCACCGGCGACCCGTTCGCCTCCAAGGTCAGGGTCGGCGGCGGCTGGCAGGCCTACGACCAGCTGGTCGGCGCCAACGACATGAACGGCGACGGCGTCGGTGACGTCCTGGCCCGCACCCCCGGCGGCGACCTGTACTTCTACGCGGGCACCGGCAGCGCCGCCGACCCGCTGAAGTCGCGCGTGCGGGTCGGCGGCGGCTGGGACTCGTACAACCAGATCGTGCCCCTGGACGACACCGACAACGACGGCCTCGCCGACATCGCCACGCGCAGCCCCGGCGGCAGGCTCTACCTCTACCTCGCCGACGGCAAGGGCAACTTCAAGGACCGCATCACCGGCGGCCCGCAGTGGAACAGCTCCGTGGTGTTCGCCTCGCAGGGCGGCACCCCCGCGTACGGCAAGGGCGACCTGATGGGCCGGGACGCCAAGGGCACGCTGTACTACTACTACTCCCTGAACAACGGCACGCTGAGCGCCCGCCAGCAGGTGAGCAGCGAGGGCGGCTGGCTCGGCGCCCGCATGGGCTACGCGTCGTCCCTGGACGCCGACAACGACCCCGAGCTGTTCGAGGTCTACGAGAACAACCTGTACGCCGACAACGCCTACATCAGCGGCGGCTGGGGCGGCTACAACCTGGTCGTGGGCCCCGGCGACCTCAACAACGACGGCAAGGGCGACCTGCTCACCCGTGACGGCTCCGGCACCCTGTGGCTCCAGCGCGGCAACGGCGAGGCCACCGGTTTCGCCTCCCGCCTGAAGATCGGCGGCGGCTGGAACGCGTACAACCGGATCGTCGGCGCGGGCGACCTCACCGGGGACGGCCTGACCGACGTCGTCGCGCGCACCGGCGACGGCAAGCTGTACCTGTACGCGGGCACCGGCTCCTCCGCGTCCCCGTTCCGCGCGCGCGTCTACGTCGGCCCCGGCTGGCAGCAGTTCCGGAACATCGCGGCCCCCGGCGACCTGGACGGTGACGGCCGGACGGACCTGATCGCCACCAACTCCCGTGGCGAGGCGTTCCGTTACAGCTCCAACGGCTACGGCGGCTTCAAGTCCCGCGTGAAGCTGGGCGACGGCTGGAACACCTACAACGACCTGTTCTAGCAGTCCCGCCTCCGGTTCCCCGCGTCCCCGAGGGGGCGCGGGGAACCGGCGTTTTCCGGCGGCTACCCGGGCGCCGGGACCTCCGGCGGCCGGCCGTCCTGGGCGGCGGACATCAGCGGTCCTTCCTGCGGGCGACCGCGAAGATCCGGCGGAAGGGGAAGACCGTGCCGTGCGGGCCCGGCGGGTAGGCGCGGCGCAGCAGGTCGCGGTATTCGGCGAGGAAGGCCTCGGTGGCCTCCTCGTCGTCGGCGAGGGCGGTCAGGGCCGGGCGCAGGGCGGTGCCCTTGACCCAGTCCAGGACCGGGTCCTCGCCCGGCAGCAGCTGGGAGTACGTCGTCTCCCACACGTCCGCCTCGCAGCCCAGGCCGGTCAGGCGCAGCAGGTACTCGGCGGGGCTGAGGATGTGCACGTACCGGCGCCCGTGCTCACCGAGGCGTCCGCGCCAGCGCGGCGACTCGCAGAGCTCGCCGAGCAGGGCGTGGCTGGGCGAGGTGAAGTTGCCGGGGACCTGGAAGGCGAGGGTGCCGCCGGGGGTGAGGCCCTCGATCCAGCAGGCGAAGGACTCGGGGTGGTTGGGGACCCACTGGAGGGCCGCGTTGGAGACGATCAGGTCGTACGGCTCCTCGGGGGTCCAGTGGGCGAGGTCGGCCGGGCGGAAGTCCAGCCAGCCGCCGCCCGGGGTGGTGCCCGCGTGGTCCTTGTCGGCCTGGGCGAGCATCTCGGGCGAGAGGTCGAAGCCGGTGACGCGGGCGTCGGGCCAGCGGTCGGCGAGCAGCGCGGTGACGTTGCCCGGGCCGCAGCCGAGGTCCGCGATCCGGACGGGCGGACGGGTTCCGGGCGCCGGGAGCGCGCCGGGGGTGCGCTGGGCGCCCACGCGCGGGGCGGCGGGCCCGCCGGCGGCGGCCGTGTCGGCGGCGGCCGCGCCGGCGGAGCCCGGCAGCGCCGGGATCCTCGTGAGCAGGTCGAGGAACGGGCGGGTGCGGTGGCCGGAATGGTGCAGGTACTGCTGCGGATCCCAGACGGGAGCGGGCAGCGGGGCGGACGTCCGGGGGGACGCCCCGGTGGACTCCCGGGCCGGCGTCTCTACGGACTCCGGGACGAAATCGGAATGCATGTTCGAGCCCCCTTGCAGGTGCGGCTGACCGAAACGGAACAGGGTCCCGGGCCCTCCATGCCCAATGGTGGGGCTTTATATATCTTGACGTCAAGAGACTTCACGTCGACAGACCCTCTACACTGATCGACATGGAGGACGAGGTCGACCGACTGGTCTCAGCATGGCGCCGCGAGCGCCCGGACCTCGACGTGGAGCCCCTGGAGGTGCTCAGCCGCGTCAGCAGGCTGGCGCGCCACCTCGACCGGGCGCGCAGACTCGCCTTCTCCGAGCACCAGCTGGAGCCCTGGGAGTTCGACGTCCTGACGTCCCTGCGGCGCGCGGGAGCGCCCTACCAGCTCTCTCCCGGGCAGCTGCTCACCCAGACGCTGGTCACCTCGGGCACCATGACCAACCGGATCGACCGCCTCGCCAAGAAGGGCCTGGTCGAGCGGCTCCCGGACCCCAGCGACCGGCGCGGGGTGCTGGTGCGCCTGACCCCCGAGGGGCGCGACCGGGCGGACCAGGCGCTGGCCGGGCTCCTGGAGCAGGAGCGGGCGATCCTGGCCCAGCTGTCGCGCACCCAGCGGGGGGAACTCGCGGCGCTGCTACGCCAGTTGACCGCCCCGTTCGACAACGTCCCCGGCTAGGTCGGCCGGGCCGACCCCGGCCCGGCGCGCCAGGGCGACGGCGGCGAGGGTGGAGTGCACCCCGAGCTTGCCCAGCACGTTCTGCATGTGCGTACGGACCGTGTGCGGGGAGAGGAAGAGGCGTTCGGCGACGGCCTTGCGGCCGAGCCCCGCGACCATGCAGCGCAGCACCTCGCGCTCGCGCGGGGTCAGCGACTCCACCAGCCGCTCGCTCTCGGTGCGGTGCTTGCGGGCGGCGGTGAGCTCGCGCAGGACGCCGGTGAGCAGCGCGGGCGGCAGATGCGTCTCGTCCCGCAGCACCCCTCTGATCACCGCGAGCAGTCGCTGGAGCGAACAGTCCTTGGCCACCCAGCCGGACGCCCCCGCCTGGAGGGCGAGCGCGGCGCGGCGCGGGTCGTCCTTCTCGGCGAGCACCACCGTCCGTACGGCGGGCTGACCCGAGCGGACCCCGGCGACCAGCGAGATGCCGTCCACCAGGCCGTCGGCGCCGCCGCCGTCCGGCACGGCCCGGGCGACCGGCGCCCCGGCGAGCGCGCCGAGGTCGGCGTCGACGAGCATCACGTCGAAGCGGCGGCCCTCGGAGGCCCCGCGCTCCAGACAGCGCAGCGCCGCCGGGCCGCTGCCGGCGGCCGCGACGTCGACGTCGGGCTCGGCCGCCAGCGCGGCGGCCAGCGACTCCGCGAAGATTCGGTGGTCATCCACCACGAGAACCCGGATACGAACCACAGACACCCCCATGCGTCGGGGAACGGACCGGTCGGGGCACGGCGCCCGGAAGGGATCAGAGCGCAGTCGCGCGGCCGCCGCCGTGGACTGACCGATACCCCACCCCGGGCGTCGTACCCGACTGTCTCGCCCCCTGATCAACACCGGCCCCCACCGGTGCTGTGCTTCAGAGTAGGGCCGTGGGCCGGGAGCGGAAGGCAATTTGCAGAACTGATTGACCGGGTTGTTTAGGGTGTGACGCATGTTTCGTTTTGAGACGGAAGTGGACAAGGCGCGACGCATTCTGCTGGGTCAGCGGCTCAAGGACACGAATACGGAACGCTCTTCGGCGCTGCGGGCCCTGCGCGGCACCCCGCACGAGAAGGAACGCCCGCTCCACGTCTGGGCGGTGGACGGCAGGGGTGATCTGGCGGGCGGTCTCACCGGCCGCGTCTGGGCCGCCTGGCTCCTGGTGGACCTGCTGTGGGTGGACCCCGCCCACCGGGGCACGGGCCTGGGAGCCGAACTCCTCGCCCGCGCCGAGGAGTCGGCCCGCACCGACCACTCCTGCGCCCACGCCCGCGTGGAGACGTGGGACTTCCAGGCGCCGGGGTTCTATCGCCGGCAGGGGTACGAGGTGGTGGGCGAGGTGCCCGACTATCCGCCGGGTGTCACGGAGTTCATCCTCACCAAGCGGCTCCGGTAGCCGCGCCACCACCCGCCGGTCGCGTACGTCCCCGGTCGGCCGCCGCGAGCCGGGGCGCGCCCCCTCCCCGTCAGCTCCTGCGGCGCGCCCCGGCCGACGGGAGCGCCTCGAAGACCCGGGGCGCGGTGTACCCGGCCGCCGCGAAGGCCTCCTCGACCGCCTTGGCGACCGTGCCGGCCCCGGCCGCCTCGGCGAGGACGACCGCGGACCCGCCGAAGCCGCCGCCCGTCATCCGCGCGCCCAGCGCCCCCGCCGCCACCGACGCCGCCACGACCAGGTCCAACTCGGCGCAGGAGACCCGCAGGTCGTCGCGGAGCGAGGCGTGGCCCTCGGTGAGGACCGGGCCGGCCGCGCGCGGATCGCCCGCGGCCAGGTGCGCCGCGACCCGCTCCACCCGCTCGTTGTCGCTCACCACATGGCGTACGCACCGGCGGACGGTTTCGGAGTCGATCCTGGCCAGCGCGGCGTCGAGGCGCGCGTACGGAATCTCGCGCAGGGTCCGCACTCCGAGCGCCCGCGCACCCGCCTCGCAGGCGGCGCGCCGAGCGGCGTACGCGCCGTCTCCGAGCGCGTGCTTCACCCGGGTGTCGACGACGAGGAGCGCCAGTCCGTGCGCGGCGAGATCGAAGGGAACCTGACGCAGCGCCAGGTCCCTGGTGTCGAGGTGGAGCACATGGCCCTCGACGCAGCAGGCGGACGCGGTCTGGTCCATGATCCCGCAGGGGACGCCCACGAAGGCGTTCTCGGCGCGCTGGGCGATCCGCGCCAGATCGGCCCGGCCGAGCCCCAGTCCGTACAGGTCGTTCAGGGCGAGGGCGGTGACGACCTCCAGGGCCGCCGACGAGGAGAGTCCCGCGCCGGTCGGCACCGTGGAGGAGAGGTGGACGTCGGCCCCGGTGACCGGGTGGCCCGCCTCGCGCAGCGCCCAGACCACCCCCGCCGGGTACGCGGCCCAGCCGCCGCCCCCCAGGGGCTCCAGGGCGTCCGCGTCGAGCTGGACGACCCCGCCGTCCACGTCGGCCGAGTGCAGCCTGAGCACCCCGTCGGTGCGCCGCGAGACCGCCGCGACGGCCGTGTGCGGCAGCGCCAGAGGCATCACGAAGCCGTCGTTGAAGTCCGTGTACTCCCCGATCAGGTTGACCCGCCCGGGTGCCTCCCAGACCCCCTCGGGCTCCGTCCCGTACAGCGCGCGGAACCGCTCCGCCACCTCAGCCATCGACGCCCTCCAGCCCCTTGAGCCGCCGGGCGAAGTCCCAGGCGTCCGCGACGATGTGGGCCAGGTCCGCGCGGGAGGGCTGCCAGCCGAGCCGCTCGTGGGCGCGGGCGGCGGAGGCCACCAGGACCGCCGGGTCGCCCGGCCGCCGCCCGGCCGTGACCTCCGGCACCGGGTGCCCGGTGACCTTCCGTACGGTCTCGACGACCTCGCGGACGGAGAAGCCGTTGCCGTTGCCGAGGTTGCAGATCAGGTGCTCGCCCGGGGACGCCGCCGCCAGCGCGAGCAGATGCGCCTCGGCGAGGTCGGCGACGTGGATGTAGTCGCGCACACAGGTGCCGTCCGGCGTCGGGTAGTCGTCGCCGAACACCGAGATCGACTCCCGCTCGCCGAGGGCGACCTGGAGCAGCAGCGGGATCAGGTGCGACTCGGGGTCGTGGCGCTCGCCCGAGCTGCCGTAGGCCCCGGCCACGTTGAAGTACCGCAGCGAGACGGCCGCGAGGCCGTGGGCGGCGGCCTCCCCGCTGATCATGTGGTCGACGGCGAGCTTGGAGGCGCCGTAGGGGCTGGTGGGGGCGGTGGGGGCGGCCTCGGTGAGCGGCGCGGAGGCCGGTTCGCCGTAGGTGGCGGCGGTGGAGGAGAACACCAGCGTGCGCACGCCCGCGGTCCGCATGGCGTCCAGCAGGGCCATGGTGCCGCCGACGTTGTTGGACCAGTACTTCTCGGGGTGCGCCACCGACTCCCCGACCTGGGAGAACGCCGCGAAGTGCAGCACGGCGTCATAGGAGGCGTCGAGCCACCGGGACGCCTCCTGGACGCGGCCCTCGACGAAGTCCGCGCCCTCGGGGACGGCCTCCCGGAAGCCCGTCGAGAGGTCGTCGAGGACGGTCACCGTGTGACCGGCCTCCAGCAGATGGCGCGCCACCACGCTGCCGACATAGCCGGCGCCGCCGGTGACCAGGTACTTCCCGCTCATGTGCTCGTTACCTCTCGCAGTCGCCGGGCCGCGGCCTCCGGCGGCACGTCGTTGATGAACACGCTCATGCCCGACTCCGAACCCGCGAGGAACTTCAGCTTGCCGGAAGTACGGCGGACGGTGAAAAGCTCCAGGTGCAGGGCGAAGTCCCGCCGGTCGGCGGGGCCGGAGAACGGGGCCTGGTGCCAGGCCGAGATGTACGGGGTGGGCGGTTCCGCCTCCCCGAAGATCCGGTCGAAGCGCCGCAGGAGTTCCAGATAGACCCGGGGGAACTCGGCGCGGGCCGCCTCCCCCAGCGCCCGCAGGTCGGGGACGCGGGCGCGCGGATAGAGGTGCACCTCGTACGGCCAGTGCGCGGCGTACGGCACGAAGGCGACCCAGTGCTCGGCCTCCAGGACGACCCGGACGCCCTCGGCGAGCTCGCGCGCCACCAGGTCGTCGAAGAGGTTGCGCCCGCCGGTGCGCTCGCGGTGCTCGGCCAGCGAGCGGAGCATCAGGGCGGTGCGGGGGGTGGTGAAGGGGTAGCCGTAGATCTGGCCGTGCGGGTGGCCGAGGGTGACGCCGATCTCGGCGCCCCGGTTCTCGAAGCAGAACACCTGCTCCACCTGCGGGAGTTCGGCGAGCTCCGCGGTCCGGTCGGTCCAGGCCTCCAGGACCAGCGCGGCCTGCTCCTCGGTGAGGTCGGCGAAGGAGGCGTCGTGGTCGGGGGTGAAGCAGACGACCTCGCAGCGGCCGGAGTCCCCGGCGAGGGAGGGGAAGCGGTTCTCGAAGACGGCCACGTCGTAGCCGGCGGCCGGGATCTCGCTGTGCCGTCCGTCGCGCGAGGGGCACAGCGGGCAGTCGTCGGCGGGCGGGTGGTAGGTGCGGCCCTGGCGGTGGGAGGCGATGGCCACCGCGTCGCCGAGCAGGGGGTCGCGGCGGATCTCGGAGGCCGTGGAGACGGGATCGAGCGGCCGGTTGTCGGTCTCGTCCCGTACGACGTCGTCCCGCAAGTCGTAGTAGAGCAGCTCGCGGCCGTCGGCGAGCCGGGTCGACGTCTTCTTCACCTGCACCTCCACCTTCAAACAGAACCAAACATAAAGAACCACGAGCCAACACCATCAGTCAATGGGCGCGACGAAGACGGGCCCTTCGGCGCGGCACACGGCCCGCGCGGACCGGCCCGGACACGGCTGTGGGCGCGACCGCCACGCGGTCGCGCCCACAGGGTCTAGGGCACCTACAGCGCCTACGTCACCTACGGAGAAGAGGGCCCCCGGATCAGCCCGCCGGGGGCACCGCCCGGTCGAGCAGCCCGGTGCGGGCGGCCAGCGCGGCCGCCTCCAGACGGGAGCCGACGCCCAGCTTCATGAGGACCCGCTGGACGTGGGTGCGCGCGGTGGAGGGGGCGATGCCCATGCCCGCCGCGATCAGCCGGGTGTCCTCCCCGTCCGCGACCCTGACCAGCACCTCGATCTCGCGCGGGGTGAGCATCTGGAGCAGCCGCTGGCCCTCGTCGTCCGGCTGCGCGGCCGGGTTGAGCAGCTCGGCGAAGGCCCCCTGGAGCAGCTGCGGCGCCACCGCGGCCTCCCCCGCGCGCGCCTTGACCATGGCGCGCTCCACGCCTTCGATGCGCTCGTCGTGCCGTACGTACCCGGAGGCGCCCGCGGCGAAGGCGGCGGCGATCCCGCGCGGGCTCGGGACCGGCCCGAGCACCACCACGGCCACCTGCGGCCGCTCGCGCTTGATCCTGACGATCGGGTCGAACACCCCCGGCTCGGCGGGCGCGGCCGTGCCGAGCAGACACACCTCCGGCGCCCGCGCCACCACCAGCTCGGCCGCACCGGCGACCGGGGCCGCGGCGGCGAGCACCCGGTGCCCGCGGAGCTTGAGTGCCGAGGCGAGCGCCTCCGCGAGCAGGCGGTGGTCGTCGACCACCATGAGCCGCACGCCCATCGAGCAACCCCCCATCCCCCGGGGCACGTTGCCAACTGCCCTGGCCCGGCCCTCCCTGCCCCGGCAAGCTACACGCTTGTTCGACGTCGCGCGCCCCCTACCGGTGAGAAGACGCCCGGATTGCCGAAATCCCCGGCATTCGGGACTACTTGGGGAAGGAGTGTGTCCGCGCAGGTGAACGCTGCGGCCCCGGCCGCGGAGGGTGCTCCGCGGCCGGGGCCGCCGTGGTGGAGAAGTTGACGCCGCGAGCGAGGCCGGCGCCGCCGCCTCAGCCGGTGCCGAGGCCGATCAGCAGGTACTTCGTCTCGCTGGTCACCGTGCTCGGCTTCATGACCGAGGTGGCCGACATGAAGAGCTTGCCCTGGTTGTAGCGGATCTCGCCGTACTCGGGACCGAACTGCGAGAGCGCGCTGCGCACCGAGGTGTCCGCCGGGTTCTCCAGCAGAACCGTCTGCTTGAAGCTGCCGCCGTCGATGCTCACGATCTGGCTGCCCTTGTCGTACGGGGGCTTCTTGAACGCGATGACGTTGTTGCCGTCCATCCGCAGCGGGTACAGCGAGGAGCCGTCGCCCGCGTCGGCCTTGCCGGGCACCGGCTGCCCGGTGGCCAGGTCGAACGCCATGATCTCGTTGGTGCGGCCGGAGTAGCCGCTGCCGCCCGCGCCGTCGTGCTGCTCGGTCGGGACGTACAGCTTGCCGCCGCCCGCCGCGACCGAGGTGCACTTCTCCACGTCGGTGGAGTCGCAGTCGGCGGCGTACTTGTCGCCCGGCGCCGGGATGCGGGCCAGCAGCTTGCCGGTCTTGTCGTCGATGGAGAAGAAGTCCGAGATCCCGCTGCCGTCGCCCGCGGTGTCACCGACGTCGGCGGCCACCACCAGCGGCTTGGACGAGACGATGTGCGCGTACTGGACACCGGCCGGCATCTTGTACGAGGACAGCGGCGCGCCCGTCTTCGGGTTCAGCGGCTGGACGGTGACCGTGGGGTTGTCGTAGTCACCGCACTTGCGGACCGCGACCAGCGCCTCACCGCCGCCGTAACCGGCGTCCTTGCACTGGTCGGTGGTGACCTTCGGCTGCCACAGCAGCTTGCCGGTGGCCAGGTCCCAGGCGGAGCCGCCGGAGGTGCCACCGGTGGCGACCGTGCCGGCGCCGATGGTGACCTCCTCGTACATGGTCTTGCGGTCGCCCTCCTTGACGGAGTTCGTCCAGGCCAGCTTGCCGGTGGTCAGGTCGAGCACGGCGACCTCGGTGCAGCGCGCGTACTTCTCGCCGGAGGCCTTGGGGCCCTCGTAGACGATCGCCGTCTTGCTGTCGGAGGTGATGTGCCGGGTGGCCGCGCAGACCGCGCCGGGCAGCGGGGTCTTCCACAGCTGGGTGCCCTTGGCGGGGTCGTAGCCGACGACCTCGTTGACGCCCGACTTGGCGTACACCTTGTCGGTCAGCCAGGAGCCGTCCACGTGGACCAGGTCGCTCACCTTGGGCTGCGGCACCTGGAAGAGCACCTTGGAGGTGACGTTGGCGGGGGGCTGCTCCTTGCCGCCGCCCCCGGTCGAGCCGCCTTCCTTGCCGCCGTTGGCGCCCTGCGTGGAGCCGGACTTGGACTCGTCCTTCTTGTCGCCGTCCTTGCCCTTGGCGTACCAGAGGCCGCCGCCGACGATCAGCGCGACCGCGACGACCGCGGAGATGATGATCGTCGTCTGGGCGCTGGGCTTCTTGCTGCCGCCGGGACCGCCCGGGGCGCCCTGCGGCGCCATGGGCTGGGCGGGAGGCTGGCCCGGATAGCCGTAGCCCTGCTGCGGCTGGCCCGGGTAGCCGTAGCCCGGCTGGCCGGGGGGCGGGGTCTGCGGGTAGCCGTACGCGGACGGCTGCCCGGGCGCGGGGGCCTGCGGGTAGCCGTACGCCGGGCCCGCGGGGGCCGTCGGCGGCTGGGCCGGCGGCGCGGGCGGCATCGCCGGGGGCGGCGGCGTGGGGGCGCCGAAACCGCCCGCCGGGGGCTCCTGCGGGGCGCCGAACCCGGGGACCGGGGGCTGCGACGGCTCGCCCGGCGGCTGCTGGGGCGGCTGGGGAGGCTGACTCATGACGTACGTACCTCTGCGGAAGGGAAGGGGACGGAAGCGGGCGCGTTCATCAGTTGCCGAACCCCATCAGGGCCTTCTCCTTGGTGTCGCCCTTGGGGCTGGAGACGCGGCCGTTGAGGATGAAGAGCCGGCCGTCGCGGTAGGCCACGTGCTTGGAGAAGAAGCCGTTCTCGATGGAGGCGGTGGACGCCGGGTTCTGGAGCACGATCTTCGGCTGGCCCGCGCCGGCCACCTCCGCGACCGCGCCGCCCTGCTCGGTGGTGGGCGCGATGTAGGCGAGGACCTTGCCGTTCTCGGCGTTCAGCGGCAGCATCGTGCGGTCGCTGCCCGCGCTCGAACGCCACTTCTCCTTGCCGGTGTTGAGGTCGAACGCCACGACCGCGTTGGTGCGCCCGAAGGTGTCGCCGGAGCTGCGCTTGGGCTCGGTCGGCAGATACAGCGTGTTGGCGTCGGCGGCGGCGCCCAGGCAGCCCTGGAGGTCACGGTCCATGATCGCCCAGCCGCACTCCGGCTGGAAGCTGTCCTTGCTGACCAGCTCGGAGCGGAGCGAACCGTCGGGCTTGTACGTCGAGATGTTGTACTGCTTCTTGTCCTTGTTGGTCACGTAGACCACCAGCGGGTCGACCGAGAAGACCCGGGCGACCTTCCAGCCCTTGGGGAACTGCTTGGTCCACTTGGGCTTGCCGGTGGTGGCGTCCAGCTCCTGGATCTGGTCGACCGCGAGCGTGTCACCGCCGACCGTGCAGCTGCCCGCGGCGATCAGCCGGGAGCCGCCCGCGAAGGCGTCCGCACGGCAGTTGCCGTTGCGCTCCTGGCCGAAGATCTTCTTGCCGTCGAGGACCGAGAACCCGCTGACGCCGCCCATCCGGGCCACCGCCACGGTGTTGCCGCTGATCGCCAGGTCGAAGCTGGTCATGATGTCGAAGGCGTTCTCCGACGGGACCGCCACCTTCCAGCCCGCCTTGCCGGCCGCGAGGTCGACCTGCTGGAGCTGGTTGCACTTGGCGTTCTTGGTGTTGTTCTCCTGCACACCGAGGACGATCTTGCCGTCGGCGGTGGTCTGGTGCGGCGCTCCGCACAGCGGGGCGCTCAGCGGCACGCTCCACTTCTGCTTGCCGTCCGTCACCGAATAGCCGGTGACTTCCTTGTACATCGCCTTGACGACGGTGTCGCCGATCACCCAGGGGCCGGACTGCTCGGCGCCGTTCTGGGTCAGCTGGGTGGCGTTCTCCTGGAGCCAGACCTTCGCCTCGCCGTCCTTGCGGCCCGCGTTGAGGTCGTCGTTCCCGGCGCGGCCGTCGCCCTTGCCGTCGCCCTGGTCGGTCGTGGGCGAGCCGCTGGGCTGCGCGCTCTGGCTCGCCTTCGCCTCGGACTTCTTGTCGCCGTCCCCGCCCTTGGTGGCGAAGTACACGCCGCCGCCGACCACGAGCAGACCGGCCACGGCCGCCGCCACGATCACGGCGGGCTTGCCCTTGAAGGGGTTGCGTCCCCCGCCCGGCGGCTCCGGCATCGGGGCACCCGGGTACTGGGGCTGCGTCGGGTAACCGCCGTACGGGCCCGCCTGCTGGCCGTAGGGGCCGGGCTGCTGGCCGTACGGACCGGGCTGGCCGCCGGGCGCCTGCGGGTAGCCGTAGCCGGGCTGCGTCGGGGGCTGCGGGTAGCCGTAGCCGGGAGCCGGGGCGGGGCCGCCCTGCGGCGGGGCGGGCGGCATCGCGGGCGGCGGGCCCGCGGGCGGCGGCGGCGTCTGCGGCGGCTGGGCGGGCGGGGTGGGCGTCCCGGCGGGCGGGTTGCTGGGTGCCCCGAAGCCCCCCTGCGGCGGCTGCTGGCTGGGCGGCTGGGTCACAGCGTGTCTCCCCCTTCGTGCGGACCGCTGCCCGAACGGACTCCCCCGCGTTTCCGGAGCGGAATCGGACATGGTCCCGCACAGTTTGCGTCAGTCGAGCGGGGCTTCTTTGTATCACCCGAACCCCCTCGAACAGGGGGCCGGTCCGTCCCTGTTCCCAAGGGCGGACCGGCCTGTGATGCGCCTGTTATGGAGTTTGCACGTGCTCTTTACGACTCGTCACCCGTCCTCACGAGCCCCACGGGTCCCACTCGCCCCTAGGCGTCCTCGGCCAGTTCCAGCCAACGCATCTCCAGTTCGTCGCGCTCGCCGATGAGGGCGCGCAGCTCCGCGTCGAGCTTGGCGACCTTCTCGAAGTCGGTCGCGTTGTCGGCGATCTGGGCGTGCAGGCTGCTCTCCCGGTCGGAGATCTTGTTCAGCTGCCGCTCGATGCGCTGGAGTTCCTTCTTCGCGGCCCGGGAGTCGGCGGACGAGGCCGCGCCCGAGGGCCTGGCGGCGGCCGGGGCGGGGACCGGGGCCGCCTCCTCGATCATCCGCCTGCGCCGCTCCAGGTACTCGTCGATGCCGCGCGGCAGCATCCGCAGGGCGGCGTCACCGAGCAGCGCCCACACCCGGTCGGTGGTGCGCTCGATGAAGAACCGGTCGTGCGAGATGACGACCATCGAGCCGGGCCAGCCGTCGAGCAGGTCCTCCAGCTGGGTCAGCGTCTCGATGTCGAGGTCGTTGGTGGGCTCGTCGAGGAAGAGGACGTTCGGCTCGTCCATCAGCAGCCGCAGCAGCTGGAGCCTGCGCCGCTCACCACCGGACAGGTCCCCGACCGGCGTCCACTGCTTCTCCTTGCCGAACCCGAACTGCTCGCACAGCTGCCCGGCCGTCATCTCCCGGCCCGTGCCGAGGTCGACCCGGTCGCGGATCTGCTGCACGGCCTCCAGGACGCGCAGTTCGGCGGGGAGTTCGGTGACGTCCTGCGAGAGGTAGGCGAGCCGCACGGTCTTGCCGACCTTGATCTGCCCGGCCGCGGGCTGCGCCTCGCCGTCGGTACGGGCCGCGTCCGCCAGCGCGCGCAGGAGCGAGGTCTTGCCGGCGCCGTTCACCCCGACCAGACCGATGCGGTCGCCCGGGCCGAGCTGCCAGGTCAGGTGCTTGAGCAGCACCTTGGGCCCGGCCTGCACGGTCACGTCCTCCAGGTCGAAGACGGTCTTGCCGAGCCGCGCGCCCGCGAACTTCATCAGCTCCGAGGTGTCGCGCGGCGGCGGCACGTCCGCGATCAGCTCGTTGGCGGCCTCGATGCGGTAGCGCGGCTTGGAGGTGCGGGCGGGGGCGCCGCGCCGCAGCCAGGCCAGCTCCTTGCGCATCAGGTTCTGCCGCTTGGCCTCCTCGGTCGCGGCGATCCGCTCCCGCTCGGCGCGGGCGAACACGTAGTCGCTGTAGCCGCCCTCGTACTCGTAGACGCTGCCGCGCTGGACGTCCCACATCCGGGTGCAGACCTGGTCCAGGAACCAGCGGTCGTGGGTGACGCAGACCAGCGCCGAGCGCCGGGCCCGCAGATGGGCGGCCAGCCAGGCGATGCCCTCCACGTCCAGGTGGTTGGTGGGCTCGTCCAGGATGATCAGGTCCGGGTCGGCGATGAGCAGCTTGGCGAGCGCGATACGGCGGCGCTCACCGCCGGACAGGGGGCCGATGACCGTGTCCAGGCCGCTCTCGAAGCCGGGCAGGCCCAGGCCGCCGAAGAGGCCGGTGAGCACGTCGCGGATCTTGGCGTTGCCCGCCCACTCGTGGTCGGCGAGGTCGCCGATCACCTCGTGGCGGACGGTGGCCTTCGGGTCCAGCGAGTCGTGCTGGGTGAGCACGCCGAGGCGGAGGCCGCCGACGTGGGTGACGCGGCCGGTGTCGGCCTCCTCCAGCTGCGCGAGCATCCGGATGAGGGTGGTCTTGCCGTCTCCGTTGCGGCCGACCACCCCGATCCGGTCCCCTTCGGAGACGCCGAGGGAGACGCCGTCGAGCAGGGCGCGGGTGCCGTATACCTTGCTGACTGCCTCGACATTGACCAGGTTGACGGCCATTTCACTCCTGAACAGGGGGCTTGGATCGTCCCCCAGGGTACTTCCCGGCGACCCGCACTCCGTGCGGAGCGGGGTGCGCCCTGAAGGGGCGCGGGGAACTGCGCGACCGGCCCCCACCGGGCCGCAGGCGGAGAACGACCCTTTCCGGGTGCGGACCGTGCGTGGCTGGTCGCGCAGTTCCCCGCGCCCCTTGGGGTCCGTGCCTCGGGCAGCCACGACGGTCGCCCGGGGACCGGGGGGTCCTGCCTCTCAGGCAGCCGCGACCGTCGCCCGGGGGGGGGCGGGGACGCCCCGTGTTCAGGTCGGGACGACCGTTGCCCCGGGGGCCGGGGACGGTGCTGGGCGGGCGGTGCGGCAGGTGCCCGAGGTTTGCAGCGCTTCCGCGATCCTCCCGGCCGACGCCGCGTCCTCGGCCAGGAACGCCGTCGTCGGGCCGGACCCCGAGACCAGGGCCGCCAGGGCCCCCGCCGCCGTGCCCGCCGCCAGCGTCTCCGCCAGGGACGGGCGCAGGGACAGGGCCGCGTCCTGGAGGTCGTTGGAGAGCGCGCCCGCCAACGCGAACGGGTCGCCCGCGCGCAGCGCGGCGAGCAGCACCGGGTCCGCCTCCGGCGGCGCCGCGTCCGGCGTGAGGCGGTCGAACTCCCGGTACACCGCCGGGGTGGACAGCCCCCCGTCCGCCGCCGCGAACACCCAGTGGAAGGTGCCCCCGACCTCCAGCACGGACAGCCTCTCGCCGCGGCCCGTGCCCAGCGCCGCCCCGCCGACCAGGCTGAACGGCACGTCGCTGCCGAGCTCGGCGCAGATGTCGAGCAGTTCCTCGCGGGACGCGCCCGTACCCCACAGCGCGTCGCACGCCACCAGCGCCGCCGCGCCGTCCGCGCTGCCGCCGGCCATGCCGCCCGCGACGGGGATGTCCTTGGCGATGTGGAGGTGGACGTCGGGCGCAAGCCCGTACCGCGCGGCCAGCAGCTCGGCCGCCCGCGCCGCCAGGTTCGTACGGTCCAGGGGGACCTTGTCCGCGTCCGGGCCGGTGCAGGTGACGCGCAGCCCGTCGGCGGGCGCGGCCGTGACCTCGTCGTAGAGGCCGACCGCGAGGAAGACGTTGGCGAGGTCGTGGAAGCCGTCGGGGCGGGCCGGGCCCACCGCGAGCTGGACGTTGACCTTGGCGGGGACCCGGACCGTCACCGCCGGCGCGGCCGGTGCCGTCACGGCCCTCGGCGCCGTCACGGCTTGGCCTCCGCGATCCGGGCGAACTCCTCCACGGTCAGCGCCTCGCCGCGCGCCTGCGGCGAGATCCCGGCGGCGACCAGCGCCTGCTCGGCGGCGGGCGCGGAGCCCGCCCAGCCCGCGAGCGCGGCCCGCAGGGTCTTGCGGCGCTGGGCGAAGGCCGCGTCGACGACCGCGAAGACCTCCGCCTTGGTGGCGGTGGTCCGCACCGGCTCGGTGCGCCGGACCAGCGCGACCAGGCCGGAGTCGACGTTGGGGGCGGGCCAGAAGACGTTGCGGCCGATGGACCCGGCGCGCTTGACCTCCGCGTACCAGTTGGCCTTCACCGACGGCACGCCGTACACCTTGTTGCCGGGCCGGGCCGCGAGCCGGTCCGCGACCTCCGCCTGGACCATGACCAGGGTGCGCTCGATCGTGGGGAAGCGGTCCAGCATGTGCAGCAGCACGGGCACGGCGACGTTGTACGGCAGGTTCGCGACCAGGGCGGTCGGGGCGGGGCCGGGCAGCTCCTGGACCAGCATCGCGTCGGAGTGGACCAGCGCGAAGCGGTCCTTCCTCGCGGGCAGCCGGGCCTCGATGGTGGCGGGCAGCGCGCCCGCGAGCACGTCGTCGATCTCGACGGCCGTCACCCGGTCCGCCGCCTCCAGGAGCGCCAGGGTCAGCGAGCCGAGGCCGGGCCCGACCTCCACCACCACGTCGTCGGGCCGCACCTGCGCCGTCCGCACGATCCGGCGGACCGTATTGGCGTCGATGACGAAGTTCTGGCCGCGCTGCTTGGTGGGGCGTACGCCCAGCGCTGCGGCCAGTTCACGGATGTCGGCGGGGCCGAGGAGGGCATCGGGCTCAGTGGTGCTCACCGATACAGCCTACGGCCGCAGTGCGGCCACGGACTCGCCCCCCGCTGCACGTAGAGCTTCTTCGCCCGGAACGTCTGCTCGGCGGCGCTGGCGTGCTGCGGGAGGCCGCTGCCGCCCAGCGCGTGCCAGGTGCGGCCGTCGAACTGGTAGAGCCCGCCGTAGTTCCCCGTCGGGTCGACCGCGCCGGGGCGGCCGCCGGACTCGCAGTGGGCCAGGGCGCGCCAGTCGAGGTGGTCGGCGCCGCCGGCCGAGACGGGCAGCGGCTTGGTGCCGACCCGGACGCTCTGGGCGACCGGCGGGCGCACCACGTGCTCGGCCACCTTCCGCGGCTTCTGCCGCACCCCGTCGACGGTCCGCAGCGCGTAGGTGACCTTGCGGAAGCCGCGCTGGCCCGGCCGGTCGACGACCTCGGTCCCGGCGAAGAGCGAGTCGTCCCTGGTCCTGACGACCCGGTACGGGATGGGCTCCTCGCGGACCACACGGCTGCCGGTGATCCGCATGACGGTGATCGTCTGGCCGTCGCGGGGGAAGGCGGAGGGCGGCACGGAGGTGGTGTCCTGGTCGCGCAGCGAGATCCCGGCCTCCTCGACGGCCTCGGCGACCGTCGCCGCGTTGGTGCGGATCGTGCGCTCGCGGCCGTCGGCGAGGAAGGTGACCTGGCGCTCGGTGCGCACGTCCAGGCCCATGCCGGTGCGGCCGATCGCCGAGGAGCGCGAGGCCGACAGATACGCGCCCTCGGCGCGCACCCCGAGCTGGCGCAGGGCCCCGTCCACGGTCTGGGCGGTGGTCCACACCTGGCGGCGCTGGCCGTCGAGGGTGAGGGCGACGGGGCGGCCGTAGCGGACGACGACCTCGTCGCCGCCGGTCAGCGCCTCGTGCCGACCGGGCGCGACGATGTCGTGGTCCCCGACGTCGACGTGCTGGTCCGCGAGGAGCTCGTCGACGTCGTCCGCGAAGGTGTGCAGGGTGCGCGGGACGCCGTCGACGGTGAGCCGTACGGCCTTGTCGTTGACGAGGAAGGCGGTCGTCCCGCCCGCGAGGAAGGCGACCACCAGCGCCTGCGGGATGAGCCGGCGCAGGGCCTCGGGACCGGCGCCGAACAGCGCCCCGCCGCCGCGGCGCCGCCGGGCGGCCCGTCGCGCCCCGGCCCGCGGCCCCTCCTGCGGTACGGCGCCCCGGCGCGGCCGGGGCACTTCGGCCGCCTGCGTCTCGAAGGCGTCGTACGGCTGCCCGGCGGGCGGCGGCGCGTCCTGCGCGTACGGCGGCTCGGCCGTTCTCGTCGCCGCGCGGCGGCCGCCGCGTGCGGCACGGTGACTGCCCTGCGAATTGCTCACGGCGCTCCAGAGTTCCGGCCTGTCGTCCCGTCGAGGGCGGGACATTAGCGGAGCCTTCGTCACCGTCCAAAGCGATTCGACTACGGAGCGTCGCCGCGCTACCCTGCACTCGCCCACCCGGGGCACCCGGGCCGTTATCCGTCAGTAATCGAAGGCGCGCGCCGTGTTCTCCGCGACCGCCGCGGCCAGCACGTCCTCGTGGACCGTCTTCACCGCCGCCATGGCGCGCACCGTAATCGGAATGAGATACGGCGCATTGGGCCGTCCGCGGTACGGCGCCGGGGTGAGGAAGGGCGCGTCCGTCTCCACGAGGACGAGTTCGAGCGGGGCGACCGCGAGCGCGTCGCGCAGCGGCTGGGCGTTCTTGAACGTCATGTTCCCGGCGAAGGACATGAAGTAGCCCGCCCGCGCGCAGAGTTCCGCCATTTCCGCGTCCCCGGAATAGCAGTGGAAGACGGTGCGCTCCGGGGCGCCCTCTTCCCGCAGAATGCGCAGCACGTCCGCGTGCGCCTCGCGATCGTGGATGACGAGCGCCTTGCCGTGCCGTTTGGCGATCTCGATGTGCGCCCGGAAGGACCGCTCCTGGGCGGCCATGCCGTCGGCGCCGGTGCGGAAGTAGTCCAGACCCGTCTCGCCGACGGCCTTGACGTGCGGGAGGGCGGCGAGCCGGTCGATCTCGGCGAGCGCGTCGTCGAGGGCGGCGTCACCGCCGGGCTGCCGCGCCCCCTGGCGCGACCAGTTGTCGGGGTCGCCCAGGACGATCCTGGGCGCCTCGTTCGGGTGCAGGGCGACGGCGGCGTGCACGTTCTCGTACGCCTCGGCCGTCTCCGCCGCCCACCGCGAGCCCTTGAGGTCGCAGCCCACCTGGACCACCGTGGTCACCCCGACGGCCGCGGCCCGGGTCAGGGCCTCCTCGACCGTCGTGGACTGCATGTCCAGGTGGGTGTGCGAGTCGGCCACCGCCACACCGAGCGGTTCGGGCAGGGGCGGCGGGGCATCCTTGGCGGCACTCATGGGGCCGATCCTATGAAAGGCCCCGGCCCGTCACTTCTTGTGGTGGTGCTGGAAGGGGTGCAGGAGGTCCGACAGGTGCCAGTGGTGGCCGGCCTCGGGCTCGGCCGCCGGCGTGGCGCCCGGCGCGGCCGCGGGGGTGTCCGGCTCCGGGTCGCCCCCGGAGCCCACGGGCCCGGCCGGCGCCTGGTGGGTCGACTGGTGGGCGAGCCACTGCTGCACGCTGGAGACCCGGCCGGCGCGCAGGGTGCGCACGACGTGCCCGCCGCAGTTCATGCAGGTGGGCTGGGACAGCGGGGAGGGAACCCGCTCCCCGTCGGCCTTGTAGACCACGAACGACTGCCCCTTGCCGTCCACGTGGTGCTCTATCTCGTACGCCTGCTCCCAGCCGTATCCACACCTCATGCACGCGAAGGCGTAAGCCTCGTGCGCCGTGGTCTCAGCGATCTCACTCATCTGCCGGCTCCCTTGTCCGCTGGACAAGCTCTTGCGAGCGCTCCTTGCGAGCGGAGGCGGGAAAGCGCCCCCGATCCATGGGACGCCTTTCGCCGCCGAAACGCATCAGGGGCTGTCGAGTGTTGGTGCCGATTTGGCCTTTCCTAGGCAAAAGCCCCGGTGCGCGGCCTGCGCTTTACTTTTTACGATAGTCCTTTGCCGTTCTCCGGTGCCTGTCGTGCCGCGTTCTTTGCCGCCACGACGGCGTCGAACACCTCGCGCTTGGGCAGGCCCGCGTCGAGTGCCACGGCGGCGATCGCCTCCTTGCGCCGCTCGCCCGCCTCCTCGCGCACCAGCACCCTGCGCACCAGCTCCTCGGCGTCCAGCTCGGCCGGCCCGGTCTCGGCCGCGCCCTCCACCACCACGGTGATCTCGCCGCGCACCCCGTCGGCGGCCCAGGCGGCGAGGTCGCCCAGGCTGCCGCGCTTGACCTCCTCGTACGTCTTGGTCAGCTCGCGGCAGACGGCGGCGCGGCGCTCGGCGCCGAAGACCTCGGCCATCGCGGCGAGCGTGTCGTCGAGGCGGTGCGGGGCCTCGAAGTAGACGAGCGTGCGGCGCTCGCCGGCCACCTCGCGCAGCCGGCCGAGCCGCTCGCCCGCCTTCCGCGGCAGGAAGCCCTCGAAGCAGAACCGGTCGACGGGCAGCCCGGACAGGGCGAGCGCGGTCAGCACCGCCGAGGGGCCGGGCACGGCCGTGACCTTGATGTCCTTCTCCACGGCGGCCGCCACGAGCCGGTAGCCGGGGTCGGAGACCGAGGGCATCCCGGCGTCGGTGACGAGCAGCACGCGCGCGCCGCCCTCCAGCGCCTCGACGAGTTCGGGCGTCCGGGCGGACTCGTTGCCCTCGAAGTAGGAGACGACCCGCCCCGAGGTGTGGATGCCCAGCGCCCGGGTCAGGCCGCGCAGCCGCCGGGTGTCCTCGGCGGCGACGACGTCGGCCCGCTCCAGCTCGGCGGCGAGGCGCGGCGGCGCGTCCGCGATGTCGCCGATGGGGGTGCCTGCGAGTACGAGTGTTCCGGTCACCCCGCCATCCTCCCAGCCTCCGGGCTCCGCCGTTCGCCCGGACCGGATCGGGCCCGGCCACGGGACTCGCACAGGCCCTTTCCCTACGATGGCGCGGTGACCAGTACTGCGCCGCAGACCCTTGAGGGCCATGACGCCGAAGACCCGCCGCCCGGCTGGCAGGACCGGCTGCGCCGCTTCGGCTACGCGGCCCGGCCGAGAACCGGCCTGCGCGAGCGGCTGGTGCCGCCCTACACCCGGCCGTCCGGCCGGCTCTGGGCGGTCCTGAACGTCCCCCCGGCGACCGCCGGGCGCCTGGTGCGCTGGTCGGGCTGGGGCGGCCCGCTGCTGGTCACGCTGGTGGCGGGGGTGCTGCGGTTCTGGCGGCTCGGCAGCCCGGACGCGGTGATATTCGACGAGACGTACTACGCCAAGGACGCCTGGGCGCTGATCAACCGCGGCTACGAGGGCGCCTGGCCCAAGGACGTCGACAAGGCGATCATCAAGGACCCCTCGTCGGTGCCGATCCCCACCGACCCGGGCTACGTGGTGCATCCGCCGGTCGGCAAGTACCTCATCGGCATCGGTGAGAAGTGGTTCGACTTCACGCCGTTCGGCTGGCGCTTCATGATGGCGGTGCTCGGCACGCTCTCGGTGCTGATGCTCTGCCGGATCGGGCGGCGGCTGTTCCGCTCGACGTTCCTGGGCTGCCTGGCGGGCGCGCTGCTCGCGGTGGACGGGCTGCACTTCGTGATGAGCCGCATGGCCCTGCTCGACCTGGTGGTCATGTTCTTCGTGCTCGCGGCCTTCGGCTGTCTGCTGATCGACCGGGACCGGGCGCGCGCCCGGCTCGCGGCGGCGCTCCCCGAGGGCGAGGGGGGCGGCCTGCGCCCGGACACGGCCGTGGCGGAGGGCCTGCGCCTGGGGTGGCGCCCGTGGCGGATCGCGGCCGGGGTGATGCTGGGGCTGGCCTGCGGCACCAAGTGGAACGGCCTGTACGTCCTGGTCTTCTTCTGCGTCATGGCGGTGCTGTGGGACGCGGGCGCCCGGCGCACCGCGGGCGCGGTGCGGCCGTACCGCGCGGTGCTCCGCCGGGACGCCCTCCCCGCCTTCCTCTCCACGGTCCCGGTGGCGGTGGTGACGTATCTGGCCTCCTGGACCGGCTGGTTCATGACCGACAAGGGCTACTTCCGCAACTGGGCGCACGGCCGCGACGGGCTCTCCCCCGACCACGTCAAGCTGCCGCTGCTGGGCAGGGTGAGCCTGCCGCAGTTCGACATGGGCTGGATGCCGGAGTCGCTGCGCAGCCTGTGGCACTACGAGTCCGAGGTCTACAGCTTCCACGTCAACCTCACGGACCAGCACACCTACCAGTCGAACCCGTGGAGCTGGATCGTCCTGGGCCGCCCGGTCTCGTACTTCTACGAGAGCCCCTCCCCCGGCACCGACGGCTGCCCCTCCTCCACCACCGGCAAGTGCGCCCGCGAGGTGCTGGCGCTCGGCACGCCGCTGCTGTGGTGGGCGGCGTGCTTCGCGCTCCTGTACGTGCTGTGGCGCTGGGCGTTCCGGCGCGACTGGCGGGCGGGGGCGATCGTCTGCGGCGTCGCGGCGGGCTATCTGCCCTGGTTCCTCTACCAGGAGCGGACGATCTTCTTCTTCTACGCGGTCGTCTTCGTGCCGTTCCTGTGCCTGGCGGTGGCGATGATGATCGGCGCGATCCTCGGGCCCCCGGGCTCGGACGAGCGGCGCCGGGCGGTGGGCGCGATCGGCGCGGGCGTGCTGGTGCTGCTGATCGTCTGGAACTTCATCTACTTCTGGCCGCTGTACACGGGCACGTCGATTCCGCTCGATTCCTGGCGGAATCGGATGTGGCTGGATACGTGGGTGTGAGCCGCTGAGCGGTGTCCCGGTCCGGTAACGGGTGGGGCCGGTGTCACTGCTGTCACGTAAAGTTCCTCCCAAGCAAACTCTTGAACATGTTCAAGAGACTCCTGGGGAGGGGCTGCGAGATGCGCAGTGGAGCCAAGGCCGCCATCGTCGGCGGTGTGTTCGTGGTCGTCGGCACCGGTGTGGTGTACGGCGGCTACCAGATGGTGGCCGGGGACGGCTCGTCCTCCGGTTCGCATACGCGGGCGGCGCCGGTACGGACCGGCCCGCCCAGCACCGACGAGATCACCAAGACCGCCCGGGCGTTCTTCGACGCCTGGACCAAGGGGGACGCGGCGGCGGCCTCGGCCCTGACCAACAACAACGCCGCCGCCCAGGCGGCGCTCACCGCCTTCCACGACGAGGCGCGCGTGGGCAAGGTGACGATCACGCCGGGGGCGGCCACGGGGGCGACCGTTCCGTACACGGTGAAGGCGGAGGTCTCCTACGAGGGGAAGACCGCGCCGCTCGACTACGGCTCCCGGCTCACCGTCGTGCGGGGCGTGAGCACCGGCAAGGCGCTGGTGGACTGGCAGCCGGCCGTCGTCCACCCGAAGCTGAAGCCGGGCGGGAAGCTGGTGACGGGGGCCGCCAAGAACCCCGAGATCGAGGCCGTGGACCACCGGGGGCGGGTGCTGACCAAGGAGAAGTACCCCTCGCTCGGGTTCGTCCTGGACGCGCTGCGGCAGAAGTACGGCGACAAGGTCAACGGCACGCCGGGCGTGGAGACCTGGATCGAGGGCGGCGCCGAGGGCGCACCGAACCAGACGCTGCTCACCCTGGCCAAGGGCAAGCCCGGCAAGCTGACGACGACGCTCGACGCGGACGTCCAGGCGGCGGCCGAGCAGGCCGTGAAGCAGTTCGCCGAGTCCTCGGTGGTGGCGATCGAGCCGGCGAGCGGGGAGATCCGGGCCGTCGCGGACAACCGCAGGGACGGGTTCCCCGCCTCCCTCCAGGCGTCCGTGGCCCCCGGCTCCACCATGAAGATCGTCACCGGCGCGATGATCATCGCGAACGGCGTGGGCGGGGCGGACCAGCCGGCCGAGTGCCCGGCGACGGTCCCGTGGGAGGGCTACACCTTCCACAACCTGAACGACTTCACCATCGCGCACGGCACCCTGACCGACGCGTTCGCGCGGTCCTGCAACACCGCCTTCATCAAGCCGGTCAGGCCCCTCGCCGACAAGGGCATCGCCGGCACCGCCCTCGGCCAGACCGCCCGGGACTACTTCGGGCTCGGCCAGAACAACTGGAAGCTCGGCGGTGTGAAGTCCTTCGACGGCCGCGTCCCGGACTCCTCCGGCGTGGAGACCGCCGCCTCCTACATAGGCCAGGGCAAGGTCCAGATGAGCCCGCTCGACATGGCGTCCGTCTCGGCCACCGTCATCGCGGGCGGGTTCCACCAGCCGGTGATCGTGCCGAAGTCCCTGGACGACCGGGAACTGGCCACCGCCAAGCCGCTGCCCGACTCGGTCGCCTCGCAGCTGAAGCAGATGATGCACGCGGCGACCACCGGCAGCGGGACGGCCGTGAAGGCGATGGCCGGGGTGCCCGGACCCAAGGGCGCCAAGACCGGCTCGGCCGAGGTGGACCGGCAGGGCACCTCCAACAGCTGGTTCACCGGTTACGGCAACGGGCTCGCCGCGGCGGCCCTCGTCCAGTCCGGCGGCCACGGCGGGGAAGCGGCGGGACCGGTCGTGGCGCGGGTGCTGCGAGCGGGGTGAGCGGGGCGGAGCCCCGGGGGGCGCGGAGTTCGGGGCGTGGGGAAACGCCCTCGCACCCGGCCCGGGGCTCCCGCTAGCCTGCGGGGGCATGAGCGCTCAAGAATCCCCCGCCCACCCCCGGTTCGCCGAGGCGCTGCGCGCCCTCGGGCTCGACGTGGAGGTACGCCGCTTCCCGGACGCCACCAGGACCGCCGCCGAGGCGGCCGCCGCCATCGGCTGCGATGTCAGCGAGATCGTGAAGTCGCTGGTCTTCGAGGCGGACGGGGCCCCGGTGATCGTCCTGATGGACGGCTCGTCACGGGTGGACGTGGAGCTCGTACGGCGTGAGCTGGGCGCGGAGAAGGTGCGGCGGGCCGGGGCCGGACTCGTCCGGGAGACCACCGGTTACGCGATCGGAGGCGTCCCGCCCTTCGGCCATGTGCGCCGCACCCGGGTCCTCGCCGACCGCGCGCTCCTCGACCACGCGGTGGTCTGGGCCGCGGCCGGCACGCCCCACACCGTCTTCCCGCTCGACCCCAAGACGCTGATCGCGTACGCGGGCGGGGCGCTGGTCGACGTACGCGAGCGCACGGCGTGAGCCTGGCGGTCGCACTGGCCGTCCTGCTCGCCGCCGTCACCCACGCGTCCTGGAACGCGATGGCGCACACGATCAGGGACCAGCTCATCGCGTTCACCCTCATCGGCGGCGGGGCGACGGTGATCGGCGCGGTGCTCGCGGTGTTCGCCCCGCTGCCCGCGTCCGGCGCCTGGCCGTACCTCGCCGCGTCGGCGGCGCTGCACACCGGCTACCAGTCCCTGCTCATGCGGTCGTTCACCCTGGGCGACTTCGGCCAGATGTACCCGATCGCCCGCGGGACGGCGCCGCTGGTGGTGACCGTGCTGGCGGTGGTGTTCGTCGGCGAGAGCCTCAACGCGTGGCAGGCGGCCGGGGTGGCGGTCGCCTCGGCGGGCCTGGTCGGGGTCGCCCTGTGGGGCATCCGGGGCTCGGGCGCGCGCCCGCACTGGCCGGCGCTGCTGGCCGCGCTGGCGACGGGGCTGTCCATCGCGGCGTACACGGTGGTGGACGGGGTCGGCGTCCGCGCGTCCGGTACGCCGCTCGGCTACATCGCGTGGCTGATGATCCTGGAGGGGCTGCTGATCCCCGGGTACGCGCTGTACCGCCGCCGCGGTGAACTGCTGGAGCAGGTGCGGCCGTACGCGGTTCGCGGCCTGCTGGGGGCGGCGCTGTCCATGACGGCGTACGGCCTGGTCCTGTGGGCCCAGACCCGCGCGCCCCTGGCGCCCGTGGCGGCCCTGCGCGAGTCGAGCATCATCGTGGGGGCGGCGATCGGGGCGGTGTTCTTCAAGGAGCGGTTCGGGGGGGTGCGGATGGTGGCGGCGGGGGTGTTGGTGGTGGGGATCGGGCTGATGCTGCGAGCGGGCTGACCCCCGGGCTGCCCCCACCCCGCCCCTTCCCTAAACCCTCCGGGGGCGGGCGGGGGCGAAGGCGCGTTTCCCAGGGGCTACGCCCCCGAACCCCGTGCGGGGCTACGCCCCCAACTCCCCCTCACGGGGCCTGCGGCCCCTGCACCCCGCTTCTCCCGCCTGCGGACCGTGCTGGGTTGCTCGCGCAGTTCCCCGCGCCCCTAGGCACCTAGGGGCGCGGGGAACTGCGCGCTCAGCCACCTAGGCCCCGCAGACAACCACCGGGCCCTGAAGGGGCGCGAGGAACTGCGCGACCAGCCCTCCACGCACCCGCAGACGACCCCCGGGCGGACCAGGGGCGCGGGGAACTGCGCGAGCAACCCACCACCACCCGCAGACGAAGTTCCGACCCGATAAGGGGCGCGGGGAACTGCGCGATCAGCCACCCACCAACCCGCAGACGAACCCCCGGCCCACCCGGGGCGCACCGGCGGCGGAGGGCCGGGAAGAATCGTGTTGTGCCGCCGTGTTCAAGGGGGCGAGACGCGTCGGGCCCGGCGCGCTAGGGGAACAGGAGCGGAACCGTGGACGCGCAGGGATCGACGGACCCGGGGTACGAACCCGTCCGGGACGCCTTCCTCCGGAACTTCACCCACCGCGGCGACCGCGGCGCCGCCGTGGCCGTCTACCGGCACGGCCGGAAGGTCGTCGACCTGTGGGGCGGGACCAAGGACGTCGACGGGCACGCGCCCTGGGCCGTCGACACCGCCCAGGTCGTCCGCTCGGCCACCAAGGGCGTCGCCGCGGCCGTCCCCCTCCTCCTCCACCAGCGGGGCCAGCTGGACCTGGACGCGCCGGTCTCCACGTACTGGCCGGAGTTCAAGGCGCACGGCAAGGACCGCGCCCTCGTCCGCCACCTCCTCTCCCACCGCGCCGGCGTCCCCGCCCTCGACCGGCCCCTCACCCCGGCCGAGGCCGCCGACGGCGCGTCGGGGGCGGACGCGGTCGCCGCGCAGGCGCCGTTCTGGGAGCCGGGGACGGGGCACGGCTACCACGCCCAGACGTACAGCTGGCTGCTGGGCGAGCTGGTGCGCCGCGTCACCGGCCGCACCATCGGCCGCTGGGTCGCCGAGGAGATCGCCCGGCCGCTGGGCGCCGACTTCTGGATCGGGCTGCCCGCTCAGGAGGCCCCCAGGGTCGGGCGCGTGGGCCCCGTGGAGGCGCCCTCCGTGCCCGGGGGCATCACCCTGCGTCCCAAGCCGGCCGTCGCCGCCGCCTACGCCGACCCGGACTCCCTCACCCGCCGCGCCTTCGGCGCCATCGACCCGCTCCCGGACGAGAACGACCCGGACTACCGCGCCGCCGAACTCCCCGCCTCGGCGGGCATCTCGACCGCCCGCGGCCTGGCCCGCTTCTACGCCGCCACCCTCGGGGAGGTCGACGGACGGCGGCTCTTCGCGCCCGCCACCGTCGCCCTCGCCCGTAGCGAGGAGTCGAGCGGCCCGGACCGCGTCCTGGTCGTCAACACCCGCTTCGGCCTGGGGTACATGCTGCACGGCCCCGCGTCCCCGCTCCTGGGCCCCGGCTCGTTCGGGCACCCGGGCCGCGGCGGCTCGCTGGGGTTCGCCGACCCGGAGTCCGGCATCGCCTTCGGCTACGTCACCAACGGCCACCAGAAGGGCGTCACCGCCGACCCGCGCGCCCAGGCCCTGGTGCGCGCGGTCCGGGAGGCCATCACCCCGTAGGCCGGTTACGCCTTGGCCGCCGCCGCCCGGGGGTCGAAGCCGAACGGCAGCTCCAGGCGGTGCGTGCGCATCAGCTCGTCGTCCGCCAGGACGTCCGCCGTCGGGCCGTCCGCCGCGATCGTGCCCCCGCTGAGGATCACCGAACGGCCGCACAGCTCAAGGGCGTACGGCAGGTCGTGCGTGACCATCAGGACGGTGACGTCCAGCGCCCGCAGGATGTCGGCCAGTTCGCGCCGCGACGCCGGGTCGAGGTTGGACGAGGGCTCGTCCAGGACCAGGATCTCCGGCTCCATCACGAGCACCGTCGCCACCGCGACCCGGCGGCGCTGGCCGAAGGAGAGGTGGTGCGGCGGGCGGTCGGCGTACTCCGCCATCCCCACCCGCTCCAGCGCGGTACGCACCCGGGCCTCGAGTTCCGCCCCGCGCATCCCGGACGCCGCCGGGCCGAACGCCACGTCCTCGCGGACGGTCGGCATGAACAGCTGGTCGTCGGGGTCCTGGAAGACGATGCCGACCCGGCGCCGGATCTCGGCGAGGTTGCGCTTCTCCACGGGCAGCCCGGCCACCCGCACCGTGCCCGCGCCGCCGACGAGGATGCCGTTGAGGTGCAGGACCAGCGTGGTCTTGCCCGCGCCGTTGGGGCCGAGGAGCGCGACCCGCTCGCCGCGCCGCACCGTCAGGTCGACCCCGAACAGGGCCTGGTGGCCGTCGGGGTAGGCGAAGGCCAGCCCGCTCACCTCCAGGGAGGCGGGAGGAACGGAAGGATCGGAAGAGGTCACCGACGTGTTCACAGAGTCCACCCCAACAGACAGATCACCAGAGCCGACGCGGGAAGCGCCGCCGCGTAACGCCATTGCGCGCCGGTCGCCGTCACCTCGTCGATGACCGGCATGGAACCCGCGTACCCGCGGCTGACCATGGCCAGATGGACGCGCTCGCCGCGTTCGTAGGAGCGGATGAAGAGCGCGCCCGCCGACTTGGCGAGGACGCCCCACGCCTTCGGTCCCCTCGCCTCGAAACCGCGCGAGCGGCGGGCGATCGACATCCGGCGCATCTCGTCGGTGATCACGTCACCGTAGCGGATCATGAACGAAGCGATCTGGACCAGGAGGGACGGGAGCCGGAGCCGCTGGAGGCCGAGGAGCAGGGCCCGCAGGTCCGTGGTGGACGCCAGGATCACCGAGGCGGCGACCCCGAGCGTGCCCTTGGCCAGGACGTTCCAGGCGCCCCACAGCCCGTTCACGCTCATCGACACGCCGAGCACGTGCACCTGCTCGCCCGGCACCACGAACGGCATCAGCACGGCGAACGTGACGAACGGGATCTCGATCAGCAGCCGCTTGAGCAGGAAGGGCGCCGGGATCCGGGCCGTGGCCGCGACCGAGGCGAGCAGCACCGCGTACAGCCCGAAGGCCCAGACGGCCTCGCGCGGGGTGGAGACGACCACGATGACGAAGAGGAAGACGGCCGCCAGCTTGCAGTGCGGGGGCAGGTCGTGGACCGGTGATGCGCCCTGCCGGTAGAGCTTGTGCGCGTGGCCCGCGCCCATGTCAGACCTTCTCCGTCTCGGGGACGGAGGTGGGCGTGGCCTCGGCGGCGGTGCCGCGGCGGCGGCGCACGGCCCAGAAGATCCCGCTGCCGACGCCGATCGTCACCCCGACGCCGATCATGCCGGCGAGGCCGGTGGCCACCCGGTCGTCGCCGATGTCCTTGACGGAGTAGCCCGCGAGCGGCGAGTCCTCGGTGGCGTGCTTCTTCTCCTGGGTGTCGATGCCCTTGTCGTGGGCGACCTTCTCCAGGCCGTCGGGCGAGGCGGAGGCGTAGAAGGAGAAGAAACCGGCCAGCAGGAGGGCGGCGACGGCGAAGGCGGCGCGGACCTTGTGCGTGGACCGGGCCCCGGTGGGTACGGGCTCGGGAGCGGGGGCGTCGACCAGTTCGTCGCCGATCCGCAGCTTCAGCGGGGCGTGCAGGCCGCGGGCCCCGTGGACGAGGTCGGGCCGTACGGCGATGACCGCGCCCACGGTGAGCGCGGTGATGGCCGCCTCGCCGATGCCGATGAGGACGTGCACGCCGACCATCGCGGTGAGCACCTTGCCGAGCGGGACGTCGGTGGTGCCGCCGACCGCGTAGACCGCGGTGAAGGCGAGGGCGGCGGCCGGGACGGAGAGGAGGGCGGCGACGAAGGTGGCCGCGGTGACGGAGCTCCGCCTGCGGGGCAGCACCTTCACCAGGCCGCGGAAGACGGTGTACGCCACGACCGTCGTCACGATCGCCATGTCGGTGATGTTGACGCCGAGCGCGGTGAGGCCGCCATCGGCGAAGAGGATGCCCTGCATGAGGAGCACGACGGAGACACAGAGGACGCCGGTGTACGGGCCGACGAGTATCGCCGCGAGCGCGCCGCCGAGGAGATGGCCGCTGGTGCCGGCGGCCACGGGGAAGTTCAGCATCTGTACGGCGAAGATGAACGCCGCGACGAGACCGGCGAGCGGGGCCGTCTTCTCGTCGAGTTCACGTCGGGCCCCGCGCAGGCTGACCGCGATGGCGGCCGCCGCGCCGACTCCGGCTACCGCGGAGACGGGGGCGTTGATGAATCCGTCGGGGACATGCATGGGTGCTCTCCGCTGGGCCTGGATGGCTGGAACCATTCGAGTGAACCGCTCGATGATAGTCGTGCACCTGCGAACGGGTCGCAAGAGCGCACGCGCGAGATTTACCCACCGTTCTCACGCCCGGCACGCCCCCGAAAATATGGGACATTTGATGATGAAGCACCCGAGTGGTTGCGCAGAGTGAGTGTGAGGAGCGACTGATGTCCCCCGCCGTCGAGGAACACGCCCGCGCGAGGATCGTCTCGGACGCCCCGCACCACCGACCGGTTCCGGTCGCCCTGCGCTACGACCCCGCCGCGGACCCCCTGACCGTGCGCTTCGCCTTCCCCGGGGGCAACGAGTGGGTCTTCCCGCGCTCGCTCCTGGAGGCCGGGCTGCGCCGGCCGGCCCGCCGCGGCGACATCGTCGTCTGGCCCTGCGGACGGGCCCAGACCGTCGTGGAGCTCCACTCCCCGGACGGAGTAGCGGTGGTCCAGTTCGACAGCTCGCCCCTGGTCCGCTTTCTGCGGCACACCTACAGCGTGACGCCCGCGCCGAGCGGACGGCCCTAGTCGCCCCGGCGTAGCCGGACGTACGCAACGCAAGAGCCGGCCCCTACGCGTGATGCGTAGGGGCCGGCTCGCCGCACGGTCCCGTCCCCACAGGCCGTGGGCGCTGCGGGGGCTCTGCGGGTCAGACGCGCGTGAGCTCGCGGTCGTCGTCGCCGTCGGACGCCTTCGCCGCGTGGGCCTTGAGGCCCTCACCCTCGACGTCGACGTTGGGCAGGATCTTGTTGAGCCAGCCCGGCAGCCACCAGGCCTTCGCGCCGAGCAGGGCGAGCACCGCCGGGACGATGGCCATCCGGACCACGAAGGCGTCGAAGAAGACCGCGATCGCCAGGGCGAAACCGATCATCTTGATCATCTGGTCGCTGGCCCCGATGAAGCCGGAGAAGACCGCGATCATGATCACCGCGGCGGCCGTGACCACCCGGGCGCCGTGCCGGAAACCGGTCACGATCGCCTGGCCGGGCCGCTCGCCGTGGACGAACGCCTCGCGCATCCGGGTGACGAGGAAGACCTCGTAGTCCATGGCCAGACCGAAGACCACGCCCACCATGAAGATCGGCATCATCGACATGATCGGGCCGGGGTTCTCCACCCCGAAGAGCCCGCCGAGCCAACCCCACTGGAAGACCGCGACGACCGCGCCGAGGGCGGCGACCACCGAGAGCAGGAAGCCGAGGGCCGCCTTGAGCGGGACCAGGACCGAGCGGAAGACCACCATCAGGAGCAGGAAGGCCAGGCCCACCACGAGCGCCAGATAGGGCAGCAGCGCGTCGTTCATGCGCTGGGAGAAGTCGATGTTCATCGCGGTCGCGCCGGTGACCAGGACCTCGGCCTTGGTCTCGGACTTGATGTCCTTGCCCGCGTCCCGGATCGACTGGACCAGGTCCTCGGTCTCCGTGGAGGACGGCTTGGACTTCGGGATGACCGTGATGGTCGCGGTGTCGCCCGCCTTGTTCAGGGCGGGCGCCATGACCTCGGCGACGTCGGGCAGCTTCTTGATGGTGGCGGAGGTGCGGTCGGCCGCGGCCTGCGCACCGCCGGACGCCCCGGCGCCGTCCACGACGATCATCAGCGGGCCGTTGAAGCCCGGGCCGAAGCCGTCGGAGAGGGTGTCGTAGGCGCGGCGCTGGGTCGTCGAGGTCGGCTGCGAGCCGTCGTCGGGCAGACCCATCTCCAGGGAGGCGGCCGGGATGGCGATGGCGCCGAGCCCGATCACACCGGCGAGCAGCACCCAGATGGGCCTGCGCAGCACGAAGCTGGACCAGCGGGTGCCCATGTTCGGCTTGGTCTCGGCGGGCGTCGCCTCGGCCGTACCGGCCTCCATCTTCCTGCGGGTGCGGCGGCCGAAGACGCGCTTGCCCGCGAAGCCGAGCACCGCCGGGATGAGGGTGAGCGCGATCAGGACCGCGATCACGACCGTACCGGCCGCGGCCACGCCCATCTTGGTGAGCATCGGGATGTTGACGACCGCGAGGCCGCACAGCGCGATGACGACGGTCAGACCGGCGAAGACGACCGCGGAACCGGCCGTTCCGACGGCCCGGCCGATGGCTTCCTCGCGCTCGCGGCCCTCCCGGAGCTCGGCCCGGTAGCGCGAGACGATGAAGAGCGCGTAGTCGATGCCGACCGCGAGGCCGATCATCGAGGCCAGCGTCGAGGTGGTGTTGCCGAGGTCCAGGACGTTGGCGAGCGCGGTGATGGTCGAGACGCCGATGCCGACGCCGATGATGGCGGTGATCAGCGGAAGGCCGGCCGCGATCAGCGAACCGAAGGTGATCATCAGCACGATGCCGGCGATCACCACACCGATGATCTCGCCGGAGCCCGTCTCGGGCTTGGCCTGGAGCGCGTCACCGCCGATCTCGACGGTGAGCCCGGCCTTCTGCGCGGCCTTGCCGGAGTCCTCCAGCGCCTCGCGGTCGCTGTCCTCCAGGGCCATGCCGTTGACCTTGTACTTCACGGATATGTACGCGGTCGAGCCGTCCTTGGAGACGGCGTTGGCCTGGTACGGGTCGGTCACCGAGGCGACCTGCTTCGATCCCTTGGGCAGCTCGGCGACGACCTTGTTCACCTCGGCCTTGCCGGCCGGGTCGTTCATGCTCTTGCCGGCCGGGGCCTTGAAGACGATACGGGCGGTGGCGCCGTCGGCGCTGCCTCCCGGGAAGCGCTCTTCCAGCAGGTCGAAGGCCTTCTGGGCCTCGGTGCCGGGCATCGAGAAGGAGCTGGCGGAAGGAGTGGAGGCGGACGCGGCGCCGAATCCGGCGAGGAACAGCAGCGCCACCCACACCAGGGCGACATAGCGGCGGCGCCGGAAGGCGAACCTGCCGAGTCGGTAGAGGAACGTGGCCACGAGGGCGTACTCCCGGTCGGTCGTTGGCTTACAGGGCGTGGATAACCAGCCCGACGACGAGAGCGGCGTACGTCAGGTGGGGCAGGTTGGTGGGGAGCTAGACGGGATCGCCGAGGGCGGGGAGGACCACGGCGTCGATGTAGTTTCCGAGGAAGGCCTTGTCGATCGGCCGGTCCTCGACGAGCTGCCGGGCGACGAAGGCGCCGACCAGCATGTGCACGACGTAGGGGAGCGCGGGACAGTCCGCGCGGACCTCGCCGCGGTCCACCGCGCGCCGCAGCACCTGGTCGAGACCGGTGATCTCCGGCTCGATCAGCACCTCGCGCAGCGCCTGGTGGAGATCGGGGTTGTCGTGGACGGCGCGCATCAGACCCCGCATCAGGGCGGAGTCCTTCTCCAGCTTGCAGTCGTCCTCAAGACCGACCAGCTCGTGGAAGTCGCGGCGCAGCGAGCCGGTGTCGATCTCGTGGAGAGCGACCGGCTTGTTGTGCCGCAGCGCCCGCGCGACCAGCTCCGGCTTGTTCCCCCACTGACGGTAGAGGGTCGCCTTGCTGGAGCGGGTACGGGCGGCGACGGCGTCCATCGTCAGGGCGTCGTAGCCGACCTCGCGCAGCAGGTCGAGCACCGACTCGTACAGCTCCGCCTCACGCTCGGCGGTGAGCCTGCTTGCCATCTTCTCGACCTCCCATCCGAACGAAACGGTTTCGTACGCACACGAGAATATCGCTGCCGCCGATCGAAACGAAACCGTTTCGCTTGTGTTCTGTGCCACAACTGTGAGGGCTCCATAAGTTGCCGCGCCCCCCTGGCGCGGAAAGCATTGACGAGTGAGCGACGCACCCGAGGACGACCAGCAGCCGGCGCCCGTCAGCGACGGCGCCTACCTCCGCTTCCCCCATCTGCACGACGACTTGCTCTGCTTCGCCGCCGAGGACGACCTGTGGGTGGCGCCCCTGGTCCCGGCCGGCCACCGCCCGTCGCGGGCCTGGCGGATCACCGTGGACCGCACCAAGGTCAGCCACCCCCGGTTCTCCCCCGACGGCTCCCGGATCGCGTACACGACCTGGCGCAGCCTGGACCCGGAGATCCATCTGGCCCCGGTCGACGGCGGCCCGGCCCGGCGGCTGACCTACTGGGGCTCGCCGGACACCCGGGTCTGCGGCTGGACCCCGGACGGCCACATCCTGGCCGTCTCCTCGCACGGCCAGCCCTTCTCGTACTTCTCATGGGCCTACAGCGTCCCCACCGACGGCTCCCCGGGCGGACGGCTGCCCTGGGGCCCGGTCTCCGACATCGCCTGCGCCGACCTCGACGGCGAGCGCCGCACCCTGCTGCTCACCGGCAAGCCGCCGCACGAGCCCGCCGCCTGGAAGCGCTACCGGGGCGGCGCCACGGGCCGGCTGTGGCTGCACGGCGAGCGCCTCCTGCCGGACATCGGCGGCCACCTCGACTCGGTGATGTTCGTCGGGGACCGGATCGCCTTCCTCTCCGACCACCAGGGCGTCGGCAACCTCTACTCCTGCCGGCCCGACGGCTCCGACCTGCGCCGCCACACCGACCACGACGAGTACTACGCCCGGCACGCCTCCTCGGACGGGCGCCGGGTGGTCTACCAGTGCGCGGGCGACCTGTGGATCGTGGACGCGCTCACCCCCGACTCCGTCCCGCGCCGCCTGGACGTGCGCCTGGGCGGCCCGCGCGCCGGACGGCGTACGTACCAGGTGCCCGCCGCCAGCCATGTGGACGCGCTCTCGGTCGACACCACCGGCCGCGCCAGCGCGGTCGTGGTGCGCGGCAGCCTGTACTGGCTCACCCACCGCGACGGCCCGGCCCGCACGATCACCGACACCGCCGGGGTCCGCGTCCGCCTGCCCGAGATGCTCGGCACCGGCGGCCAGGTGGCGTACGTGACGGACGCGGACGGCGAGGACGCGGTGGAGATCGCCTACCTGCCCCGGGCGAGCGGCGACCGCGAGCCCCGGCGGCTGGCCTCCGGCGAGCTCGGCCGGGTCCAGGAGCTGATCGCGGACGCGGAGGGCGAGCGCCTGGCGATCGCCTCGCACGACGGCCGGCTGCTGCTGATCGACGTCACCGAGGACTCCGACGGCGAGGTCACCGAGCTGATCCGCTCGATCAACGGACCCGTGCGCGACCTGGCGTTCTCCCCGGACGGCTGCTGGCTGACCTGGTCCCACCCGGGCATCGGCCGCTCGCTGCGCCAGATCAAGATGGCCCGGATCGCCGGTCCCGGCGCCCGGGTGATCGTGGACGTCACCAACGGCCGCTTCGAGGACGAGAACCCGGTCTTCACCCGGGACGGGCGCTATCTGGCGTTCCTGTCCTGGCGCGGCTTCGACCCGGTCTACGACGTCCACACCGGCGACCTGTCCTTCCCGCTGGGCTGCCGCCCGTATCTGGTCCCGCTCTCCTCGGCCACCCCCTCGCCCTTCGCGCTGCTGCCCGACGGGCGCCCGGCGGCGGGCGGGCTCGACCCGCTGGAGGAGTCGGGCGACGGCACGGTCACGGTGGAGGTGGAGGGCCTGGAGAGCAGGGTCACGCCGTTCCCGGTGGCCGCCTCCAAGTACTCGGCGCTGCACCCGGTCTCCGGCGGCGGTCTGGTGTGGCTGCGCTGGCCGATCTCGGGGGCGCTCGGCGAGACCTTCGCCAACCCGGCGGACACCTCCGGGCGCCCGACCCTGGAGCACTTCGACATCACCAAGGCGCGCAAGACCGAACTCGTCGACCACCTCGACTGGTTCGCGGTGAGCGGCGACGGCAGCCGGCTGGTGGTCGTCGACGAGGGCGACCTGCGGGCCGTGCCCGCCACCGAGTCCGGGGACACCGACTCCACCATCTACCTCGACCTGCGCCGGATCCTGCACGAGGTGGACCCGCCCTCGGAGTGGCGCCAGGCCTTCGACGAGGCGGGCCGGATCATCCGCGCCTACTTCTGGGAGCCGCACATGTGCGGCATCGACTGGAAAGCGGTCCTCGACCAGTACCGCCCGCTGGTCGAACGGGTCGCCTCCCCCGACGAGTTCGCCGACCTGCTGCGGGAGGTGCTGGGCGAGCTGGGCACCTCGCACGCCTACGTCTCGGCCGCCCGCAGGAACGAAGGCCCGCCCCACTACCAGCGCCCCCAGGGCCTCCTCGGCGCCAACCTCGTCCACCGCGAGGAGGGCTGGATGGTCCGGCGCATCCTGCCCGGCGACTCCTCCGACTCCAAGGCCCGCTCCCCGCTGGCCGGCACCGGCATCCGCGAGGGCGCGGTGCTCACCCACGTCGACGGCCGCCCGGTGGACCCGGTGGCGGGCCCCTACCCGCTGCTCGCGGGCTCGGGCGGCACCACCGTCGAACTCACTTTCCGGCCCGCCGAGGGCGGGGGCCGCTCCCGCCGGGTCGCGGTGGTCCCGCTGGTGGACGAGCGCCCGCTGCGCTACCAGGACTGGGTGGCCAAGCGCCGTGCGGTGGTACGGGAGCTGAGCGGCGGCAAGTGCGGCTACCTGCACATCCCGGACATGGGCGGCTCGGGCTGGGCCCAGTTCAACCGGGACCTGCGCCTGGAGATGTCCCGCCCGGCCCTGATCGTCGACGTACGGGGCAACGCGGGCGGCCACATCAGCGAGCTGGTGATCGAGAAGCTCACCCGCAAGATCATCGGCTGGGACCTGACCCGGGACGCCCAGCCCGTGAGCTACGCCTCCAACGCGCCCCGGGGCCCGGTGGTGGCGCTGGCCGACGAGGCGACCTCCTCCGACGGCGACATGATCACCGCCGCCTTCCGGCTGCTCGGCCTGGGCCCGGTGGTCGGCCAGCGCACCTGGGGCGGGGTGGTCGGGATGACCGGCCGCCACACGCTGGGGGACGGCACGGTGATCACGGTGCCGATGAACGCGGCCTGGTTCGACGACTACCAGTGGTCCATCGAGAACCACGGCGTCGAGCCGGACCTGGAGGTCCTGCGGACCCCGCTGGACTGGGCGGAGGGCCGGCACGCCCAGCTCGACGACGCGGTACGCCTCGCGCTGGACCTCCTGCACGGCACCCCCGCGGCGACACCCCCCGGCTACACGGCCGCCCCGGACAGGCGCCGCCCCGACCTACCACCACGGTGAGCCCCGGCGGCCGGCGACGACCCGGTCACGGGTTGCCGACGGCGGCATCCCCTGAGCGCCCCGAAGGGGCGCATCCAGGGGCGCGGGGAACTGCGCGAGCAACCCACCACGACCCGCGGATCCACTCCGGCCGACCAAGGGGCGCGGGGAACTGCGCGACCAGCCACCCACCGGCCCGCAGGTGCAATCCCGGCCCGACAAGGGGCGCGGGGAACTGCGCGAGCAACCCTCCACCGGCCCGCAGAAGAAATCCGGACCCACTAAGGGGCGCGGGGAACCGCGCGAGCAACCCACCACGACCCGCGGACGAAGAACGCGCCGATCAGGACTCGCCCGCCAGACGGCGATCCATGGCCAGGGACAGCTCCGCCTCCACCACCTGCCCGGCCAGAGGCCGCAACCGGGAGAGATCCTCGCTCGGGGCGTGCGTCCGCAGCAGCTCGACGAAGAGCGCGGCCAGCGCGTCCGCGTGGGCGCGGACCTCCCGCCCCGCCGCGAGCACCGCCGCCAGCGGCACCCCCTCACGCACCAGCGCGGCCGAGACGTCGAGCAGCCGCCGGCTGATGTGGACGATCTCCTCGCCGTCGACCGCGAGATAGCCGAGGTCGAGCGCCGCCGCCAGGTTCTCCGGGGTCACCTCGCCCGCGAAGTGGTCGGCGAGGGCCTCCGGAGTCAGCCGGACCGGGGTCTCCTCGGTCGGCTCGACCAGCCCGAGCGCCTCCCCCGCGTCGCGCCCGGACTCGAAGGCGGCGGTCAGGTCCGCGATGCCGGAGAGGGTGTGGCCGCGCTCCAGCAGGGCGGCGACGGTGTGCAGCCGGGCGAGGTGGCGCTCGTCGTACCAGGCGATCCGGCCCTCGCGCCGCGGCGGCGGGATGAGGCCGCGCTCGCGGTAGAACCGCAGCGTGCGTACGGTGATGCCGGCCTTGGCGGCCAGCTCCTCCATGCGGTACTCCCGGGGCCCGCCCGCAGCGCCGCCCCCGTCCCCGCTCCCCACTCCTGCGTCTGCCACGTCCGCCAGCCTATGTTGTACCGCCGGTAACTTTCCCCCGCGCACCCCTACCGCTCGGTATGCCGCTGCTCTACCCTCCCAACTGTGCCAGTGATTACTGGCAGAGTTTCGCGTCATTCAGACTCTCCGCACAGACGTCCTGCATGGAGGCGGTGGCATGGTCCAGCACGAGCGCGAGCCCGAGCACGTACGGGTGGCGGTGATCGGGTCCGGATTCGGCGGACTCGGGGCCGCGGTCCGGCTGCGGCGGGAGGGCATCACCGACTTCGTCGTCCTGGAGCGGGCGGGCTCGGTCGGCGGGACCTGGCGGGACAACAGCTATCCCGGGTGCGCCTGCGACGTACCGTCGCACCTGTACTCCTTCTCCTTCGCGCCCAACCCCGACTGGCCGCGCACCTTCTCCGGGCAGGAGCACATCCGGGCCTATCTGGAGCACGTCGCCGACACCTTCCGGCTGCGCCCGCACATCCGCCTCGACCACGAGGTCACGCTGATGCGCTGGGACGGCGAGCAGCTGTACTGGGTGATCGAGTGCGCCAACGGCAGCGTCCTGCACGCCGATGTCGTCGTCTCCGCGACCGGGCCGCTCTCCGACCCCAAGATCCCCGACATCCCCGGGCTCGACACCTTCCCCGGCAAGGTCTTCCACTCCGCGCGCTGGGACCACGACTACGACCTGAGCGGCAAGCGCGTCGCCATGATCGGGACGGGCGCCTCCGCCATCCAGATCGTCCCGGCCGTCCAGCCGAAGGTGCGCGCCCTCACCCTCTTCCAGCGCACCCCGCCGTGGGTCATGCCGCGGATGGACCGGGCGATCACCGCACCCGAGCGCTGGCTGCACCGCCAACTGCCGTTCACCGGGGCCGCGCGCCGCGGACTGCTGTGGGGCATCCGGGAGTTGCAGGTCAGCGCCTTCACCAAGCGGCCGAACGAGCTGGGCCTCGTCGAGGCGCTGGCCAAGCGCAACATGGCGCGGGCCATCAAGGACCCGGCGCTGCGCGCCAAGCTGACGCCCGACTACCGCATCGGCTGCAAGCGCATCCTGCTGTCCAGCGAGTACTACCCGGCGCTCGCCAAGCCCAATGTGGACCTCGTCGCCTCCGGGCTCAGCCAGGTGCGCGGCTCCACCCTGGTGGCCGCCGACGGGACCGAGACCGAGGCCGACGCGATCGTCTTCGGCACCGGGTTCCACGTCACGGACATGCCGATCGCCGACCGCGTCATCGGCGCGGAGGGGCACACGCTCGCGGAGGCGTGGAAGGGCGGCATGGAGTCGCTGCGCGGCGCCACCGCCGCCGGCTTCCCCAACTGGATGACGATCATCGGGCCCAACACGGGCCTGGGGAACTCCTCGATGATCCTGATGATCGAGTCGCAGCTCAGCTACATGGCCGACTACCTGCGGCAGTTGGACGTCCTGGGCGGACGCGTGGCACTCGCCGCCCGGCCCTCCGCCGTCGGCGCCTGGAACCGGCGCGTGCAGGAGCGCATGAAGCGGACCGTGTGGAACACCGGCGGCTGCACCAGCTGGTACCTGGACGCCAGTGGCCGCAACACCACCATCTGGCCCGGTACGACCGGCGAGTTCCGCAGGGCGACCCGCGAGGTCGACCTCGCGGAGTACGAGGTGGTCCGCGCCGGAGCCGCCGAACCGGCCCCCGCCGAACCCGGCAGCGCCCAGGAGCCGGACGCGAGCCCCAGCGCCCCCGAGGCGGTGGCCTCATGAGGCGCCCCGCCCACGTCACCTCGGGCCCCTTCGCCCCGCCCGAGCCCACCCGTACGCTCACCGCCGTCTCCGCCGACGGCGCCCGGCTGCACGTCGAGGTGCACGGCCCCGAGGGCGCCCCGGCCGTCGTCCTCGCCCACGGCTGGACCTGCTCGACCGCCTTCTGGGCCGCGCAGATACGCGCCCTGGCCGGGGACCACCGGGTCGTCGTCTACGACCAGCGCGGCCACGGCCGTACGGCCGCGAGCCCGATGTGCTCCGCCGAGGCGCTCGCCGACGACCTGGAGGCGGTGCTGGGGGCCGCCCTCGCGCCGCGCGAGAAGGCGGTGCTCGCCGGGCACTCCATGGGCGGGATGACGCTGATGGCCGCGGCCGGCCGCCCGGCCCTGCGCGAGCACGCGGCGGCGGTGCTGCTCTGCTCCACCGGCAGCTCGCGCCTGGTCGCGGAGTCGCTGGTGGTGCCGCTGCGGCCGGGCCGGCTGCGCACCCGCCTCACCGCGGCGGTCCTCGGCTCCAGGGCCCCGCTCGGCCCCGTCACACCGGTGGCGAAGAAGGTCCTGCGGTACGCGACGATGGGCCCGGGGGCCGCCCCGGACCGCATAGAGGCGTGCGCCAGGATCGTGCACGGCTGCGCCCGGGGCCCCCGGTACGCCTGGTCGCAGGTGCTGGCCGGGCTGGAGATCGACGCCCGGATACGGGAGTTGACGGTGCCCACCGCCGTGGTGGCGGGCACGGCCGACCGGCTCACCCCGCCGGTGCACGCCCGCCGGATAGCGGCGGCGCTGCCCGACTGCGTGGGCCTCACCGAACTCACCGGCATCGGCCACATGACGCCGATGGAGGCCCCCGAGGTCATCACGGAACGCCTCCGTGAACTGGTCCGTACGTATGTGAGCGTCGAGGAGGACGTGGCATGAGCAGGGTGAGCCTGGAGGGGCAGGTCGCGGTCGTCACGGGCGCGGCCCGGGGCGTCGGCGAGCTGCTGGCGCGCAAGCTGTCGGCGCGCGGCGCCAAGGTGGCCCTGGTCGGCCTGGAGCCGGACGAGTTGAAGCGGGTGGCCGCGCGGCTGCACACCGAGGCCGAGTCCTGGTTCGCTGACGTCACCGACCACGAGGCGATGGCGCGGGTGGCGGGCGAGGTCAAGGAGCGGTTCGGCAAGGTCGACATCGTGGTCGCCAACGCGGGCGTCGCCTCGGGCGGCCCGTTCGTGGACTCCGACCCCCACGCCTGGCGCCGGGTGATCGAGGTGAACCTGATCGGCGGCGCGGTCACCGCCCGCGCCTTCCTGCCCGTCCTGATGGAGAGCCGGGGCTACTTCCTCCAGATCGCCTCCCTCGCGGCGATCACCCCGGCGCCGATGATGACGGCGTACTGCGCGTCCAAGTCGGGCGTGGAGGCCTTCGCGCACAGCCTGCGGGCCGAGGTGGGTCACAAGGGCGTGCGGGTCGGGGTCGGGTATCTGTCCTGGACCGACACGGACATGGTGCGCGGCGCGGACCAGGACGCGGTGATGCGCGAGCTGCGGCAGCGGCTGCCGTGGCCGTCCAACCGCACGTACCCGCTGGGCCCGGCCGTCGACCGGATCGTGGCGGGCGTGGAGCGCCGCTCCTCGCACGTGTACGCGCAGTGGTGGCTGCGCGGGATGCAGTCGGTGCGCGGCTACCTGCCGGCGGTGATCGGGGCGGTGGGGCAGCGCGAGATGCGCCGTTTCGAACCGCGGCTCGGGTCGGTGAGCCGGGGTCTGGTGGGCGCGGGAGGCGCCGCCGACGAGCAGGAACGCACCCTCCGTGACCTTCCGTAACTGATCGAAATGCGCCGTATGTCCTCGCGTGCCACGCTGGTCGAGGCCCGGCGGAGCCGAGGGAAAAGCCCCGGCACCCGGCCCCTCAACATCCTCGTAGGAGTGAACTCGATGGGCATCAAGGACCAGTTCCAGGACAAGGCGCAGCAGGCCCAGCAGAAGGGCAAGCAGGCGATGGGCGCCAAGAAGGACCAGCAGCAGGAGCGCGCCCGCCAGGCCCAGCAGAAGGGCCGCGAGCTGCCGGACGAGGCCCAGCGGGCCTCGCAGGCGCAGCAGGACAAGTTCGACATGGACTACGACGCCTAGTCGCACTCCTGTGAACGAGAAGTGGGGGGGGGGGGGGGGGGGGGGGGGGGGGGGGGGGGGTGGGGGGGGGGGGGGGGGGGAGGGGGGGCGGGGGGCAGCAGGATGAGTGGAGGGGGCCTGCGGGACTGGT
>NZ_JBWKEI010000009.1:116206-195135 GCF_056435525.1 Streptomyces sp. NPDC043908 | reverse complement strand
ACAACAACCAACACCCGCCCCACCCCCCCCCCCCCCCCCCCCCCCCCCCCCCCTCCCCCCCCCCCCCCCCCCCCCCCCCCCCCCCCCCCCCCCCACTTCTCCGTGCGGGCGCCGCCCTAGTTCCCATACACGACGGTCACCGGCGCGTGGTCGCTCCACCGCTCCTCGTGGGTCGCGGCGCGCTCGACGTAACCCTTGACCGCGCGGGCCGCCAGGCCGGGTGTGGCGAGCTGGTAGTCGATGCGCCAGCCCGCGTCGTTGTCGAAGGCCCGGCCGCGGTAGGACCACCACGAGTACGGGCCCTCCTGGTCGGGGTGGAGGCCGCGCACCACGTCCACGTAGCCGCCGTCACCGGCGTCCAGGACGCGCGAGAGCCAGGCGCGCTCCTCCGGCAGGAAGCCCGCGTTCTTCCTGTTGGCCCGCCAGTTCTTGAGGTCGGCCTCGTGGTGGGCGATGTTCCAGTCGCCGCAGACGACGACCTCGCGCCCGTCGGCCGCGGCCCGGGCGCGGAGCTCCTTGAGGTAGGGCAGGAACTCGCCCATGAACCGGTACTTCTCGTCCTGCTTGGCGGTCCCGGCCTCACCCGACGGCAGATAGAGGCTGGCCACGGTGGCGCCGGGCAGGTCCGCCTCGACGTACCGGCCGCTGCCGTCGAACTCCGCACTGCCGAACCCGACCCGCACCCGCTCGGGTTCGCGGCGGGTGTAGAGCGAGACCCCGGCCCGGCCCTTGGCCGCGGCGGGGGCGTGCACCACGTGCCACCCCTCGGGCTCGCGCACCTCGGCGGTGAGCTGCTGCGGCTCGGCCCGCACCTCCTGGAGGCACACGACGTCGGCGTCGGAGCCGGCCAGCCACTCCAGGAAGCCCTTCTTGGCGGCGGCGCGAAGCCCGTTTACATTCACAGTGGTAACAGTGAGCACCCGCGCACCCTACCGACCCGATCACCGTGATCGCCTGCATAGAAGTACGCTCTACCGCATGCATATACGTACACTCGGGTACGACCACCCGGATGCCGTCAAGCTCAACGACCAGGTGCAGCTCGAATACGCCGAGCGCTACGAGGACGAGGGCGACGCCACGCCCCTGGATGCCTCGATGTTCCGGCCGCCCCGCGGGCTCTACCTGATCGCGTACGACGAGCGGGACCGCCCGGTCGCCACCGGCGGCTGGCGCAGCCAGGACGAGAACGACGAGGGCTACTCGGACGGCGACGCCGAGCTCAAGCGCATGTACGTCGTACCGCAGGCGCGCGGCCTGGGTCTGGCCCGCCGCATCCTCGCCCTCCTGGAGGACGACGCCCGCGCCGCGGGCCGCACCCGGATGGTCCTGGAGACCGGCGACCGCCAGCCGGAGGCACTCGCCCTCTACGCCTCCAGCGGCTACGCGCCCTGCCCGAAGTTCGGCTACTACCGCCACTACCCGAGCAGCATCTGCTACGCCAAGCCCCTGCTGCCGTGAGGCCGCCGGGCCGCCCGGAAGGGCGGCCACGGGGCGGGCGCCCCTCCGGGGGCCGGAACGACGAAATCCCGGCCGGACGGTGACCGTCTGACCGGGATTTCGCACACCCTTCGCGGGTGAACCCGCGGTGGGTTGTTGTTGTGGACCTGAGGGGATTCGAACCCCTGACCCCCTCGATGCGAACTACGGGCGGGGCGGTCGCTGAGGTCTGCGGGGCTGGTCGCGAAGGCCGTGGGGATCGCAGAAGGACGGCACCGGTCAGCGTGGTTGCTGTACTTCGCTGCTGTACGTCCCCGAGGTCTGCCACCGCGTGAAAGTGAATGACGATGCGCTCAGCCCGCCACTGCGTGACCCGCCAGGTACTCCGTCAGCACCCATGAGGGTGCGCCAGCGCAGATGTCGCCCCCAAAGTTGAGAAGGCTAGTCATCCAGCCTCGAAGTCGAGACTGCCGGTTAGCGACCATGGTCGTCACCTCTTCCTGCGTAGAAACAGACGTGTCGTCTGAGGTCGAGCAGGGACGGTGTCGTACAACGAACGCAAGCGTGCCAAGCAGCGCGGAACCCAGCAGTGCCGGGCTCAGCGCATCGCCAGTGCTAAGCATGCCATTGGGCTGGAGTGCGTCACGATGGATTGAGAGATCCGCTCTCAAGAGATCTTGAAAACCGTCGTGGCAGCGATGTCACCGTGGGTTCAAATCCCACACCCACCGCAGATGAACGGTCCCTGACCTGGTGAATCGGTCGGGGGCCGTTCTCCTGCGCGCTGTCCGTCAGGCTCCGTGGGTCCCCGTCAGTTCCCGGTCGATCGGGCACGGGAGGGGCACGGTCTACTGGCTCTAAGCCGCCGGCTGTATCCCATTGCGGAGACGATCTACGAGCCAGTCCAGGCCCTTCCCGGTGAAGAAGGTCTGCTCCACCCACTGTCCGTTCGGCGTCGCCACGAACTTCACCTCGGCGTGGCCTGCCTTGGTGTGACACTCGTACGGGAGACGGGGATTCTGGCGCTGTAGAAACCGGATGTCCTCGCGGCGCAGCAACTCCATGAACTTTGTGCGGCCCAGACCACCCGTGATCTTGTTCAGAGCCTTCGCGGCGGCAGCCATGTCTATGAGGCCGTCCGAGTCGCAGAAGGCATCCCACTTGCCGGCCTTCGGTGCGGCTATCGCCAGTTCCTGCTTGGTCGAGACGAGTTCGCGTGCGGCCTCGACGTACTTCTCCGCGAGAACCAGGATTCCTTCAGGGCTGGACACATCGGCTGGCTGCTGCATGATCTCTGCTTCCCGAGTCTTCACCGCGAAGTAGGTCTGAGCTGCCGCGATTTCCGGTTTGCGGGGATCGCCGTTGATGGCGATCAAGTAGCAGGCGTAACGGGTGAGACGGAAGTCCGACACCGTTTGCCGGCCCCATCGACCACCGTCGATCACTTTCGAGGCACCTCGAAAGTGATTGAGTGGATCGAGTCCGCTGTTTCCCGCTGCTGCGATCGCTCGGTTGATGGCGACCTCGAAGCGTTCCCACTTGTCGTAGCCCATGGGGCCGTGAAGGTCACGAGCAGACCAGCACTCTTGGCCGTAGTGGTCCAGAAGCATCAGCCGATCGAAAAGGCCGCCCGGGGGGTTACCTTCATCGGGCGGCACTGTAGTGTCCATGTTGGGCAAGGTTGAACTCCCTTGAACTCCCGGCTCTCGGCGGCTCCACCCGCGCGTGAGCTGTCTAGGCCGCCTTCACTTCGAAGGCGGCCTTATGACATTCAGGTTACGCCAGCGCGCTGACAGACAGTTATCCTTTCGGCAGACACTGGGTGCCGAGGTTTTTTCGGCAGAGCCTTCGATTCTTAAGAACGCCCTGATGGCGACGCGGCACCCCGTGCCATACTTGTTCTTTCGTTGCAAGAGCAAGTCCCTGCGATGTGAACTATGTCTCGTGAAATCGGCTGAACCCGACCAGTTCGGCTTCGTATGTAGGCACTGCCTGCCCGTATTGCCGATTACGCACCGTGCCTACAGATCATGTCGGGGTGCTCGCATGAGAGATGGGCTAGTTGCTGCCTTCGGTTTGAAGGTTCAGGCGGGCTCCAGGGCGATCACCTATTCGACCCACCACTCACCCCGGCTCCCATCCCGTCTGCCGTCGACCCACACGTCTGTGGAGCGGGCGTGGTTCATGGCGTCCAGGTGGAGCGCGCCACTGTACGAACGACCTGGACGCCATGGGCCGCGTCTGCTCGGCTCTGCCTGGGTCGATGGCGGACGGGATGGGAGCCCCCCACGCACGCCACATTCGGCCGGCACTCGGCAACGGCGCCCCCTCCATCCCGGAGTCGGCCGATCCCCCGCCGGAGGCATCGTCTTGACCGGTGGCCTGCCTGCGGTGCTCGACTCATGGCCTCGGCCCTATCCACATGTGGGCGCGCGTCGGCGCAGCGCGGGCGGAGCGGGCCGGAGGCAGGAGCGGCGCCCGGAGCGGAGCCGGGAAGCGCGCCCGGCGGAGCGGAGCGCAGCCGGGGCTTGATGAGGTAGAGAAACCTGTAACAGCTCGCCTTAGACGCGAACGAAGATCACCGTCGCATCGTCGTGCGTCTTGGAGCGTGGCCATCGTTCGCGGTTGATGTCGCTGTGCTCGGCATCGCGAACCCGGCCAATGAGATCTGCTGTGCCGTGGTGCTCCAGCACATCAAGACAGGTGGACCAGTCACCAAGGGCGAAGGTGTCGACGAACCGGGCTGCGCCGTCGGTAAGAAGGGCTGCCCGCCTCAGCTGCGTGATCGGCATGCGACCTGTGAGGGCTTCTTCCGCCACCTCGGGCTCCGCAGCCGCGACCCAGTACCCACCCGATCGGTTGCGGAGCGCTCTTTCGGCCTCCACCAGTGCGGAGTGTGCCTCCAGTCCCCCCCTTGATCCCCGTGCGGCCGTACGCAATGCGGCCCGTTCCTTGCTCGCCACCCCTGCCAAGCGCTGGTCCGTGATGACCTCGGGGTCTCGACCGCAGTCGAGGACGAGAACGGCGTCGCCCAACACCAGCCACTCGACTTCATTTCCGCGATCTCGGAGTGCGGCGACCGTTGCGGACGGGGAGAACGGACTACCTACATCACACGTCGCCCGGTGAAGCTCCGCCGTGTCCTCGATGGCGGTGGCGAGACAGTGGGCCAAGCCCCGCCTGCTCTCGACGGCTTTGCGGTGCAGCATCGTCCCGATCAGCTCGACGAACCAAGCCACGCCATGGACGCACCCGGTGGGCAGGCCGTGCGGGGTGCCAGCACCGTCCAGCACCACAGCGCACTCGGGGCTGGCGATCGCGAAGTCCTCGTTGTGCCCACCGGGGCGGGGGAGGCTGGTCTGCGAGAAGTGCACGTCAGTTCACCTCGTGCAACAACACCTCGCTGGCCGCACGGCTGCCCGTGATTGCCTTCGTTCCCTGCTCGTAGTCGCACTCGATGACCATCGAGAACTCGGCCGTTCCCGCTCGGCTGTAGAGGTCCGCGAGATTCTCCGTGAGGAAATGCGCGACCCCCAGTGACCCAACCGCGTGCACGCCCGCTACCAGCAGGAACGTACCCTCCCGGTCGGGCCTTGGGAGCCTGCCGAGGTAGGCCACATCTGAGAGCGTCGGCTCGTCCGGGTCGTCACTCGGTGACGTGATCGTCTTGCCGCTGTCCCGCTCGATGAGGGCCCAACGCCCGTCCGGCAGCGTCTCGAACGAGAGCCGTGGATCGGCCTGGAGGGCTGCCGCCGTCACAGGGGATGTCTTGGGACCGCACACGACGATGAGATCGTCACGGTTGAGGTCGATCTCGCCCGAGGTCGGGATATAGCCCAGGTCGCCTTCGAGCTGGAGCTGATGCGCAAGAGCCAACAGCTTTTGGCCCGTGGAGCTGTCTTCGAGCGCCACGTACTCCCGCTCTCCCGGCCGCATGGGCACGATCACCTGAGCGTGCTGGGTGCCGAGGAACGCTCGCTCCGGAGGTGGGCCGACATTACGGAGCTGAGCGACGCGTGCCCGGCTGACACCCATCAGTTTCGCTACGTCAGCCATCGAGTGACCGTGGTCGCGCAGCCAAGCGATGCTCTCCTTGCGCATGCGCGACGTCTCGACGACGGCCGCCTGTAGCTCCGTCATCAGCTCCACTGCGGCCTTTGCGCGGAGCGCGTGATCTTGCATGGCGGCGACGCGCCGCACTTCGTCAATCACGGCGAACACCTCGCGAAACCGGACGGGGATCTGACTTCATACGCAACATGCTAAGGGGGGGTTGACACCTCACACCAGTCGGGTGCATCTTGGGTGCTAACCCCCCCTTAACGCAGAGGGGGGCGACGCTCGGGCTGTTAAGCCCCCCTTACCGGGAGAGTGAACATGCCGTCCTTCAAGATCGACCTTCAGACTGCGGTGGTGTTCGTGGCGACCGCGCCGACACCGAAGCTGGTGAACCAGAAGACGGGTGAGCGGGCGGTGGATCGCGAGACGAACGCGCCGCTGTCGACCGTGGGCCTGCTGGTCTCGGACGAGGGGGAGGGGAACCTGTACCAGGTGACGATCCCGGAGACGGGTCTGCCGGCGGACCTCGCGCCGGGGATGCTGGTCCGGGTGACGGGGCTGAAGGCGCGGGACTGGGAGAACGAGTTCAACGGCCAGAAGCGTCACGGCATCTCGTTCCGCGCGATCGCGATCACCGCGGCGGCTTGATCATGACCGACATCGCTACCTGCTTAGAGCTGGGCGGCGTCGCGGCCGGTGCCGGTGGCCTCGGCGTGGCCAAGGTCCGTGCTCCGCGCGTGTACTGGTCGCTGGTCGGTATGCCGGCCACGTGGGGCCGGTTCACCTGGACCTATCGCGACACGATGGAGGTGTGCGGGCTGACGGTGCAGCCGTCCGGCTTCCGTGCCTTCGTCAAGCGCAACCTGGCCCGCTCCGAGGTGCGTCCGGTGGCGCCGAAGGTCCGCCGGGTCCGCCCGACCTCCACCGGACTGCGGGTCACCCTGCGGCTTCCCGCCGGTCTAGAGCCCGCCGACCTCGCCGCGTCCTCCGAGCGCCTGCGTCATGCGTGGGGTGTGCGGTCGGTGACCGTGGCGGAGACCAAGCCCGGCTACGTCGAGCTGCGGATGACGGGCTACGACGTTCTTCGCCGGGTCCGTTTGCCGCGCAAGGTCCGGCCGCGTGATCTGGTAGTGCCGGTCGCGCTGCGGGAGGACGGCACGGTCTTCGAGCGGGACTACCGCACGGTGCCGCACGCGCTCACCCTCGGAGCCAACCAGTCCGGCAAGTCGGTGTATCAGCGCAACCTGGTCAAGGGGCTGGCACAGTTGCCCGTCGGGTTGATCGGCATCGACTGCAAGCGCGGTGTCGAGCACGGCCGCTACGCGCCCCGCCTGTCCGCGCTGGCCACAGACCCGGAGTCTGCCGGCCATTTGATAGACGCGCTGGTCACGGAGATGGAAGAGCGCTTCGACCTGCTCGCCCTCTACGGAGTGTCGGACCTGTGGGAACTGCCCGAACAGGTTCGCCCCGTCCCTCTCGTGGTCCTGATTGACGAGGTTGCGGAGCTGTTCCTGGTGACGTCGAAGAAGGATGAACCGGCGCGCGACCGTACCGTCATGCAGTTGGTGCGGCTGGGGCAGATGGCCCGGGCAATCGGGATCTATCTGGAGGTGTGCGGGCAGCGCTTCGGCTCGGACCTGGGCAGGGGCGCAACCGCCCTGCGCGCTCAGCTCACGGGCCGGGTGGTGCACCGCGTCAACGACAAGCAGACCGCCGACATGGGCCTTGGCGACATCGCCCCGGACGCGGTAGCCGCCGTGACCACGATCGCCCCGGACCAACCCGGAGTCGCGGTGGCGGGTGATACCTCCGGCGGCTGGTCGCGTATCCGCACCCCGCAGACCAGCCCGGACGAAGCCGCCGCCACGTGCCGCGCATTCGCCCACCTCACCCCGGCTCTGCCGTTCCTCGCTCCGTTCCGGCCGGTCAGCCAGATCACCGTGCCGCCGATGCCGCTCACGCCGCCGCTCGTCCGGCCGCGCCCCGTCACGGAGTAATCCCCCTGTTCCACGGTCGGCGCGACCGCCTCGTGCCGGGTCCCTGCCCGAGCCATGCCGAAACCCGAATGGAGATCGCTCATGGCACGCAAGACGACCAAGCCCAAGACCACACCGTGTGAGCCGTGCAGGGGCACCGGCGAGGTCTCCCGCACCGTCCGCGTGGGGCGTCGGCACCGGCCGGTTGGCAAGCAGACCGGTATCTGCCTGACATGCCTGGGCGCTGGCGAGATCCCCGCCGATGACTGAACTCCCGGGGCCGGGCGGCCGGATCGTTCCCCGTCCCGCCTCGGCCTGATCCCGCGAAGGAGGTGAGGACCTGTGTCCCGTTCGATTCCCCGCCCGGATGCTGTGCTGATCCAAGCTGTGATCGCCGGTGCGCTGTCCTTCGCCCACCTGCACGATCTCGCTCAAGCTGCCGGGCAGACGGGGTGGAAGGCGTGGGCCTACCCAGTCTCCGTTGACCTGCTCCTGGTCGCCGCGTGGCGTCGGCTGCGGGCACAGCGCTCCCGGCTGGCCTGGTGCTGGTTCCTGGTCGCGCTCATCGCCTCGCTCGGGGCCAACGTCGCCACGGCCGGCTTCCTCGACATGCAACATCCGCCCGCCCTGCTGCGTCTCGGGGTGGCTGGCTGGCCCGCGCTCGCCTTCCTCGGCGGCACCCTGCTCACCCACACGCCCAACACCCCGGCACCCGCGCCCGAGTCCGCGAACCGCCTCACTCCGGCGGCCGACCTGCGCGAGGTACCTGAACCGGCGCCTGAGATCAGTGCCCCGGAGTCTGCTCCGGCCCTCCCCAAAAAGTCCACTTCGGCTGTGCCTCCGGCGTTGATCGACCACGCCCGGAAGATCGCCACGGAGCACCGCACCCGCACGGGGGCCGACATCGACACCGCGACCCTGCGGTCCCGGCTCGGAATCCCCGAGGAGCTCGCCGGGGCGATTGTCGCCCAGCTCACCTAAATGACCAAGGAGGTTGTCATGCGTCCGAACCGCTTCTACGACGTGATCCGCATCGGCCCGGTCAAGGTCGGCACGTTCCACAACGGCCGGGGCCAGACCAAGCACACCGCCGCCTGCACTGCCCCGAACTGCGGCTTCTCCACCGAGCACGGTGACCGATCGGCCGCCGAACTCGCCGCCCGCACTCACAAGTGCGCCTGAGCGGGAGGGCTGTGCGATGCAGTTACCCGAGGACCAGCTCCGCGCCGGGCACATCCCGGCAGAGATCTACCGGCACATCCCGTACGGCACCGACGTGAACAAGGTCGTGATCGTTCAGGAAGCCCCGCGCTCCTACAAGGGCCCAATCGTGCTCACCCTCGTGATCATTACCGGGACCATCGCGGTCCTCCTGGTGATCGCCTTCGTCGTGCAGATCATCGCAGGTGCGGCCGTGGCGGTCCTGTCGGCCACCGGCGGACTCAGCTACACGCTCAACCGCAGCAGCAAGCACAAACAGGTCTCCCGCTCCATCCGGCGCTCCCGATCGCCGCGCAAGCGCTCGGTACGTCACCGGCCCGTGCGGGCCAAGAACCACTACCGCAAGTAACGCCCTCCGGGGCGGCCTCGGTCGCCAAACTTCCGCCGCCCCGGACGGCTCCACCACTCCCAGACCACTGATCCGAAAGGGCTCCGTCCATCATGCCTTCCCACACCCCGAACCGTCCGGTCTGCCGCCACTGCGACGGCTTCCCGACCGTTGCCATCACCACCGGCGACCGCCGCCGTGACGGCTCCCGCGTCCTCCTCCGCATCGTCTGCCCCCTGTGCAAGGGGACGGGCCATGCCCTTTCCTTGCGTGCCAACACCCGCGTAGGGGCGTGATCGCCATGGCCCTCCTGGACTGGAGCGACAAGAAGCACTACGACCCCACCGGCGACAAGCCGTGCGTCATCTGCACCAAGCCCACCCCGCTGCGCTCAGACCGTGGCAAGCCCGTCCACAAGGTGTGCGCTGAGGAATGGCTCGACCGCCACGCCGTGAAGGAGGGCGGGGAATGACCACCACGCCCCGGCCCCTCGTACTCGACCTGTTCGCCGGCCCCGGCGGATGGTCGGAGGGACTGCGCTCCCTCGGCCTCCGAGACGTCGGGATCGAGATCGACGCACTTGCCTGTGCAACCCGCGCTGCCGCCGGGCACTGCACGGTCCGCGCCGATGTCGCCGCCTGCCCCACTGCCCCGCTCCCCGGAAAGGTCAGCGGACTGATCGGCTCGGCACCCTGCCAGCCCTTCAGCGCCGCCGGCCACCGTGCCGGAAACGACGACATGGACCTGTGCCACCAGAGCCTTGACGACCTCGCCCAGGGACGCGACACGCGCACTGCACTCCGTGCTGCATGCGCCGATCCCCGGTCGCTGCTCGTCGTTGAACCCCTGCGCTATGCCGTCGCCGTGCGCCCCGAATGGATCGCCCTCGAACAGGTCCCCGCTGTCGCCCCGCTCTTCGCGCACATGGCGGGCATCCTCCGCAGCCTGGGCTACTCCGCCTGGAGCGGTGTCCTGAACGCCGCCGACTACGGCGTCCCGCAGAGCCGCCGCCGTGCCTTCTTCCTCGCCTCCCGCTGCGTCCAGGTGGCACCTCCGGAGGCGACCCATGCCAAAGACCCCGGCCCCGACACCCTGTTCGGGCCCGCCCTCAAGCCGTGGGTCACCATGGCTGAAGCCCTCGGCTGGGGCTACACCCAGCGCCCCGCCCCCACCGTCACAGGCGGCGGCACCAAGTCCGGCGGCCCAGAACCCTTCGGCAACACCTCCCGCAAGGCCATGCGGGCCGCCATGGGCAACCCGGACCACTGGGCATGGAAGCGCCCCGCCTACACGGTGTCCGGCACCATCGGCCATGTCGGCGGCAAGCAGGCCGCCGCCAGCCATCTCAACCTCGAACCCGCAGAGGGCGCCCGCCTCCAGTCCTTCCGCGACGGCTACCCCTTCCAGGGCAACAAGGGACAGCGTTCCTTGCAGATCGGCAACGCCGTTCCGCCCCTGCTCGCAACCGCCGTACTCCGGCCTGTCCTCCACCGCGCGCTGGAGGTGGCAGCGTGAGCGACACCGCCACCATGGCGGGCCTGGACCCGGCCACCCTCGCCGACGTACTCAGGGTGGCCGGGAACCCCGGCTTCGACCGCCTCCAAGACCAGATCCGCCGCACCGGCGGCTGCTCCGACCCCATCCACCTCCGGGGCTCCACCGTCACCCGCGACCGCGCCACCGGACAGGTTCTCTACTCGTACGCGACCGACAACGAGCCGGACGGACGGCTGCGCGTCGCCTGCGGCAACCGGCGCGCCTCCCGCTGCCCCGCGTGCGCCTGGACCTACGCCGGCGACACCTACCACCTCATCCGCGCCGGCCTCGTCGGCGACCCGGACAAGGGCACCCCGCACACGATCCGCGACCACCCCAGGGTCTTCGCCACCCTCACCGCCCCGTCCTTCGGCCCCGTCCACAACCGGCCCGGCACCCGGCCCTGCCGCTGCGGCACATGGCACCGCGAAGACGCCCCGGAACTGGGCACCCCGCTCGACCCCGAAACGTACGACTACGCGGGCGCGGTGCTGTGGAACAACCACGCCTCCGAACTCTGGCGCTACTTCACGATCTACCTCCGCCGCGAGATCGCCCGCCGCGCCGGCCTCACGCAGAAGGCTGCCCACGAACAATCCCGCATCTCCTTCGGCAAGGTCGCCGAATACCAAAAGCGCGGAGCCGTCCACTTCCACGCCGTGATCCGCTTCGACGGCCCCGAAGGACCCGACGACCCCTCGCCTGCCTGGGCCACCCTCGACCTCCTCACCGACGCCATCCGCGCCGCCGCCGCCCGCGCCGCTGTCGACGTACCACCCGCAGGAGACCAGCCCGCCCGCACACTGCGCTGGGGCACACAGCTCGACGTCCAGGCCATCGGCGCCTTCGGCCACGGCGAAGAGATCACCGAACAGGCCGTCGCCTCCTACGTCGCCAAGTACGCCACCAAAGCGGCGGAGACGACCGGCGCCGTAGACCGCCGGATCGGCAACAAAGAAGCTTTGGCGCTGCTCGACGTGCCTGACCACCCCGCCCAACTCATCGCAGCATGCCTAGACCTGCACGCCCTCTACCCGGACCGCAAGCTTCGGGACTGGGCTCACATGCTCGGTTTCCGGGGCCACTTCTCCACCAAGTCCCGCCGCTTCTCCACCACCCTGGGCGCCCTGCGCCAGGTACGCGCCGACTACCGCGCCGCCCAGCACCGCGCCGCTCTCGGCCTGCCCGACCCCGACGACGGTTCTGGGGCGACCACGCTCACGCTCGCGCACTGGACTTACGCCGGCCACGGCCACACCCCCGGCGAATCCTGGCTCGCCGCCAACATCCGACGCGACATCGAGCAGAACCGCGAACTCGCCCGCGAAGCCCTGCAAGACGACTGGCCCTTGGAAGGAGCCGACGCATGACCACGACAGTGATCCAACGGAAGTGGCACACCACGGCAGAGGTCGCAGCCATGCTCGGCTACGGCTTGTCCAAGACCAAGATGTTGGTCCTCTCCGGGGAGATCCGCTCCATCAAGGACGGGCGCAATCGCCGGATCTTGCCCCGCTACGTGGATGAGTACATCGAGCGCCGGGCCAAAGAAGCCGAACAGGGGTGGTCGGCGTGAGCGGCAAGCGGGGCAACGGCGAAGGGTCCATCTACCCGTACCGCAACGGCTTCGCCGCCTACGTCTGGGTGACCACACCGACCGGTGAACGCAAGCGCAAGTACGTGTATGGCCCGACCCGTACGGCAGTGCACGAGAAGTGGGTCAAGCTCCACGCTGAGGCAAGCAAGGGCCCTGTGGCCACCGCGTCGCGCACCCTCGCGCAGTACCTCGCCTACTGGCTCCAGGACGTGGTTCAGCCGGACCTGAAGCCCAAGACGGCTGAGACGTACGCGATGCACGTCCGCCTCTACATCGTGCCCGGCCTGGGCATGAAGCGGCTGGACAAGCTCACGGTTCAGGACGTGCGTGCCTGGGTGAACAGGCTGCTGGATAGCTGCCAGTGCTGCGCTCAGGGCAAGGATGCGGGCCGCCCGGCGGATGAGCGTCGCTGCTGCGCGGTTGGCGACTGTTGCGGGCAGGCCCTGTCACGCCGCACGGTCCAGGACGCACGGGCAACCCTGCGGTCGGCGCTGACCAACGCCATGACAGAGGAGCTGATCTCCAAGAACGTCGCCGCTCTCGTGAAGGTGCGCTCTGGCCGGAAGCGGAAGCGGGAACCATGGTCGGTAGAGGAGGCCAGGACGTTCCTGGAGGCTGCACAGTCGGCCGCCGATCCGCTCTATGCGGCCTACGTGCTGATCCTCGTGCTGGGCTTCCGCCGTGGCGAGGTACTGGGCCTGCGGTGGCGGAACGTGAACCTGGACGCGGGAGAGATCACAGTGGAGGAACAGCTTCAACGGATCAACCGTCGCCTGGTGCATGGCCAGACCAAGACGGACGCCTCAACGGCGACGCTGCCCCTGCCGCAGATCTGCGTCACTGCCTTGCAGCTCCGGCAGAAGGCTCAGCAGGTCGCGAGGCAAGCGGCCGGGGAGCTGTGGACCGACTCCGGCTTCGTCTTCTCGACGCGGTACGGCACGCCCATCGAGCCGAGGAACTTCAACCGGGAGTTCACTGCCCGCTCGGCACGGGCTGGGGTCCGCCGGATCCGCCTACACGACACTCGGCACACCTGCGGTTCGCTGCTGGCCGCGCTGGATGTCCACCCCCGGGTAGCGATGCAGATCCTCCGGCACAGCAAGATCGCCGTAACGATGGAGGTCTACACGCACGTGCCGTCCGACTCGACGCGTAAGGCACTGCGGAAGCTCGGCAAGCACCTGGGACGGCAGAACACTGAAGATCGAAAGTAGTTGCTGTACTTCGCTGCTGTACGCACGGAAAGAGCCCCCGCCGGATTTCTCCGACAGGGGCTCTGACCTGTTGTGGACCTGAGGGGATTCGAACCCCTGACCCCCTCGATGCGAACGAGGTGCGCTACCGGACTGCGCCACAGGCCCTTGCAACGGGTGAAACATTAGCACCCCGACGGGGGTGCTTGGAAATCCGGTCCCCGCTGGTCAGCGAGACGGGCTTCACTCGTTGGCCGCGCGGGGGCGGTCGTCGTCCGCGTACTGGTCGAAGAGCGGGGTCCTCCCGCTCCCCGGCGACGTGCGGCGACGGGGAGCGGGAGGGGCCGGAACCGTCGGGTCCGCGGTGGAGGAGCGGGCCGAGGACCAGGTGTCGGGGGCGCCCAGGTCGATGCTGCCGGTGGCGCGCGGGGCGACGGGGGCCGTCACGTACGTGGGGAGCGGCACCGGGACCGGCTCCCAGCTGTCGCCGCGCTCGGGGCCGCGCTCGCGCTGCTGGTCGACCCACTCGGCGTGGTCGGTCTGCTCCACCAGCGCGCGCCGGTCGGCCTCCTGCGGGGAGACGACCGGCTCGGGCTCGGCGGCCGGGTGGGGCTCCGGCTCGTCCTCGGACTCCGCGACGGCGGCGGGCTGACGGCGCGGCTGGCGCTCGCGCAGCCGCTGCGCGGCGGCCTCGGCGCGGCGGCGGTCCATGACGAACGCGAACCTCCGGCGCTCCTGGGCGCGCAGATGCATGATGTACGCGCTGAGCAGGACGGCCGGGCCCGCGGGCGCCCACAGGAAGCCGAGGCCGCCCACCGCCGCCACCACCGCGCCCAGGGTGAAGGCCAGGAAGAGGATCACCGTCGTACGCCGGCGGCGCGCCAGGACCGCGCTGCGCCGGGCGCGCCGGGCCCGCTCCGCGGCGGCCGCGGAACGGTCTTCACGCCGGCGCGCGTCACCCTGCCGCGCGCCCCCGGACCGCTCGTCACCACCGCGTCCGCTCCCGCGGCGCTCCTCGGGACGCGGGGCCTCGTGGGCGGGTTCGGCGGGATGCGGGACCTCGGCGCGCTCGGGGCGATCGGGGCGGGCCTCCTCGGGACGTGGCTCCTCGCGTTCGCCGCGCCGCTGCGCCCCGGCACCCGTCGGATGCTGTCGCGGCACGGCGAGGTCCCGGACGTCGACGCCCTGGGCGGGGTCCCCGAGGAACTCCGTGGGCGCGTCCGGGTCGGCGTCGGGTGCGGGGTCGCCGGAACCTCGCTGCCTGAGCTCCCTGGCGTAACGGCGCTCCATGGCCGACCGTCCGGACAGCAGCCGGATGGCGGTGCTGAAGCGTTCCGTCGGACGGGCCTCGTTGAGCTCGTCCTGCCTGCGGAGCCACATCGGCACCAAGTAGGCGGCCCAGGCCCCGACGATGACTGCGTAGATGAGGCCGCTGCTGCTCACACCCCACACGGTAGAGGGACGGGCGCGAAGGGATACGCCAATTGGGCCGGTGTGTCGCACGATCTGGCTGATAAGACCGGCTTTTTTTGTGATTCTTCAGATCGGTTCACGGTCATACCGGCACTGAATTCGAACGTCTATTTCATTTTTCGTGGTGCGCCCGACGTGCCTGCTTCCACCTGTTGAGCAGCCCCTCGGGCACCTCCTCCGCCGTCAGCGCGTACACCAGGTGGTCCCGCCATCCGCCGTCGATGTGGAGATAGCGCGGGCGCAGCCCCTCCTCGCGGAATCCGAGTTTCTCCACCACGCGCCGGCTCGGCCCGTTCTCCGGGCGAATGCAGACCTCCATGCGGTGCAGTCCGACCGTACGGAAGCAGTGGTCGGTGGCGAGCGCGACGGCGGTGGGCATGACTCCGCGGCCCGCCACCTCGCGGTCGACCCAGTAGCCGACGTGCCCCGAGCACATCGAGCCCCAGGTGATCCCGGCGACCGTGAGCTGGCCGACCAGCCGGCCCTGGTACTCGATCACGAACGGCAGCATCCGGCCCGCGTTCGCCTCGGCGCGCAGGTGCCGGACCATCTGCCGGTAGGTGGGCCGCCGGGCGGGCGGGGCGCCGGGCGCGGGCGGCGGGATGGTCGCCTCCCAGGGCCGCAGCCACTCGCGGTTGCGCCGGTTGACCTCGCGCCAGGGGCGCTGGTCACGCAGCCTTATGGGACGGAGGAGGACATCGCCGTCCGTCAGCTCCACCGGCCATGAGGGGACGTTCAGCTCGGGCTCCCCACGGGTCTGGGGTGGTCGCCGCCCCGCAGCTGGTCGACGGCGTGCCGCAGCAGCCGCTCCAGGACGGCCAGTCCGTCGCGGACGCCGCCGGTGGAGCCCGGCAGGTTGACGATCAGGGTGCGGCCGCCCGCCACCCCGGCGAGCCCCCGCGAGAGCGCGGCGGTCGGGACCTTCGCCAGGCCCTCGGCGCGGATCGCCTCCGGGATGCCCGGGACCTCGTAGTCCAGGACGCGGCGGGTGGCGTCGGGGGTGCGGTCGGTGGGCGAGACGCCAGTGCCGCCGGTGGTGACGATCACGTCGTACCCGGCGGCCGTGCCCGCGCGCAGCGCCTGCTCCACCGGGTCGCCGTCGGGCACGACCAGCGGTCCGTCCACGGCGAAGCCGAGCCCCGCCAGGCCCTCGGCGAGGATCGGGCCGCCCCTGTCCGCGTACACCCCGGCCGAGGCGCGGTTGGAGGCGGTGACGACGAGCGCCGCGTACGGGGCGAGGAGTGCGGCGCCGAGGCCCGCGGAGTCGCCGGGGAAGGGGGGCGCGTTCTCCACCCCGGGGCGGTCCGGGGTGCGGCTCGCCGTCCCGGGGGGTGTCCGGCCGGCGTCGCCGGGCGTGCCCGGCGCCGTCACGCCGTGGCCCCGTCCGGCTCGGGGCGGGACCAGTCGCCGGACTTGCCGCCGGTCTTCGTCTCCACCCGTACGTCCGTGATGACGGCCGCCTTGTCCACGGCCTTCACCATGTCGACGACGGTCAGCGCGGCCACCGACACGGCGGTCAGCGCCTCCATCTCGACGCCCGTGCGGTCGGTCGTCCGCACCGTCGCCGCGATCTCCACCGCGTCGTCCGCGACCGTGAGTTCCAGCTTCACGCCGGACAGCGCCAGCGGGTGGCAGAGCGGGATCAGGTCCGGGGTGCGCTTGGCGCCCATGATCCCGGCGATCCGGGCGGTCGCCAGGGCGTCGCCCTTGGGCACGCCCTCGCCGCGCAGCAGCTCGATCACGCGCGGCGAGACGCGTACACGGCCGCTCGCGCGCGCGGTGCGGGCCGTCACGTCCTTCTCCGAGACATCGACCATACGGGCCGCGCCCGCCTCGTCGATGTGCGTCAGCCTGCCTTGCGTACTCATGGTGTGGCGCTCCCGGTCCGGCCTGTGTGGGCAGACACGCTACCGCCACCGGGGCCCCGTCAGCCGAGCAGGACCACCTCCACTTCGGAGCCGGGCTCCACGGAGGTGACGTCCTCGGGGATCACGATCAGGCAGTCCGCCTGGGCCAGGGCCGCGATCAGATGCGATCCGGAGCCGCCGACCGGGGTGACGGCCTCCTGCTCCGGGTCGTGGCTCCCGCGCAGGAACTGGCGCCGGGCCGCCGGGGAGGTGAGCGCCTTGTCGCTCCTGAGCGCGGCACGCGCGCGTGGCCGGTGCACGTCCGGCAGGCCCATCAGGGTGCGGATGGCCGGGCGGACGAACAGCTCGAACGAGACGTACGCCGACACCGGGTTGCCGGGCAGGGCGAGCAGCGGGGTGTGGTCCGGGCCGATCGAGCCGAAGCCCTGGGGCTTGCCGGGCTGCATGGCGAGCTTGCGGAAGTCGATGCCGCTGCCCGGCTCGTCCTCGTCGCCGACCGAGGAGAGCGCCTCCTTGACGACGTCGTACGCCCCCACGCTCACGCCGCCCGTGGTCACCAGCAGATCGGCGCGGATCAGCTGGTCCTCGATGGTGGCGCGCAGGGTCTCGGCGTCGTCGGTGACCGCGCCCACCCGGTACGCGATGGCTCCCGCGTCGCGTGCGGCGGCGGCCAGGGCGAAGCTGTTGGAGTCGTAGATCTGGCCCTCGGCCAACTTCTCGCCGGGCTGGACCAGTTCGCTGCCGGTCGACAGGACGACCACGCGCGGGCGCGGGCGGACCTTCACCGTGCCCCGGCCGATCGCGGCGAGCAGGCCGATCTGGGGCGGGCCGAGCACGGTCCCGGCGGCCAGCGCGAGGTCGCCCGCCCGCACGTCGCTGCCCGCCGCGCGGACGTGGGCGCGGGCCTCGGCGGGCCGGTGGACCCGGACCTCGCCGCTCGCGCCCTCGGGGGCGCCGCTGGCGGCGCGCATGCCGGTGGCCGCGCCCCCGCCCGTACCGCCGTCGGTCCACTCGACCGGGACCACGGCCTCGGCGCCGGGCGGCAGCGGGGCGCCGGTCATGATCCGGGCGGCCTCGCCGGGGCCGACGGACAGGAGCGCGCCGCTGCCCGCGGCCACGTCGCCGATCACGGTCAGCACCGCGGGGAACTCCTCGCTGGCCCCCGCCACGTCCGCCACGCGCACCGCGTACCCGTCCATCGAGCTGTTGTCGAAGGGCGGCAGCGCGAGCGGCACCGTGACGTCCTCGACCAGGACGCAGCCCTGGGCGTCGGGCAGTTGCAGCTCGATGGGTTCGAGCGGCGCCACCGCGGCGAGGACGTCCTCCAGGTGCTCGTCGACCGACCAGATCGTGTTGCTCAAGGTGCCTGCATCTCCTCGGTCACGTAACTGCGAAGCCAGGCCTTGAAGTCGGGGCCCAGGTCTTCACGTTCGCACGCGAGTCTGACAATGGCACGCAGATAGTCGCCGCGGTCGCCGGTGTCATAGCGCCGGCCCTTGAAGACCACGCCGTGCACCGGGCCGCCGACCTTCTCGTCCGCGGCCAGCTGCTGGAGCGCGTCGGTGAGCTGGATCTCGCCGCCGCGGCCCGGCTCGGTCTGACGGAGTATCGCGAAGACCGCGGGGTCCAGGACGTACCGGCCGATGATGGCGAGGTTGCTGGGGGCGTCCGCCGGGTCGGGCTTCTCCACCAGGCCGGTGATCCGGACGACGTCGCCGTGGCCGGTGGGCTCCACGGCCGCGCAGCCGTAGAGGTGGATCTGGGAGGGCTCGACCTCCATCAGGGCGATCACGCTGCCGCCCTCGCGCTCCTGGATCTCCACCATCCGCGACAGCAGCGGGTCGCGCGCGTCGATGAGGTCGTCGCCGAGGAGCACCGCGAAGGGCTGCTCGCCCACGTGCGGCGCGGCGCACAGCACCGCGTGGCCCAGGCCCCTGGGGTCGCCCTGGCGCACGTAGTGCATCGCGGCGAGGTCGCTGGACTCCCGGACCTTGGCGAGCCGGGCCTCGTCGCCCTTGCGGGAGAGGGCCTCCTCCAGCTCGTAGTTGCGGTCGAAGTGGTCCTCCAGGGGGCGCTTGTTGCGCCCCGTGATCATCAGTACGTCCGAGAGGCCCGCGGCGACCGCCTCCTCGACCACGTACTGGATCGCGGGCTTGTCGACGACCGGCAGCATCTCCTTGGGGGTGGCCTTGGTGGCCGGCAGGAACCGGGTGCCGAGGCCTGCCGCCGGAATGACAGCCTTGGTGATCCGTGGGGGCGACTGAGTCATGCGCAGCACACTATCCGCTGCGTATGTGCGGAAGATTATCCTCCGGTTAATACGGCCTCATAAACAGGCATTTGAGGGGATTGTGAAAACACTGTGAGTGATGATGCAGCCGAAAAGGCCCTCTTGCGCGCGGAACTCCTGGGTGCACGGCGCCTCCTGACGCCGCAGGACGTCGAACGCGCGGGCGAGGAGCTGGCCCGCCGGGCGCTGGGGCTCCCGGAGCTCGCGGCGGGCGGGACCGTCGCCGCGTACGTCTCGGTGGGGCGTGAGCCGGGGACGCGCGCGCTGCTCGACGCGCTGCGCACCCGTGGTGTGCGCGTCCTGCTGCCCGTACTGCAATCGGACAATGACCTCGACTGGGCCGAGTACGAGGGCGCGGACCGGCTCGAACCGGCCGGGCGGGGGCTCCTTGAGCCGTCGGGAGCCCGGCTGGGGCCCGCCGCCGTGCTGGAGGCGGGCGCCGTGCTGCTGCCCGGCCTCGCCGTGGACGCGCGCGGGATGCGCCTGGGCCGGGGCGGCGGCTCGTACGACCGGGTGCTCGCCCGGATCGCGGCGGCCGGGCACGATCCCGCGCGCGTGGTGCTGCTCTACGCGAACGAGGTGGTCGCGCGGGTCCCGGAGGAACCGCACGACCACCCCGTCCAGCTGGTGGTCACCCCGGCGGGCGTGACCCGCTTCCCGGCCTGAGGCCCGACGCCCGCGACCCGGGGCGCAGGCTCACGGCTTGAGCGTCAGCGTGTCGACCGTCGAGGCGCCGACCGCCCTGGCGCTGAAGGACCAGTCCAGCTGCTCGCCCCTGGCCCACTTCCCGGTCTGGTCCGAGTAGTGCGCGCTGTAGGCGTGGCCGGAGGCGCCGGTGAGGTTGATCCACTTCGACTTGTCGAAGTCCTTCAGGTTCACCACCATGCGCATCGAGGGCACCCAGGTGACCGAGTAGTCGCCGCCGCCCGCGTTCCAGCCGGTCGCGTTGACCGCCGCCTCGCCGCCGCCCAGGTTCCACGGGCCGCGGTTGAGGAGGAACCGCACGATGCCGGGGCCGTCGGTGCCGAGCGTCTGGTTCTTCAGTATCAGCTGGTGCAGCTGCCCCCAGCTCCAGGTGCTGACGTCCTTGCCGAGCTTGGCCGTCAGCTCCCAGCGGGCGTCCTTCATCGCGCGCGCGAGCAGCTGGTCGCGGGTCTTGGTGGCCGGGTCCAGACGGCTCTTGGGCGTCTGCCACCACTCGTTCTTCTCGTCGTTGAAGATCCGCCGGACCACCTCGGACCAGCGGTCGCCGCCGTCGGGCTGCGCCGAGTCCGCGGCCCGCTGGCCGCACTCGCGCACCAGGCCGTTGAGGTCGTCCACCGGGCCGGAGCTGTCCGGCGGGCGCACGTTCAGGCACTCGCCCTCGACCCGGAGCTCCTTGGGGAGCTTGTTGCCGAAGGCCAGCTTGAGGACGTTGCGCCACACCGCGTTGAAGTAGGCGGCCGCCCCGGAGTCCGGCTCCTGGGTGTAGTCCCAGCCCTCCAGCAGCTTCTGCGCCTCCCGCACGGACGGGTCGGGGACGTCGATCTTCAGCAGCGCGGGCGTCAGCAGCGCGGCGATCTCGCTGCTGTTGTCCATCTGCATCTTCTGCATGTCCTCGGTGGAGACCTTGCCGCCGTCCTTGATCTTCGACTCGATGAGGTCGTTGATCCGCTGGCTGCGGGTGCCGTAGCCCCAGTCCCTGGTCAGCAGGTACGGGTACTTCTTCTCGTCCACCACGGCCTGGTTGGCGGTGACGATGTAGCCGCGCTTGGGGTTGAACTCGTACGGCAGCTGGTCGAAGGGAATGGGCGCCGGCTTCCAGTTGTACTTGGAGTCCCAGCCCGGGGCGGGCACGGAGCCGTCGTAGCCCTTGGCGCGGACCGGGATCCGCCCGGGCGCCTGGTAGCCGATGTTGCCCTTGGTGTCGGCGTAGATCATGTTCTGCGAGGGGACCTCGAAGTCCTTCGCCGCGGCCCGGAAGGACTTGAAGTCCTTGGCCCGGTCGAGCTCGAAGACGGCGTCCATGGACTTGCCGGGCTCCAGCGCGGTCCACTTCAGGGCCACCGCGTACCCCTCGCCCCGGTCCGGGGCGGAGGTGGCCACGGGGGCCTTCTTGCCGACCTTCTCCAGCTCGTCGTCGCGGTCGGAGACCAGCGGGCCGTTGTTGGTCTCGCGCACGGTGATCGTCTTGCTCTTGCCGCCCGCGACCTTGATGACCTCCTCGCGCGTGGCGAGGGCCTTCTGCTGGTTGTCGTAGAGGTAGGTGCCGCCGGGGGCGATCTTCTCCAGGTACAGGTCGGTCACGTCGGCGCCGAGGTTGGTGAACCCCCAGGAGATGTCCTGGTTGTGGCCGATGACCACACCGGGCATGCCGGAGAAGGTGTAGCCCGCCACGTCGAAACCGCAGGCCGCCGAGACCGTACGGCAGTGCAGGCCCATCTGGTACCAGAGCGAGGGCATCATCGGCGCCAGGTGCGGGTCGTTGGCGAGCAGCGGCATGCCGGTCGTCGTGTACGCGCCGGAGACGACCCAGGAGTTGGAGCCGATGCCGCTGCCGTTGGCGCCGAGGAAGGCCGGGATCTTGTCGAGGCTCTCGGAGAGGCGCGCGAGCTGCGTCTGCGCGCCCTGAGTGGCCTGCTGGACCGTCGACCCGGTCCCGCCGCCGGCGCCCGGCTCGCGGTTCGGGTCGTACTTGCCGGTGACCTTGCTGACCGAGCCGCCGTCGACGATCGGCCGGTGGGTGGCCGTCGGGTACGGCGGGTACAGGTCCTTGATCTGCTTGGGCGTGAGCCGGCTGGTCATCAGGGACCGGTCGATCTCGTCCTGCATGTTGCCGCGCAGGTCCCAGGCCATCGCCTTGAGCCAGGCCACCGAGTCGACCGGCGTCCACTTCTCGACCTTGTAGTCGTGGACGAAGTCCAGCGCCGCGTACTCGACGGAGATGTCCTTGGGGCCCTTGCCCTCCAGGTAGGCGTTGACACCGGCGGCGTACGCCTGGAGGTACTTCTTCGTCTGCGGTGACAGCTTGGTGTCGTACTCCCGCTGCGCGACCCGGCGCCAGCCGAGAGTGCGCAGGAAGGCGTCGGTCTCGACCTGGTCCTTGCCGAACATCTCCGACAGCCGGCCGGAGGTGACGTGGCGGCGGACGTCCATCTCCCAGAAGCGGTCCTGGGCCTGGACGAAGCCCTGGGCCATGAAGAGGTCGGTGTCGTTGTCCGCGTAGACCTGCGGCACCCCGTAGTCGTCGCGCTTGACCTCGACCGGGCCGCCGGTCAGACCCTTGAGCTGGAGCGACCCCGTGGTCTGCGGGAAGGAGGCGCGCACGGTGCTGATGCTCCAGTACGCGCCGAAACCGACACCCGCGACGAGCGCCAGCACCAGGACGATCAGGATCAGACGGGCACGGCGTCCCTTCTTCCTGACCTTCGTCTCGGCGGAAGGGGCGGTTGTGGTGGAGGGCATCGCTGTCCTTCGAGGGGCAGGGTGGTCCTAGTGCTGGAGCAACCATAGGCGCAGCGACTGACAGCCCCGGACGCGGTGTCTTGTATGAGCGTCAGCCCGTCCGGCAGACACGTTCTTGCGTAAAGAACTCGTCAAAGATTAGGTAAGGTAACGAAGTACCGTTGCCCGGAGGAACGTTTCCGCATCGGTGCGTGAGGGCGCCTGACGGCGCGTGAGGGGAAGGATCGGCCACTGACTGTCCACCATCTCAACGAGCTCCTGCTCATCTGCTCGCTCGTCCTGCTCATCGCCGTCGCGGCCGTGCGCGTCTCCTCCCGCAGCGGGCTCCCCAGCCTGCTCCTGTACCTCGGGATCGGGATCGCCATAGGGCAGGACGGAATCTTCGACGTCCAGTTCGACAACGCCGAGATGACCCAGGTCATCGGCTATGCCGCACTGGTGGTGATCCTGGCCGAGGGCGGTCTGGGCACCAAGTGGAAAGAGATCCGCCCGGCGCTCCCCGCGGCGGTCGTGCTCTCGATCGTCGGCGTCGCGGTGAGCGTGGGGGTGACCGCGGCCGGTGCGCACTACCTGGTCGGGCTCGAATGGCGGCAGTCACTGATCATCGGCGCGGTGGTGTCCTCGACGGACGCCGCGGCCGTCTTCTCCGTCCTGCGCAAGGTCCCGCTGCCGTCCCGGATCACCGGCGTCCTGGAGGCCGAGTCGGGCTTCAACGACGCCCCGGTCGTCATCCTGGTCGTCGCCTTCTCCACCCCGGGCCCGGTGGAGTCCTGGTACGCCCTGCTCGGCAAGATCGCCCTTGAGCTGGCGATCGGCGCCGGGATCGGCCTCGCGGTCGGCTGGCTCGGCTCCTGGGGCCTGCGGCACGTGGCACTGCCCGCGTCCGGCCTCTACCCGATCGCCGTGATGGCGATCGCCGTCACCGCGTACGCGGCGGGCGCCATGGCCCACGGCTCCGGCTTCCTCGCCGTCTACCTGGCCGCGATGATCCTCGGCAACGCCAAGCTGCCGCACTGGCCCGCCACCCGCGGCTTCGCCGACGGGCTCGGCTGGATCGCCCAGATCGGCATGTTCGTCCTGCTCGGCCTGCTCGTCACCCCGCACGAGCTGCCCGACGACTTCTGGCCCGCCGTACTCATCGGCCTGGCCCTGACGATGGTGGCCCGGCCGCTGGCGGTGCTGATCAGCGTGGCGCCGTTCCGGATGCCGTGGCAGGAGAAGGCCCTGATGTCCTGGGCGGGGCTGCGCGGCGCCGTGCCCATCATCCTGGCCACCATCCCCATGGTCTCCGGGATCGACGGCAGCGAGCGCGTCTTCAACATCGTCTTCGTCCTGGTCGTCGTCTACACCCTCGTCCAGGGCCCCACGCTGCCCTGGCTCGCCAGGAAGCTGCGGATCTCGGACGTGGAGACCGCCTCCGACCTCGGCATCGAGTCCGCGCCCCTGGAGCGGCTGCGCGGCCATCTGCTGTCGGTGGCGATCCCGCCGGAGTCGCGGATGCACGGCGTCGAGGTGCACGAGCTGCGCCTGCCCCCCGGCGCCGCGGTCACCCTGGTCGTCCGGGACGGCAAGAGCTTCGTCCCCGGGCCGACGACCGTCCTGCGGCGCGGCGACGAGCTCCTGGTGGTGGCGACCGACCCGGTGCGCGACGCGGCCGAGGCACGGCTGCGGGCGGTCGGGCAGGGCGGAAAGCTGGCCGGATGGCTGGGGACGGGCGGACCCGGCCCGCGCCCGGACCAGGGAACCAAAGGAACGACCGGACGAAGGTCGGGTTGAGACGAAGGTCCGGTTGAGACGAAGGTCCGGTTGAGACGAAGGTCCGGTTAATCAGAGGTGTGATCTCGATCATCCGCGCGCTTTCACAGGCACGGAGTCGAATCCCCCTGTACCATGAAGGCACACCACTGATCGACCAACTCTGCCTGACGCAGAGCTGGCGCGACCGTATGGCGGTCGGAGGCTCCCCCAGGTGAGCCCCGGCATCTACCGCAGTTCCGCGCAAGAGGACAGCTCTCGGCGGCGCCCGTACCCACCCGGTACGAGGGGCGCGCTACCAGGCGGCAGAAAGGCAAGGGCCGTGGCATCCACGGTCACTTCCGAGCGTCGCCCGGGCTACGGGCAGCTCCTGCGCACTCCCGGCGCGCTGACGTTCCTCCTGCCCGGCTTCGCCGCCCGGCAGCCCTTCGCGATGCTCACCATCAGCATCGTGCTCCTCGTCCAGCACACCACCGGCTCGTACGGCAGCGCCGGTGCCGTGGCCGCCGTCACCGGCGTCTCCATGGCCCTGTTCGCCCCCCAGAGCGGCAAGCTCGCCGACCGCCTCGGCCAGCGCGCGGTGCTGCTCCCCGGCGTCCTGGTGCACGCCGCCTCGGGCTCCGTGCTGATCTCGCTGGCACTGGCCGGCGCCCCTCTGTGGGCGCTGTTCCTGGCCGCCGTCCCCACCGGTGCCTCGGTGCCGCAGGTCGGACCGATGGTCCGGGCCCGCTGGGCCGCCAAGCTCGACGGCTCGCCCCTGATGTCCACGGCCGCGGCCTTCGAGTCGGTGACCGACGAGTTCACCTTCGTCATCGGCCCGGTACTCGCGACCGCGCTGTGCACCGGCGTCCACCCGGCCGCCGGACTGATCACCGAGGCCGCGCTCACCCTCGTCGGCGGCCTGCTCTTCGCCGCCCAGCACCGCACCCAGCCGGAGCCCAGCCGCTCCGGCGACGGTGACGCGCGCGTGGAGCACGTCTCCGCGCTCTCCATCCCCGGTGTGCGCGTCCTGGCCGTGTCCTTCCTCGGCATCGGCGCCGTCTTCGGCGGGATGCAGGTCTCGCTGACCGCGTTCTCCGAGGAGATCGGCAACCCCGGCGCCAACGGCCTGCTGTACGGGGTCTTCGCCGCGGGCAACATGCTGGCGGGCATCGCGTGCGGCGCCATCGCCTGGAAGTCCGCTCCCCGGACGCGGCTGATCGCCGGCTACACCGGTCTGACGCTGGCCGCCTCGGGTCTGTGGGCCCTGCACTCCGCGGTGCTGCTCGGCGGCCTCGGCCTGATCGTCGGCCTCTTCATCGCCCCGGCCCTGATCACCGGCTACACCCTGGTCGAGTCGCTGGTCCCGGCCTCCGCCCGCACCGAGGCCTTCACCTGGCTGACCGGCGCCGTGGCCCTGGGCCAGGCCGGCGCGGTCACCGTGGCGGGCCGGCTGGCCGACGCCCACGGCTCCAGCGCGGGCTTCCTGGTGCCCCTGGCGGGCACCGCGCTGGCCCTGGTCACGCTGGTCTCGCTGCGCTCGCGACTGGCTCCGCGCTCCTCGGGACGCACCGTCGCGCGTAGTGGCGTGGGTCACCGAGTTCCCGTCACGGTGGACTGATCCAGCGGAATACGTCACTATGGACCGTCGTTAGCACTCATCGAGTGAGAGTGCCAGGAGGAAGACAAGTGCCGACCTACCAGTACCAGTGCACCGAGTGCGGCGAAGGCCTCGAGGCGGTGCAGAAGTTCACCGACGACGCCCTGACCGTCTGCCCCAACTGCGAAGGCCGCCTCAAGAAGGTCTTCTCGGCCGTCGGCATCGTCTTCAAGGGCTCCGGCTTCTACCGCAACGACAGCCGCGGCGCCTCGTCGAGCAGCACGCCCGCGTCCTCGGCCGCCAAGCCGTCGACGTCGTCGGGCTCGGACACGAAGCCGGCCGCGTCGTCGTCCTCGGCGTCGTCCTCCTCGTCGAGCTCCACCAGCTCGTCGTCGGCCGCCTGACCGGCCGCACGAGCCCCGGACACCCCGAAGACCCCGCCGTCCCGACGGCGGGGTCTTCGGCATGCCCGAAGCGCGTCCTCCCCACGGTCCGGGCAGGGCCGGCCGGACACGCCCTAGGGTGCTGCGCATGGCTAACGCAGAGATCACGCAGAGCACGGGGAACGCCGAACGCGCGGAGATCGGCGTCATCGGCGGCTCGGGCTTCTACTCGTTCCTGGAGGACGTGACCGAGCACCAGGTCGACACTCCGTACGGAAGTCCCAGCGACTCCCTGTTCCTGGGGGAGATCGCCGGGCGCCGGGTCGCCTTCCTGCCCCGGCACGGCCGCGGCCACCACCTCCCGCCGCACCGCATCAACTACCGCGCCAACCTGTGGGCGCTGCGCTCGGTGGGCGTGCGCCAGGTGCTCGGGCCGTGCGCGGTGGGCGGCCTGCGGCCCCAGTACGGGCCGGGCACGCTGCTCGTGCCGGACCAGCTGGTGGACCGGACGAAGTCGCGCGTCCAGACGTACTACGACGGCCACCCGTTGCCCGACGGCTCGGTCCCGAACGTGGTGCACGTGGCGCTGGCCGACCCGTACTGCCCCGAAGGCCGCAAGGCCGCCATCGCGGCCGCGCGCGGACGGAACTGGGAGCCGGTGGACGGGGGCACGCTGGTCGTCATAGAGGGCCCGCGCTTCTCCACGCGCGCGGAGTCGCGGTGGCATGCGGCGATGGGCTGGTCGGTGGTGGGGATGACCGGGCACCCCGAGGCCGTGCTCGCCCGCGAACTGGGGCTCTGCTACACGACGATGACCCTGGTCACCGACCTGGACGCGGGCGCGGAGACCGGTGAGGGCGTCTCCCACGAGGAGGTGCTGCGGGTCTTCGCGGCCAATGTGGACCGACTCCGCTCGGTGCTCTTCGACGCGGTGGCGGCCCTGCCGTCGGGCGAGCGCGACTGCCTGTGCGCGCGGGCACTGGACGGGCTGGAGACGGGGATCCGGTTGCCGTAGGGGGCGCGGGCGGCGGGCCCGCCTCTGCCGGGTGCATCGGGGCGGCCGGGCGGCCCACTCACACGGGAGCGGACTTCTCCCCCGTCCGCTCCCGAAGCCTCCCCCGGCAACCCGTTTCCCCGTGAGGGTGACGGAGTTGTCCACAACCCGCGAGTAATCCACAGGGTTCGGCGGGAAGTTGGCGGGGCGGGGATCGTGAGGAGCGTTCGAGCAGCACCCGTTCCGGCTCCGGCTCCTCACGATCGGTGGTGACCCGCCATGTCCTGGCCCTCTCCCCTGCCCTCCTCCCCCGCACCCGCACCCCCTCCCGCGCCCGTTCCCCTGCCTTCCCCGGCCCCCGAGCCGGTCGGTGTGCCCGTCTTTCCCCCGCTCCGGGTGCGCGGGAGCCGGCACCGGCTGCGGCGTGCGGTGCGGCGCCGGCGGCGGGCGATGGCGGCCGGTCTCGCGGTGGCCGCTGCGGTGCTGGCGGCGGTGGGCGCGCGGGCCCCGGGTCACCCGGATACGGGGCCTCCGCCTCCCGGCGCCGTCGCGGCGGCGAGCACGGGCGTCCGGCAGGCGGGCGCGCCATCCCGCCCCGCGGCCAAGGCCGTTGACGTGGTGTCGGCGCCGGTACGGATCGCGGACGCGGAGACCGTACGGCTGCTGCGGCCCGGCGACCGGGTCGATGTGATCGCGGCGCCCGACTCCTCACCGGTCGGCGCGGGCGGTCCGGGCGGCGCGGGCGGTTCGGGTGCGGCGCGTCTGGTGGCCTCGGGTGCGCGGGTGACCGACGTACCCCGGTCGCGCGGTCCGTCCTCGCCCGACGAGGGGGCCCTGGTCGTCCTCTCCGTCCCCCGCGCCACCGCGACCGCGCTCGCCGGTGCCGGCGCGACCTCCCGGCTGGTGGTGACGTGGTGCTGAATCGCACGGACATCCTGTCAAGTCGCCTGTTTGCGTACGCGGATTGGACAGCGCGGTCATGCGCTGACGTAGGTTGCGGAACGGTTTGCTCCACCCCCCGCACCTGCGAAGAGAGGCTCATTCGTGACCGACGAGAAGAAGAGCGGCGGCGTCATGGCCGGCTTCAAAGCCTTCCTGATGCGCGGCAATGTGATCGACCTGGCCGTCGCGGTGGTCATCGGTGCCGCGTTCACCACCATCGTGAACTCGGTCGTGAAGGGCGTCATCAACCCGCTGGTCGGGGCGTTCGGAACGAAGGACCTGAACAGCTACAGCTCATGTCTGAAGGGCCCCTGCCAGTTCGACCAGAAGACGGGCGAGGCGGTCTCCGGCATCCCGATCATGTGGGGCCTGGTCCTCAGCGCGGTCCTGAGCTTCCTCATCACGGCGGCCGTCGTGTACTTCCTGATGGTCCTGCCGATGGCGAAGGTCCTGGCCAAGCGCGCTCAGCGCGACAAGGCGAAGGAGGGCGTCCAGGAGACCATGGAGATCAGCGAGCTGGAGGTGCTGAAGGAGATCCGCGACGCCCTGGTCTCCCAGCGCGGTACGGGGCACACCGCGCCGTAGCGCACGGCATCCGGGCCGGACGGGGGCGCGCTCAGATGTGGTGGGGCGGCTTCTCGTCGAGGAAGCGCGCGAGGTCGGCCGCGCTGCCGGTCGAGGGGGCCCGCTCACCCCACCCACGGTCCGTGTCGTCCGCGGACTGCTGGTCCAGCGGATCGTCGAAGACCAGCGCGGGCCTCGGCTTCGGGTCGGACGCCGGCTTCGCATCGCGCGGTCCGGGGGCGGGGGCGGTACTCATAACTCCAGGGTACGGCGGGACGGCGGGAGGGGCCGTGGGCGACCGGGTGGCAGACGTCACCGCCGCCACCGCCGCCACCGCCGCTGGGGCCGCTGGGGCCGCTGGGGCCGCTGGGGCCGGCTTCCGCCCCTCCGCGGGCGCCGTACGGGGGCGGCACATCGCGAGAGGGTGGCCTGTCGGCTCCCGCTGCCCCACGGGCACCCGCCCCGCCGACGCCCTCACCTCCAGCGGCGCCCTCCCCGTGGCCGCCCTCCCCCCGCCCCGTCACCGGTCCTTGGGGTCGAGCAGCCAGAGGCCGAGAACGACGAGGAAGGACAGGCCCAGGAAACCCGTGCCCCACCAGGCGGTCGCGGAGTCGCCCTTCATCCACTCGTTGACGATGACTGTCAGCCCCCAGAGCTGGCCGACGACCACGGTGATCGCCAGGACGAGCCGGGCCGTCAGCTTCGAGGACCGCTCCGGCTCCTGTTCGGTGCCCGCACCGGGGCCGGGGCCGGTGCGGCGGGTCCGGGGATCGCCGTATCCGCTGGTGGCGCGGATCTGGGGGTACCGGTCGCGTACGGGACGGTTGAGGCGCGGCTGCGCGCTGCCGGGGGTGTACGGCGGCGGCGCGGGCACGGGGGCGTCGCCGCCCCCGCCGGGGCCGGTGTCGGCGCTCATGTCCGCTCGGTCCTCTCGGGCTGGGACCGCGCCCCCGGGCAGCCGATCCGGGCCGCCATGTCCGGGCGCCGCTCACCGAACTGCCGGCACATGGCCGCCTTGAAGCTCTCGCCGGAGCGAGTGGTGGCCACCGCCCAGACGCTGCCGTCGATCTCCTCGACGAGGAGCACCTTCGGCAGGGGGCGGGGTGGTGGTCCGGCGGTCACCTCACCGGTGCGGACGTCGAAGACGCCCTCGTGGCAGGGGCAGTACAGCTCGCCCTCCTCGCCCCGGTCCTCGCGCCACAGCACCGCGCAGGCCAGGTGCGTACAGACGGCGGAGTAGCCGACGAGGGTGCCGTCCCTGAGCCGTACGCCGACCGCCCGGTCGTCCTCGCCGGGGAAGCGGAAGGCGATGGACTCGCCGGGGCGGAGCCGGTCGGCGACGCGCTTGGGCTCGGGGGCGTCCGCGCTGTCCCCGTGCCGGTGGAGCACGCCCCCGGCGACGGCGACCGCGCCGACGGCGAGGCCGCCGGAGACGGTGGTGACGATCCGCAGGTAGTCGCGGCGGGTGGTCAGCGAGTCGGCGGCGACGCGGTCGCGCAGCGCCTCCTGGGCGGTGTCGGGCCAGGGGGCGGCGGGCCCCGAGCCACCCTCGCGCGAACCACCCGCACCCAGGGCGCCCGCACCCGGGACGCCCCCGCTCGGGGCACCCCCGCCCGGGGAGCTTCCGCCCGAGCCGCCGCCCCCTCCCGGCGTGCCGGGCCCGTCGGCCGGGGCGCCGGGCGGCGGGGGTTGGCCGGTCGTGCTCATCGGACCGCCCTTCCGTTCACCTCGACGACCGGGAGGCCGCCGGGGACCGGCCACTGGACCCGGTCGGCGGGGACGACCATGGCCACGCCGGTGGACACGACGACATCGCCGAACGTGAAGGAGTCGGCGACCTGGACACCGGGGCGTTCGGCGCGGAGCTCCTCGACCGTTCCGTAGAAGAGGGCGCCGGTGGGGCAGACCGTGGCGCACATGGGGGCGAGGCCGTAGGAGGTGCGGTCGTAGCAGAGGTTGCACTTCATCTGGAGCTTCGCCTGAAGGTCGATCTTCGGTACGCCGAAGGGGCAGGCGTTGACGCAGTTGGCGCAGCCGATGCAGCGGGTGGTGTCGGCCTGCTGCACCACCCCGTCGGCGGTCACCAGGATCGCGTCGGCGGGACACACCTCGGCGCAGGGGGCGACCGGGTCCTCGCAGTGCATGCAGACCGTGGGAAGGGAGGCGACCGAGTGCCCCTCGTCGGGATAGTCGAGATGGATCATGGATGTGCCCCGGTGCGAGTCGCACTCGCGGCAGGCCGAGACGCAGGCCTGGCAGCCGATGCAGCGCCCGGGGTCGATGAAGATCGTTCTGCCCATCATGGCGGGCGTCAGCTCCTCTCGGCGGTGCCGCGTCCCTGCGGGGACGTGGGCGGCCGGGGGTCGGTGCGGGAGGCCTGGGCCGTCGGCCAGGCCACGTGGCCGGGGGCGGTCGGGGGCGCGGGGACCTCGGCGATCCGGTCGCCGGGCTCGATGCGGCAGGCGCAGACCTTGTACTCGGGAATCTTGGAACGGGGGTCGAGAGCGTCGATGGTGAGCACGTTGGCGGCCGTGGGAGCCGGCCAGTGGTACGGGATGAAGACGGTGTCCGGGCGGATCGCCTCGGTGACCAGGGCGGGGAAGACCTCGCTGCCGCGCCGGGTGACGACGCGGACCGGGTCACCGTTGCGGAAGCCGTGCGAGGGGTGCACCTCCACCCAGGGGCGCGGGGTCTGCTCGACGAGCGCGCCGAGCCGGCGGGTCTGGTTGCCGGAGAGGAAGTGCGCCACGGTCCGGCCGGTGGTGAGGGAGAGGGGGTGCTCGTCGTCGTACGGGTCCATCGGCGGGTGCCACTCGACGACCTGCATATGGACCTTGCCGTCGGGGTGCGCGGTCCGGCCGTCCTCGAACAGGCGCGGGGTGCCGGGGTGGTCGGTGGAGGGGCAGGGCCAGACGATCCCGCCGGTCTCCTCCAGGCGCTCGTAGGTGATGCCGTAGTAGTCGTTGACCGTCCCGGCGGAGGCGACGCGCAGCTCGTCGAAGACCTCGCGCGAGCCGGCGAAGGCGAACTTGTCGCCCGCGCCGAGGCGTTGGGCCAGCTGGCAGATCACCCAGGTGTCGGTGCGGACCCCGGCGGGTGGCTCCTGGGCCTTGTTGTGCTTGACCACCCGGGCCTCGGCGTTGGCCATCACGCCCTCGTCCTCGGCCCAGGTGGTGACGGGGAAGATCACATGCGCGTCGGCCGCTGTCTCGGAGAGGAAGAAGTCGAATTGGGCGTGGAACTCGAGGGCGTCGTAGCCCTCCTTGACGGTCCTGTGGTTCGGGAGGGAGACGAAGGGGTTGTTGCAGATGCCGATCAGACCGCGGATCTCCCGGCGGCGCATCTGATGGACCATCTCCATCATCGAGGTTCCGGCGGGCGGGAGTTCGGACTCCTCGATGCCCCAGATCTCGCAGATCTGCCGCCGGTGCTCGGCGTTCATGATGGAGCGCCCGCCGGGCAGCAGGTCGGCCTTCTGGCCGTGCTCGCGGCCGCCCTGGCCGTTGCCCTGGCCGGTGATGGTGCCGTAGCCCGCGCCGGGCCTGCCGAGGTTGCCGGTGGCCACGCAGAGGTTGATCACGGAGAGGCAGTTCTCGACGCCCTGGGAGTGGTGCTCGATGCCCCGGGCGTGCCAGGCCATGGCCCTGGGGGCGCGGGCGAAGACGCGGGCCACCTCGACGATCTGCGCGGCCGGGACCCCGCAGATCTCCGCGGCCCGCTCGGGGGGATACTCGGCGGCCTTGGCTCGGACCTCCTCCCAGCCCGTCGCGTGGGCGGCGACGTACGCCTCGTCGACGAGCCCCTCCTCGACCACGACGTGGAGCAGCGAGGTGAAGAAGGCCGAGTCGGTGCCGGGCTTGAGGGCCACGTGGATGTCGGCGGTGCGGGCGACCGCCGTCTCGCGCGGGTCGATCACGATCAGCGTGGCGCCCCGGTCGCGTGCCCCCCACACGTACTGGGTCATGACGGGGAAGCACTCGCCGACATTGGACCCGGCGATGAGCAGGCAGTCGGTGAGGAGGATGTCGGAGAAGGGGTTGGCGGCCCGGTCGATGCCGAAGGCGAGCTTGTTGGCACCGGCGGCGGAGACCATGCACAGCCGCCCGTTGTAGTCCACGTGCCGGGTCTTCAGCGCGACGCGGGCGAACTTGCCGACCAGATACGTCTTCTCGGAGAAGAGGCTGGCCCCGCCGAGCAGGCCGAAGGCGTCATGGCCGTGGGCGGCCTGGATACGGCGGATCTCCGCGACCGTGAAGTCCAGGGCCTCCTCCCACGACGCCTCGCGGAAGGGCTCGTCGCGGGAGCGGCGCAGCAGCGGCGCGGTGAGCCGGTCGGGGTGGTTGATCTGCTGGTAGGCGTTGATGCCCTTGGGGCACAGGCGCATCCGGTTGATGTCGTGGTTGCGGGGTTCGACGCCGAAGACCTTGCCCCTGCGGTCGACGCGGAGATACATCCCGCACTGCACCCCGCAGAAGCAGCAGTGGGTGGGCACGAGGGTCTCGCCGTCCTGGTCGGCGCGCCGGCGGTCGGCCGGGATGTCGCCCGCGTCGCGGAGGACGCGGGTGCCGGGCGGGGCGAGGGAGGGGTCCAGCGGGAGCCGGTTCACTTGTAGCCCTTCTTGACGTGCGCGAGGTAGGCGGAGCCGCGCAGCACCCGCTTGCAGCGCGGGCAGTACTCGGCCCAGGCGTCGAAGCCGAGGCGGAGGTCGCGCATGGTCCCGCGCAGGTTCTCCACATAGGGGGCGGTGTCGACGGGCTCGCCGCAGCGGCGGCACGGGAAGACCTGTTCGTCCTGGCGGGCGGTGTACTTGAAGAGCTGCATCCCGACGGCGGCGGGCCGCTGGACGATGTGGAAGAACTTCCCGAACGGGATGTAGATGAGGGTGAACACCACCGACACCATGTGCAGCACGGCCAGGAACTCGTAGCCGCCGCCGTGCAGGAAGACCGACGAGAAGGTGAGGAGGAGGCCGGTCACGGAGACGACGATCAGCAGGAGCAGCGGGACCAGGTCGTAGGCGAAGCGCTGGCCGGTGATCGCGCCGCGGTCCTTCATCCGGCGCCACAGGAAGTACGAGGCACCGGGGATGACCAGGAGGGCGGCGATGTCCAGCCCGTGGAACATCAGCCGGCCCAGCAGGTTCAGCGAGTCGAAGCCGAGGATCTTCAGGCCCCAGATCCGCATCTCGTAGCCGGGTCCGGAACCGGTCGACGAGGTGAAGGTGAACCAGCCCCAGGTGAGGGGGAAGGTGATCGCGGCGGCCAGCAGACAGCCCCAGAAGACCAGCTGGTGGGCGGCCCAGCGGGCGTGCGAGCGGGCGCCGAGGAACTTCTGGAGACCGAGGTAGGTGGCGGCCATCCTGGGCAGCGCGGTGGGCGCCCGGCGGAAGTTGGCGACGGAGAAGAGGCTGCGCCACCCCTGGGTGAGGAGGCGGCGGGCGCCCGGGGAGGAGACCCACACGGTGTAGCGGTAGGCGACGCCGAAGGCGAGGAAGACGGTCGCGCAGGCGTAGGGCAGGAGGGCGGAGTCGAAGTCCTTCAGCCGGCGGCTGCCGAAGACGATGGCGAGGATCAGCAGGAGGGAGAGGGCGGTACCGGCGGCGGTCGCGCGCAGCGCGACGGTCGGCTTCCCCGTGGGTGGCTTCGCCGCGGGAGGCTTCGCTGCGGGGCGCTTCGCTGCGGGAGGCTCGGTCACCCGGCCACCGTAGGTGCATCTGACCGTTTATCACCTGATTTGACGGGTGGCGGGGTGAACCCTTCAGTCAGATGGCAGTGGGGGCGGGCGGCCGGGGAGGGCGGGGCCGGGCCGGGCCGCTCGCCGGCCGGGGAGCCGCGCACCGGGCCCGGTCAACCCGCCCGGCACCCCCCGGTGCCGCTGTCCCGGCGTCCGCGTCTGATCTCCTTGGCCCATGCCCCGCATGACCGCACGCAGCCGCCACGAGGAACACCGCGCGGCGACCCCGCTGGAACTCTTCTTCGACCTCTGTTTCGTCGTCGCCGTCGCGCAGGCCGGCGCCCGGCTCGTCCACTCGCTCGCCGAGGGCCACCTCGGCGCCGGGCTGGCCGGCTACACCGCCGTCTTCTTCGCCATCTGGTGGGCCTGGATGAACTTCACCTGGTTCGCCTCGGCGTACGACAGCGACGACGTGCTCTACCGCGTCGTCACGCTGGTGCAGATCACCGGCGTCCTCATCCTCGCCGCCGGGGTGCCGCGCGCCTTCGACGACAGCGACTTCACCGTCTGCGTCATCGGCTACATCGTGATGCGGCTCGCCCTGACCAGCCAGTGGCTGCGCGCGGCGCGCAACGCGGCGGACCCGGGCGAGCGCCTGATGGCGCTGCGGTACGCCGCCGGGCTCGTCGTGTGCCAGCTCGGCTGGGTCGGGCTGCTCTTCGTGCCGCACGGCGCCACCCGCTCCTGGGTGTTCGCGGTGCTGGCCCTGGCCGAGATCGCCGTACCCGTGATCGCCGAGCGGGACGCGCAGAGCACCTGGCATCCGCACCACATCGCCGAGCGGTACGGCCTGTTCACCCTGATCGTGCTGGGCGAGACGGTCGCCGCCGCCACCGTCGCCGTACAGGAGGCGCTCGACGAGCACGAGGCCCTGGGCGAGCTGCTGCCGCTCGCGGGCGGCGGGCTGCTGATCGTCTTCGCGGCCTGGTGGATCTACTTCGCCGTGCCGATCGCCGGTCATCTCACCTCCAACCGGCAGGCGTTCGCCTGGGGGTACGGGCACTTCGTCATCCTCGGCTCGGCCGCCGCCATCGGGGCCGGGATGGAGGTGGCGGTCGAACAGGCCGTCGGCAAGGCGCACATCTCCACGGCGGCGGCGTCGGCCGCCGTCACCGTGCCCGCCGCCCTGTTCATGCTCACGGTGTGGGCGCTGCACTCGCGCCACTTCAAGCGCACCCTCGCCCAGCAGCTGGTCCTGCCCGTCTCGGCGGTGGCGACGCTGGCCTGCACGTTCGCCGGGCACGGGGCCGTGCTCGCCGCCGGTCTGGTGGCCGCGGCCACCGTGGCGGTGGGCGTGGCGCTGACCGGTCGCGACGGGGAGGGAGAGGGCCATAGGGTCGACGGTCATGGCTGACACCGCGAAGACCCCCGGGGCCGACTCCCTCACGGACGTGCCCGGCTTCCTCGTCGGGCACGCCCGCGTCCCCGGCGAGCGGGCCCTGAGCGGGACCACCGTCGTCCTGGCCCCGGCCCCCGGCGCCGTCGCGGGCGTCGATGTGCGCGGCGGCGGGCCCGGCACCCGGGAGACCGACGCGCTCGACCCGCGCAACGTCGTCGAGCGGATCGAGGCCGTGGTGCTGACGGGCGGCAGCGCGTACGGACTGGACGCGGCGGGCGGTGTGACGGCCTGGCTGGAGGAGCGGGGGCGCGGGGTGCGGGTGGGGCCCGAGCCGCACCAGGTGGTGCCGGTCGTCCCGGCCGCCTGCGTCTTCGACCTCGGGCGCGGCGGCGACTGGCACGCCCGCCCGGGCGCGGCCACCGGCCGGGCCGCCGCCGAGGCGGCGGGCCCCGACGTCGCCCAGGGCTGCGTCGGCGCCGGGACCGGGGCGGTGGCGGGCGGACTCAAGGGCGGGGTCGGCACCGCCAGCGCCACCCTGCCCTGCGGCGCCACCGTCGGGGCGCTGGTCGTCGTCAACTGCGTGGGCTCGGTGTTCGACCCCGCGACGGGGGCGCTGTACGGGGCGCCGGGGCGCGTCGCGTACCCCGAACCGGCGGTCCACGAGGCGGCCATGGAGCGGCTCGGCCGGGCCCGCGCCACCTCCGGGCTGCCGCCCCTGAACACCACGCTCGCGGTGGTCGCCACCGACGCGCCGCTCACCGGCCCGCAGGCGCAGAAGCTCGCGGGCACCTCGCACGACGGGCTGGCCCGGGCGACCCGGCCGGTGCATCTGATGCACGACGGCGACACGGTCTTCGCCCTCGCCACCGGCACCTCCACCTCCACCGGCACGGGCACCGGCACCGGCACCGGCGCGCCACTGTCGCCGGTCGACCTCAACGCGGTGCTCGCGGCGGGCGCGGACGTGGTGGCGCGGGCGGTCACCAAGGCCGTGCTGGCGGCCGAGGGGGTGGAGGGACCCGGCGGGACGTTCCCGTCGTACCGGGATCTGTACGGGAGTTGAGGCGCCTGGCGGCGCTCTCCCGCCTCGCCGCCGGCGCCGACCGACCGTTCGCGGCCATCACCCTGGAGTGCCGGGGCCTCCGCCGGCCGCTCCCGGCACCTCCCCCTGTGGCGTGAGTCACAGAGCGCGCTCGCAACCGTAAGGGCCGTGTGAGTGCTCTGTGCACGTACTGAGTGACGTACGCACAGATGGAGCAACCACGTGATCTCGCCCGACACCGCCGCGCAGCCGCAGTCCCGCACCCCGCAGCAACTGCGCGCCCGGCGGCGGGCGTTCACCGCCGCGTCGGCCCTGCTGCTCGGCGCCCTGACCCTGACCGCGTGCGGAGGCAGCGCCTCCGGCTCCGACAAGGGTGACGGCAAGGGCAAGGGCGGCGACTCGGCCCCCGCCCAGGACGTCTCCACGCTGAAGATCACGATCTCGGCGAAGAACGGCTCCACCAACGCGAGCGTCAACAGCACCGCCGTCACCGCCCAGGGCGGCAAGCTCACCCAGGTCACCATGGTCGAGGCGCAGACCGGCAAGGCCGTGGCCGGCGCGCTCGCCGCCGACGGACTGTCCTGGAAGCCCACCGCGAAGGTGGAGCGCGGCACCCCGTACAAGATCATGGCGACCGGCAAGGACGACAAGGGGCGGCCCGCGACCGAGAACTCCGCCTTCACCACGGTCTCCTCGAAGAACAGCTTCATCGGCACCTACACGCCGGACAACGGCGCGACGGTCGGCGTCGGCATGCCGGTCTCGTTCACCTTCGACAAGACGATCACCGACAAGAAGGCCGTCCAGTCGCACATCACGGTCAGCTCCAGCAGCGGCCAGCAGGTGGTCGGCCACTGGTTCGGCGGGCAGCGCCTGGACTTCCGGCCGCAGGAGTACTGGAAGGCCGGGTCCAAGGTGACGATGAAGATCGACCTGGACGGCGTCCAGGGCGGCCAGGGCATATCCGGCGTGCAGTCCAAGACCGTCACCTTCACCATCGGCCGCAACCAGGTCTCCACGGTCGACGCCCGGACGCAGAAGATGACCGTGCAGCAGGACGGCAAAACGGTCAAGACGCTGCCCGTCTCGACCGGAAGCGCCGAACACAGCACGTACAACGGGCAGATGGTGATCTCCGAGAAGTTCACCGAGACCCGGATGAACGGCGCCACGGTCAACTTCGGCGGCGAGTACGACATCAAGGACGTACCGCACGCGATGCGCCTGTCCACCTCGGGCACCTTCCTGCACGGCAACTACTGGTACAAGGGCGACCCGTTCGGCAACACGGGAACCAGCCACGGGTGCGTGGGGCTCAAGGACGTCCGGGGCGCCCAGGGCGACACTCCCGCCAAGTGGTTCTTCGACCACTCGCTGATCGGTGACGTGGTCTCCGTGAAGGGCTCGCCGGACAAGACGATCGCCCCCGACAACGGCCTGAACGGCTGGAACATGGCGTGGGCCGAGTGGCAGGCGGGCAGCGCCGTCTGACGTCCCGTCGGGCCTCGGCCCGGGGCCCCGCCCCGGGCCGACTCTCCCGCCGCACGGGGCCGTTCCAAGCCGATGAGAATGTTTCGGCCATGCCCGCTGCGCGAAGCGCGCGCAAGGGCTACGTTGAGCACCCTCTACGTGACGAACAGCTACGGCGGGGAGACGCCTTGGTGCCCAACGAGTGCGAGTACGAGACGGCCGAGGACCACCTCGCCGGCCTGCTCGGCCGCGCGCTGAACTCGTTCGACCTTCCGGACGAGCTGGTGGAGAGCCTCGACTCGGCCCTCGCGCACACCACTTCGCTGCACTCGTCGCTGCACGCCTCGGGCGGCCCCGGCCGCCCCCGGCTCAGCCGCGAGACCTACCGCCACACCTATCTCCTCCTCGACGGCACCACGGTCACCCTCTGGGAGGTCGTGCACGCCCGGGGCAACGAGGTGTACGCGGACGAGGAGAGCGCCGTGCTCGCCGCGGCCCGGCTGTGCCGGCGGGTCCGGCCGGACCTGGCGGCCGGGCCGGCGGACGACGGCCTCGACCCGGGGCTCACCGGGGTCGAAGTCCTCGGCGGGCTGGCGCCGGTGGAGCGCGCCGGGGCGCGCGGGACGTACGAGGCGGACGGCTCGGCCGACCACGCGCGGCGGCTGCTGCGCCGCGCCGAGAACCCGGACCGGCCCGGCGAGAGCGTGGCCCGCTTACTGCGGGGCGCCGTCGCCCACCGCATCACCCGGGCCCTGGGCGGGCACGGCGGGTCGGCCGGGCGCGGCGGCGCCATCCTGTACGAGCACGCGTTCCTGCTCCGCGACGGCGCCGAGCTGAGCCTGTGGGAGGTCGAGCACACGGCGACCCCGGACGGCCGCCACATGTGCGAGGTGTACGCGGCGCAGGACGCGGCGCGGACGGCGATGGAGCGGCGCACGCGGGTCTCCTGATCCGGCCGGGGAAAACGACGACGCCGGGCCGGGTGGAGGTCTCTCCACCCGGCCCGGCGTCGTCGTGGCCTCACCGGCCCGGCGTCGTCGTGGCGTTACCCACCCGCGGCGCCGGGGCGATACCCGTTCGCCCGCGCTGTCACGGCGTCAGCGCCGGCTCCTTGGCGACGTCGTCGGACGGCTCCGCGTCCGCGCCGCCCTCCAGGTGCTGCTTGGGCCGGGCCGGCAGCAGGAACATCCCGATGAAGATCAGCGCGCAGACGCCCGCCACGACCCACAGCGAGCGCTGGAAGGCGTCCGAGAAGGCCGGGCCGATCTCGGCGAACGGCAGGTCGTCGTCGATCGCGCCGAAGAAGACCACCGAGACCAGGCCGAGGCCCAGCGCGTTGCCCATCTGCTGCACGGTGTTGATCAGGCCGGACGCGGAGCCCGCGTGCTCCTGCGGGACCTCGGAGAGGACCGCGTCGGTGAGCGGGGCGACGATCAGGCCCATGCCGACGCCGAGGACCACCAGCGGCAGCGCCATCTGCCAGGACTCGATGTCCATCCCGTAGTGGCGCGCCTCCCAGATGTAGATGAGCAGGCCGAGGGCGGTCACCAGCGCGCCCGCCTGGAGCACCTTGCGGCCGAACCTGGGCACCAGCGACTGGACGGACATGCCCGCCGCGGCCGACATGGCGATGGAGAACGGGATACCGGTCAGACCGGCCCGCAGCGCGCTCCAGCCGAGGCCTATCTGCATGTACAGCGTCCAGACCAGGAAGAAGATGCCCATGGCGAGGCCGAACGTCATCTGCACCGCGATGCCCGCCGCGAAGCTCTTCACCCGGAACAGCGAGAGCTCCACCAGCGGCGAGCCGTCCTTGCGCGCCTTGACCCGCTCGTACGCCACCAGCGCGCCGAAGACGACGAGGCTGCCTGCCATCGAGAGGTGGCCCCACAGCGGCCAGCCCAGCTCGCGGCCGCGGGTCAGCGGGTAGAGCAGCATCAGCAGACCGAGGGTGACCAGCGCGACGCCCACCAGGTCGAGCTTGAGGGCCTTGGGTGCCTTGGACTCGGTGATGAACTTGGCGCCCAGGACCAGACCGGCGACACCGACGGGCAGGTTGATCAGGAAGATCGGCCGCCACTCCAGCCCGAACAGGTTCCACTCGGTCAGCAGCGCGCCCAGGATCGGGCCGGAGACCGCGCCCAGGCCGATGACCGCGCCGAACATGCCGAACACCTTGCCGCGCTCCTCGGCCGGGAAGGTGGCGTGGATGATCGACAGGACCTGCGGCACCATCAGGGAGGCCATCGCCCCCTGGAGGATGCGGGAGGCGACCAGCATCTCGGGGTTGGCGGCGAGGCCGCAGAGCGCCGAGGCGATGGTGAAGCCCGTCATGCCGATGAGGAAGAGCTTCTTGCGGCCGTGGATGTCACCGAGGCGGCCACCGGTGATCAGACCGGCGGCGAAGGCCAGGGCGTATCCCGCGGTGATCCACTGGATCGAGGCGAAGGTCGCCCCGGTGTCCTTCTGGATCGAAGGGATCGCTACGTTGACGATCGTGACATCGACCAGGTCCATGAAGGCCGCGGTCATCACGATGGCCAGGGCGAACCACCGTCGGCGGTCGTTCACGGCGGCCGCTGTGCCGGGGGCCGCGGCTTCTGGAGGTGTGGGCGTGGTGGAGGTCATGGAAAAGAAGCTAGACCCTATGTAGGTCAGTCCGCGTCCTAATTTTCCCGCATCCTGGGTCTCATGACGGACACCCCGGCTCGGCTGCTCCAGCTCCTCTCCCTGCTCCAGACGCCCCGCGAATGGCCCGGCGGCGAACTCGCCGAGCGCCTCGGCGTCTCGCGACGCACGGTCCGCCGTGACGTGGACCGGCTGCGCGAGCTGGGCTATCCCGTCCAGGCGACCCTGGGCGCCGACGGCGGGTACCGGCTGGTGGCCGGGAAGGCGATGCCGCCGCTGGTCCTCGACGACGAGGAGGCGGTGGCCATCGCGGTCGGGCTGCGGGCGGGCGCGGGGCACGCGGTCGACGGGGTGGAGGAGGCGTCGGTACGGGCGCTGGCCAAGCTGGAGCAGGTGCTGCCGTCCCGGCTGCGGCACCGGGTCGCCACCCTCCAGGCCGCCACGATGCCGCTGACCGGGCCGTGGCGCGGCGACGGGGCGAGCGTCGACCCGCACACGCTGACCGTGATGGCCTCGGCCGTCACCGGGACGGAGCGGCTCCGCTTCGACTACCGCAAGGGCGACGGCAGCGAGTCGCGCCGCATGGTCGAGCCGTACCGGCTGGTGTCGACGGGACGGCGCTGGTACCTCGTCGCGTACGACATCGAGCGCGAGGACTGGCGTACGTTCCGGGTCGACCGGGTGGCCTCCCCCTTCGCGACGGGGTCGCGGTTCGCGCCCCGGGAGCTGCCCGCGCAGGACGCGGCGGAGTTCGTGAGCCGGTCGCTGTCGCGGATGCAGCCAGAGCTGGACCTGGACGTGACGTTCGAGGCGCCCGCCGACTTCGTGACGGCGCGGCTCACCGCGTCGATGGGGGCGCCGGTGCCGCTCGGCCCGGCGCGGTGCCGGCTGCGGGCGCGGGTGACGGAGTCGCTGGAGTGGGTGGCGATCCGGCTGGCGCTGGTGGACTGCGAGTTCGCGGTGGAGTCACCGGGGGCGCTGACGGACTATCTGGCGGATCTGGGAGCCCGGCTCACCCGGGCGGCGGGGCCCCAGCCCGAGTAGCCCCGAGGTCACGGGGGCCCGACCCTGGGCAGCCTGACCCCAGCCCGAGTAGCCCCGAGGTCACGGGGGCCCGACCCTGGGCAGGGAGGCGCCCGGCCGCAGCCGAGCAGTCCCTCGCTGCCCCGGGCCCCACCCCGGCACGGAGGAACCCCGGCCGCAGCCCGAACAGGCCCCGAGCCTCGCCCCGGGCAGGGGGGAGCCCCCGGCACCCGGGGGGGGTGCCGGGGGCTCGTCTTGGGGGGGGTGGGCCTGGGCGGATCGTTACGCCGCCGCGTCGAAGCCCGTGTCCCGTGCCATCTTCTTCAGTTCCAGCAGGGCGTGCTTCTCGATCTGGCGGATGCGCTCGCGGGTCAGGCCGTGCTCCTTGCCGACCTCCGTCAGCGTGCGCTCGCGGCCGTCGTCGATTCCGTACCGCATCTTGATGATCGAGGCGGTGCGCTGGTCGAGCTTGCCGATCAGGTCGTCGAGCTCCTCGCTGCGCAGCAGCGTGAGCACCGACTGCTCGGGGGAGATCGCCGAGGTGTCCTCCAGGAGGTCCCCGAACTGGGTCTCGCCCTGGTCGTCCACCGCCATGTTGAGCGAGACCGGGTCGCGCGCCCAGTCCAGGACGTCGGCCACGCGCTCCGGGGTGGAGCCCAGCTCCGCGGCCACCTCGGCGGCCTCCGGGTCCCTGCCGTTCTCCCGGTTGAACTCGCGCTGGACGCGGCGGATACGGCCCAGCTCCTCCACCAGGTGGACGGGGAGGCGGATGGTGCGGGACTGGTCGGCTATCGAGCGCGTGATGGCCTGGCGGATCCACCAGGTCGCGTACGTCGAGAACTTGAAGCCCTTGGCGTAGTCGAACTTCTCCACCGCGCGGACCAGGCCCGCGTTGCCCTCCTGGATCAGGTCGAGCAGCGGCAGACCGGCCCTCGGATAGCGCCGGGCCACGGCGACGACGAGGCGGAGGTTGGAGCGGATGAAGAGGTCCTTGGCCCGGTCACCTGCGGCGACCAGGGCTTCGAGCTCCTCGCGGGAGGCGCCGCCGGCCTTGCTCTCCACCTCTCCGTCGAGGATCTGGCGTGCGTAGACCCCTGCCTCGATGGTCTGGGAGAGCTCGACCTCCTTGGCGGCGTCGAGCAGCGGCGTCCGCGCGATCTCGTCGAGGTACATCCCGACCAGGTCGCGGTCGGCGATCTCGCCGCTGACGGCGCGAACACTGCTCCCCGACTCGGATCCGCTGCTTGCGGTCCGGCGGGCGACGGCGCGGGTTGCCATGCGTGCTCCCTTGCTGTGTAGGTCGCGACACCCTCCCGGGTGCCCTGCATCCGATGGAAACAACGGCTGGAATCCGGACAGAATTCCCGTCCGGACCATCGATTTCCGGATCATGCAGTACCCTGTGCCGCCACCAGTGCCGCACGGATGCTGCGGGAACGTACAGAGGCGCAGGTCAGGCCCGGTGCCGGAGTCTTCGACCCCGGACCGTGAGCGCCGCCCCGGTGAGACCGGCGTCACATCCGAAACAGTTGCCTTCACCTCGGAAGAGCCCTCCCCGTTTCCGTTCTCTCCCACCGTGAAGACGACCCGCGCCGCCTCCTGGTTGCTCAGGATGTCCAGACTGCCCTGGTTCCCTGGTACCCCTCTCGGCCCAACAGCAACGGGGTGGGGGAAAGGAGCGGACAGGTGGTATCTTGTTCAACTTTCAAGAAGCGCCGGTACAGTGGAATCCATGACCACCACCCCCGCCGAGGAGCCGCGCTGGCTCAGCGACGACGAGCAGCGCACCTGGCGTGCCTACCTCCACGCCACCACGCTTCTGGAAGACCATCTCGACCGCCAGCTCCAGCGGGACGCCGGGATGCCGCACATCTACTACGGGCTGCTCATCCAGCTCTCCGAGGCTCCCCGGCGGCGGCTGCGGATGACCGAGCTGGCCATCGGCGCCAAGATCACCCGCTCCCGGCTCTCGCACGCGATCGCGCGGCTGGAGAAGAACGGCTGGGTGCGGCGCGAGGACTGCCCCTCCGACAAGCGCGGCCAGTTCGCGGCGCTCACCGACGAGGGCTTCGAGGTCCTGGAGCGCACCGCGCCGGGCCACGTGGCCGCCGTGCGCCAGGCGATGTTCGACCGGCTCACGCCCGAACAGGCCGAGCAGCTCGGGCAGATCATGCGAGTGATCGCCGAGGGCCTCCAGCCCAAGGACGCGGGAGCGGACCTGCCCTGGCTCCGCTGAGCCGGACAGGTCCGCGTCTGGTGTGTGCTCTGCTTCCCGCTTACGCGTCCCCCACGTAGGCGGTCGGCGTCAGTGGGCGATCACCGGCACCCGGATCTCGTCCTCGGCGCCCTCGCCGTCACCGGAGCCGGTGAGCGAACCGGTGTCGGGGCGGCCGGTGTTGATGAAGGTGACCGCGATCGCCGAGGCGACCACCAGGATGCCGACCGCCCACCAGATGGCACTGGTGAAGCCGTGCACCATCGCCTGGAGCTTCAGCAGCTCCACGCTCTTGGCACCGGCGGCGTGCGAGGTGGCGTACGCCGTGGTGGCGGAGGCGGCGATGGTGTTCAGCAGGGCCGTACCGATGGCGCCGCCCACCTGCTGCGAGGTGTTGACCATGGCGGAGGCGACACCCGCGTCACGCGGCTCGACCCCGATGGTGGCCAGCGACATGGCCGGCATGAACGCGGTGCCCATGCCCAGGCCGAGCAGCAGCTGCGCCGGCAGGATCAGCCCGGCGTAGGAGGTGTCGATCTGGAGCTGGGTGAGGATCAGCATGCCGATGCCGGCGGTCAGGAAGCCGGGGCCCATCAGCAGGCGCGGCGGCACCCGGGTCATCAGCCGGGCACCGATCTGGGTGGATCCGGTGATCATGCCCGCGATCATCGGCAGGAACGCGAAGCCGGTCTTGACCGGCGAGTAGCCCTTCACGACCTGGAGGTAGTACGTCAGGAAGAGGAAGAGGCCGAACATCGCGATGATCGCGAGGCCGAGGGAGAGGTAGACCCCGCCCCGGTTGCGGTTGGTGATGACGCGCAGCGGCAGCAGCGGGTGCTTGACCCGGGCCTCGGTGGCGACGAACCCGGCCAGCAGCACGACGGCCGCGACGAACATCGTCACCGTCAGCGTGTCCGACCAGCCGGCCGACTCGGCGCGGGTGAAGCCGTAGACCAGCGCGACCAGGCCGAGGGTGGACAGGACCACGCCCGGGACGTCCAGCGGCGAGCGGTTGCGGGTGCCGGAGGGCTCGCGGATCACGAAGTAGGCACCGGCAGCAGCGACGATCGCGAACGGGATGTTGACGAAGAAGGTCCAGCGCCAGTTCAGGTACTCGGTGAGGAAGCCGCCGAGGATGAGACCGACGGCGCCGCCGCCACCGGCGATCGCGCCGTAGATGCCGAACGCCTTGGCGCGCTCCTTGGCGTCGGTGAACATCACCGCGAGCAGGGAGAGCGCGGCGGGCGCGAGCAGCGCGCCGAACGCGCCCTGGAGCGCGCGGGAGCCGAGCAGCATGGCCTGGCCGGTGGCCGCGCCGCCGAGCGCGGAGGCCGCGGCGAAGCCGAGCAGACCGACGACGAAGGTGCGCTTGCGTCCCCAGAGGTCGGCTATACGGCCGCCGAAGAGCAGCAGACCGCCGAAGGCGAGGGCGTAGGCCGTGATGACCCACTGCTTGTTGCCGTCGGAGATGCCCAGGTCGGTCTGGGCGGAGGGCAGGGCGATGTTCACGATCGTCGCGTCGAGCACGACCATCAGCTGGGCGAGCGCGATGAAGGCGAGGGCCTTCCAGCGACTGGGGTCAGGAGCGAGGTCCTGGGGCTCGTGCTGGCGAGCCTCGACGGTTTTCGACATGGGTGTAGCCACCTTGGGACGTGATGGTGCGATGAGCAGAGTGCGTTGTGCGAAGTACGTGCTGGGGTCTGGGTACTCAGGGCTGGTGCGCGGAGCGGACTCGCCGCCCGGACGCGGGTCGGTCAGGGCTGGCTGAGGTCCTGCATGGTCGCCGCCGTCCCCGGCAGCTCGGACCGCGCCGGGGCCATGAGCCCGTCGAGGAAGAGCTGGAGATGGCGGTGGACGAACCGGTCCATGTTCGGGCACGCGGTGCCCGGCAGCGGCCGGGTGAGCTGGGTGAGGGCGACCATCAGATCGCCCACGTCGACGTCGTCGCGCAACTGGCCGCTGCGCCGGGCCCGCGCCATCAGGACCCTCACGGCCCCGTCGAGGCGTTCCCGGGCGGCGTTCAGCTCCGGCACGTCCTTGTCGAAGCTCTCGGAGAGCATCGGGCACAGGGCACCGATGCGCTCGTCGGCCGCGTTGAAGACGAACCGGCGCAGCGCGGCGAAGGCGTCGGGCTCCTCGGCGGTCGCGGTCTCCGCGGCCACCGCCCCCCGCTCCATGACCGCGAGCACCACGCTGGTGATCAGCTCGGTGCGGTCGCGGAAGTGCCGGTAGAGCGTGGCGTTGCCGATGCCCGCGCGTTTGGCGATCTCGTCGAGCGGCACCATGGCGCCCTCCTCGACGAACATCTCGCGCGCGGCCGTGATGATCCGCTCCCGGTTGCGCAGGGCGTCGGCCCGCGGCCGCGGGGCGCGACGGGGCTCCGCTGCGGTGCTCGGGGTGGCGGTGGACACGGCGTGCTCCTTCTGCTGCGTACGAAGTCGTCGTCCGGACCGGAACCGGGGAGGCTCTCCCCGTTTCGGCGGGACACAGGTGCAAACGGGGAAACGCTCCCCGGTTATTTCCGGCTCCGGGCCCTGTTTCCTGTGACCTGAGTCACACCTTCCGGGCCGGAAAACCACACGCCCGGCCCACCCAGCGCGCGCCCCCGACACGCCCGACACAGGGTGATCGCACGAGCGCAGCCCGGAGCGGCCGGCTGCCGTGGGCGAAGGCGAGTGCGCATGGAGGAGTCCGGCAGACAGCGCCGTCGGATACCCGGCGGGCCGCGCGACCCGCGCCGCCGCCGCACCGTCGCGGGCGCGGCCCTCGCCGCCGCCGTGCTCGCCTCGATGACCGCGGGCAGCACCACCCTGATGCCCCCCTTGCGGGCGTCGGCCGGCCCGGTGGCCACCGGCGGCGAGACCGCGCTCGCCCCGTGCCGGATCAACGCCACTCTCGGGGTGCAGATGTCGGAGGGCCTGCCCACCCCGCCCGGCTACACCCACTCCACGGGCACGATCCGCGCCCTGACCCTGATGGTCGACTTCCCGGACGCGCAGGGCACCGAGTCCGCGCTGAGCCGGTACGCGGAGTTCTTCCCCCAGACCACCCAGTGGTTCCGCACCGCCTCCTACGGACGGCTCGACTACCGCCCCGACGCCCCCCTCCCGCAGTGGCTGCGGATGCCGCAGTCCTTCGCCGCGTACGGCATAGAACGCGGCTCGCCGTACGAGCCGGGCTACCGGCGGCTGGTCAAGGACATCGTGGCGGCGGCCGACTCCCGGGTGAACTTCGCGGCGTACGACCTGGTGAACATCCTGATGTCGCCGAACGCGGGGCCGTCCGCGCTGGACACCGTGCTGTCGGTGACGTTCTCCGGGAACGAGGACGCGCCGCTCGCGGACGGCGTCCCGCTCTCCAACACGTCCTTCGTCTACAGCCGCCAGGACGACGGGTCCGGCTCGTACCGCGAGACGGGCTACCGGGTGCTGCCGCACGAGAACGGCCATGTCTTCGGGCTGCCCGACCTCTACACGCCCGAGGGCGGGGGCGCGGTCGGCCACTGGGACATCATGTCCGAGGACTGGGGCGCCAACAACGACCTGCTCGGCTGGCACAAGTGGAAGCTGGGGTGGCTGGACAACGCGCAGGTGGGGTGCGCGGCGGGGGCCGGGGCCACCGAGTACCTGCTGACCCCGCTGGCCGCTCCCGGGACGGGCCGCAAGCTGGTGTTCGTACCCCTGTCGGACGAGAGCGGATACGCGGTGGAGGTGCGGACGCGGACCGGGAACGACGAGGCGGTGTGCAAGCCGGGGGTGCTGGTGTACCGCGTCAGTACGGACGTCGACACCGGGCGCGGGCCGATCACCGTCGCCGACAGCGCGAAGGACAGCGGGGGGTGTACGCGGCGGCCCAATGTCCACGCGGAGCTGTCCGACGCGCCCTTCGCCTCCGGGGAGACGTTCACGGACCGGGAGCGGGGGGTGCGGGTGTCGGTCCTGGGGGCGGACGAGCTGGGGAACTACCGCGTGCGGGTCACCCGGGGGTGAGGATCCCTGACCCCCGGGAGGACCCCCACCCCGCCCCTCCCCGAAAGCCCTCGGGCGGGCGGCCGGAACTTTCGTGCCTGTGGCCCGTGCCCAGCCGATGGCGCACTTCCCCGCGCCCCTTATCGGCCCGGACTTCGTCTGCGGGTCGGCGTCGGTTGCTCGCGCAGTTCCCCGCGCCCCTAGGGGGTTGCCCGCAGCCGGAACAGTTGGCTGAGCCACAGGCTTCCACCGGAACGGTTTGGCTCAGCCACAAGCCTTTAGGGGCGCGGGGAACTGCGCGACCATCCACCCACCGGCCCGCAGACGAAGGCCGACGTTTCAGGGGCGCGGGGAACTGCGCGACCAGCCACCCACCGGCCCGCAGACGAAGGCCGACGTTTCAGGGGCGCGGGGAACTGCGCGGCCGGGCGCCCACGGGCCGCAGCCGGGGCGGCCGCCCTCGGGGGTTCTCAGCCCCGCAGCCAGCCCTCCACCTCCGCCCGCAGCTCCCGCTTCAGCACCTTCCCCGTCGCGTTGCGCGGCAGCGGTCCCGTCCGGGCCAGCACGTGCGCGGGCACCTTGTACGCGGCCAGGACCCGCGCCGCGTACGCCCGCAGCTCCTCCGGCGCGACCGGCGAGGCCACCCGCACCACCGCCGCCACCTCCTCGCCCAGCTCCGCGTGCGCCACCCCCACCACCGCCGCGTCCAGCACCGCCGGATGGCCGTGGAGGACGGACTCGACCTCCACGCAGTAGACGTTCTCGCCGCCCCGGATCACCATGTCCTTGATCCGGTCGACCACCGCGATCCGGCCGTCCCGCGCCACCGCGAGGTCACCGGTCCTGAACCAGCCGCCGACGAAGGCGCGTGCGGTGGCGTCGGGGTCGTTCCAGTAGCCCCGTACGTTCGCCTGGGCGCGCAGCCACAGCTCGCCGACCTCGCCCTCGGGCACGTCGGCGCCGTCCTCGCCGACGACCCGCACCTCGGTGGTGGGCGTCGGGCGGCCCACGCTGTCCGGCCACCGCCGGTACTCCGCGCCGAAGTTGGCCAGCACGCCCCCGCTGGTCTCGGTCAGCCCGTATCCGTTGCGCGGCTCCATCCGCTCCCCGTACCGCGCGGTGAGCCGTTCCACCAGGGTGGGCGGCGCGGTGGAGCCGCCGGTGTTGAACATCCGCAGCGACTCCATCGGGTCGCCCGCCCGCTCGGCCTCGTCGAGGAGCTGGAGGGCGGTGGTGGGGACGCCCGCGTAGTGCGTCACGCCGTGCTCGCGGATCAGGGCGAGGGCCCGGCCCGCGTCCCACGCGCGCATCATGACCAGGGTGCCGCCCGCGCCCATCACCGAGTAGAAGCCGCTGAACCCCGCGACGTGGAAGAACGGATAGGTGACCAGGGACACCGGCGCGGGCCCCTGCCCCGGCACCAGGCCCCGGCCGAGCGCGGAGGCCGCCGCGTGGAAGCGGGGGTTCATTGCCGCCCCCGCCTGAGCGAGGTGCGTGGCCACGGCCCCCTTGGGGCGGCCGGTGGTGCCGGAGGTGTAGATGATCGTGGCGTCGTCGTCCGGCGACACCGTGACGTCCGGCGGCCCGGCCGCCGGGTCGGGCGCGCCCAGGTCCTCGTACGCCTCGAAGCCCGGCGGAGGCGCGCCCGCGCCCCGGAAGACGATGCCCCGCACCCCCGCCGCGCGTGCCCAGTCCGCGACCCGCTCCGCCCGCTCCCCGTCCACGAGCAGCACGCCGGGCGCGCAGTCGTCGAGCGCGTACCCCAGCTCGGACGCGGTCCACCAGGCGTTCAGCGGCACCGCCACCAGCCCGGCGAGCTGGGTGGCCCAGAACGCGATCTGCCACTCGGGGAGGTTGCGCATCGCCACCGCCGCGCGGTCGCCCCGGCGCAGCCCGTACTCCTCCACCAGCCGCCGGGCCAGCGCAGAGGCCGCCGCGAAGAACTCCCCGTAGGTGTACGTGCCGCTCTCCGCCACGAGGAAGGGCCGGTCCCCGTACGCCCAGGTGACCTCCACGAACTCGCGCAGGGTCCGCGGGCCCCCGGTGTAGAGGAGCACCCCGTCCGGCCCCCGCTCGACGGCGAAGGGCGCCCCGGGCGCGGTCAGGAGCGCTTCGGCGGCGGCGGGGGTGTACGGCGGCACGAGGGCCCTCCTTGGCGGCGGGTGCGGGGCGCGGGGCTCCTCGTAACATAGACGCCGCCTCAGCCCGGCAGGAGGCCGCCCGGGCTGGAGCGGACCACCGCCGTCAGCGCCTCGGCGAGGACGCGTACGCCGTCCTCGGTGAGCACCGACTCGGCGTGGAACTGCATCGAGGCGAACCCGGGGCCGCGCAGCGCGTGCACCTCACCGGTGTCCGCGTCGCGGCTGACCGCGATGACGCCGTACTCGGGGTGGGTGAGCTTGTCGTCGGCGCTGCGGGCGGCGAACGTGTTGTAGAAACCGACCCGCTCGTACGCGCCGAAGAGGTCGATCTCCTTCTGGACGCCCTGGTTCGGGGTCTCGCGCCGGGCCAGGCCGAGGCCGAGGAGGGTGGCGAGGACCTGGTGGCTGAGGCAGACCGCGACGAACGGGCGCCGCTCGTCGAGGAGCCGGGTCACGGCCGCCCGCAGATGGGCGATCTTGGGGTGGCCGGTCTCCCGGGGGTCACCGGGGCCGGGACCCATGACGACCAGGTCGTGGCCCTCGAAACCGTACGGCTCGTCGAAGCGGCGGACCGTCACCTCAAGCCCCAGGGAGGCCAGTTGGTGGCCGATCATCGCGGTGAAGGTGTCCTCCGCGTCGACGATCAGCACCCGGCGCCCGGCCAGCTCCTCGACGGGCGCGGCCCGCCGGGCGGGGTCGCGCAGCCAGAAGCGGGCGATACGGTCGTTGCGCCGCTCCAGCGCCTCGCGCACCCGCGGGTGCGCGGCGAACCGTCCGGCACCGGCCGCGCCGGGAGCGGCGGGTTCGTCCGCGTCCAGGGCGGCGAGGAGCCCCGCGGCCTTCGCCCGGGTCTCGGCGACCTCGCTCAGCGGGTCGGAGTGGCGCACCAGGGTCGCGCCGACGCCGATGCCGATCCGCCCCTCGGCGCTGATGTCGGTGGTACGGATGAGGATGGCGGAGTCCAGGGTGCGCCCGCCGTGCGCGTCGCGGCCGATGAGGGCCATGACCCCGCTGTAGTAGCCGCGCCCCTCCGGCTCGTACCGGGTGATCACCTTGCAGGCGCTCTCCAGCGGGCTGCCCGTGACGGTGGGGGCGAACATCGTCTCGCGCAGGATGTCGCGCACGTCGTGGGAGGTGCGGCCCTCGATGACGTACTCGGTGTGGGCGAGGCGCCCCATCTCCTTGAGGTACGGGCCGACGACCCGGCCCCCGCCCTCGCAGATCCGCGCCATCATCTTGAGCTCCTCGTCGACGACCATGTAGAGCTCGTCCGCCTCCTTGCGGTCGGCCAGGAAGGCCATCACGCCGGGCAGGTCGGGGCCGGCCGCCGGGTAGCGGTAGGTGCCGCTGACCGGGTTCATCACGGCGGTGCCCCCGTGCAGGCTGACATGGCGTTCGGGGCTCGCGCCGACGAAGGTGCGCCCGCCGGTGTGCACCAGGAACGTCCAGTACGCGCCGGACTCCCGCTCCACCAGCCGCCGGAAGAACGACAGCGCGCTGTGCGGGGTGTACGGCGTGATGTCCGCGACGAACGCGCGCTTGACGACGAAGTTGGCGCCCTCCCCGGTGCCGATCTCGCGCTCGACGACCTCGCGCACGATCGCGGCGTAGTTGTCGTCGTCCACGTCGAAGCGGCCGCCGGTGAGGACGACCGGCTCGTCGGGCAGCCGCCGCAGGGCCTCGGCCAGCGGCAGGGTGCCCTGCTCGGCCACGGACATCACGAGCAGCGGCTCGCCGTCGTCGGTGCCGGCGAAGCCGCGCTCGACGATCTGCCGGTACGGCACGACCGCCAGCACCTCGTGACGGGCGCCCGGCCCGGCGGGCGCCCCGGGCACCGGGATCGCGGCCAGCGTGTCGACGGCGCCGACCTCCCCGAGCAGCACCTCCAGGACGTCCCGGCCCACCGTCTCGGGCCGGTGCAGCAGGGCGTACGCGGCGGGGGCGCGGTCCAGCACACGGCCGAGCAGGTCGCGGTCCAGCGGGTCATGGCCCAGCGGGTCGCGGTCCAGCGGGTCATGGCCCAGCGGGTCGCGGTCCAGCGGCTCCCGTCTCAGCCGGTCCGGGCCCGGCCGGTCCCCGTCCGCCGGGAGGCGGCCGTCGCTCATCGGTGCGCCCCGTCCACGGGGGCGAGTTCGGCGAGGACCGCCTTGGTGGTGGTGACCACCGCGCAGCGCCCGGCCGCGTACTCCAGGGCGAGGCGGTGGTGACGCTCGGCGAAGTCCGCGACCGCGTCCGCGACGAGGAAGGGCTGGATGTCGTGGGTGAACGCCTCCACCGCCGTCATCAGCACGCCCACGTGCGCGTACACCCCGCAGAGCACCAGCTGGTCGCGGCCGGCCGTGCGCATCCGCTCCAGCAGGTCCGACCGGAAGAACGCGCTGTAGCGCCACTTGGTGAACAGCCAGTCGTCCGGGCCGGGTTCCAGCTCGTCGACGATCTGGCGGTCCTCCGGGGTGACCCGCATGCCCGGGCCCCAGAAGTCCTTCAGCAGCCCGCGCTCCCGCTCGCTCATCCCGCCCGGCTGGGCGGTGTAGGCGACCGGGATGCCCGCGGCGGCGCAGCTCTCGCGCAGCAGCACGGTGTTGCGCAGCAGGGGGCCGCCGGGCGACTGGTCCGCCGGCAGCGGCCGCAGGAAGTAGCGCTGCATGTCGTGGACGAGGAGCACCGCCCGGGCGGGATCGACCGTCCAGGGCGCGGTGTTCGCGGGGAGGTCGCCCTCGGCGGGCATCGGATACGGGTCGATGGTGGGCAGGCCCGCCATGAAGGATCCTTTCGCTGTGCCGGTACGGGTGCGCGGTCGGACTCGGCGTGCGTACGTTCACGGCGTACGTTCACGGCGTACGTCCAGGGGCGGGGCGGCCGGGCCGGGGTCAGCCGAGCCAGGCCGAGGCCACCGCGACCGCCTGGCGCGGGTTGAGCCGCGGGTCGCAGAAGCTCGTGTACTTGTCGCCGACCTCGTGCAGCCGGTCCTGGTCGGTGACGCACTCGGTGACGTCGTCGGGGGTGGTCTCCAGATGGATGCCGCCGGCGGTGCCGCCCGCCGTGGTGACCGCCCGGTGGAACTCCACGACCTCGCGGACGACCGTCTTCACCAGCCGCGTCTTGAGCCCGTCGGGGCCGGCGACGGTGTTGCCGTGCATCGGGTCGGTCAGCCAGATCACCGGGTGACCCGCCGCGCGCACCGCCGCCACCAGCGCCGGAAGCCGCTCCCCCACGGTGTCCGCGCCCATCCGGGCGATGAGCGTGAGGCGGCCGGGCTCCCGGCCGGGGTCGAGCCGCTCGCACAGCGCCAGCAGGTCCGCCGAGGTCGTCGACGGGCCGACCTTGCAGGCCACCGGGTTGGCGACGGCCGCGAGCAGCGCCACATGGGCGCCGTCGAGCCGCCGGGTGCGCTCGCCGACCCACGGCCAGTGGGTGGAGGTGAGCAGCGGCCGGCCGTCGTCCCGGGCGCGCAGCAGCGGCAGTTCGTAGTCGAGCAGCAGCGCCTCGTGGCTCGTCCACACCGGCGCCTCGTGCCGCGCCCCGCGCCCCGGGCCGCTCCAGCCGAGCAGCTCCAGGATGCCGCGCGCCGCCCGGTAGCCGGTCAGCATCCGGGTGGGGTCGGGCCGGCGCAGCTCGGGGTCCGGCTCGGGATCGTTGACCATGTGGCCCCGGTAGACGGGGAGTTCGACCCCGGCGACCGTCTCGGTCGGGCGGGAGCGCGGCTTGGCGTACTGGCCGGCCAGCCGTCCCACCCGCAGCACCGGCTTGTGCGAGGTCATCCGCATGACCCCGGCGAGCACGTCGAGCAGCCCCGCCTTGCGGGCCACGTCCCCGTGGCCGCTCTCCGCCCAGTCCTCCGCGCAGTCGCCGCACTGCACGACCTGGACCCGCCCGGCGGCGACCTCGGCCAGCCGCCCGCGGAGCCGGTCCACGTCATCCGCCTCGACGAGCGGCGGCAGCCCGGCGAGCTCCCGCCGTACGCGGACGAGCTCGGGGTGGCCCTGCCAGTCCGGTTGCTGCACCGCGGGCAACGAGCGGAGGAACGTGTGGACGCTGTTCACCTGAAGCCTCCCTGCGTGGCGTGGCACCGCTCACCCGAGGGGCGGATCAGGAAGCGGCCGGACGCCGACTCTCGCGGACCGCGGGAGGAAAACCGAAGGGCGTGGCGTGGACTCCGTGACGTCCGCGCCGGACCTGGGCCGGACTTGACGGAGTGTCCGTCCCGTACGGGCGGGGGGAGAGACAGCCGTGCCCCGCCGCCGGACCCCGGTGGCGCAGTCACCACCGGGGCGCACGGTAGCGCGTGGCGTCCCGCGCGGAACCGGTGCGCGGACGGGCCGGCAGTGGCGAGCCACCCACGCGGCGGCGCGACGGGGTGCCCCGTGCACCTCGCCCCTCCCTCCGGCCCCGGCCATGGTCGAAGGGGTGGCTCCGACCGGCCGCCCAGAGCTTCCAGGGGGTTTCCGTGAGCATGCCCGCCGGCCGTACGAGGCCCGTCCGGTACCGTCCCGCCGCCGCGTCGCACCGCACCTCGCCCGCGGTGATGTACGAGCGGGAGTTCATGCTCAGGGACCTGAGCAGCACGCTCTTCGCGTCCCTGCCCCGGCGGGACCAGCGCCACAAGGGCGAGCAGTACCTGCGCGGGCTGCTCACGGCCAGGGGACGCCGCTCCATCCGCAACGTGGCGGCCTGCCTGGGCGATCCCACCCTGGAGCAGACCCTCCACCACTTCATCTGCAACTCCACCTGGGAGTGGCGCCCGGTGCGCGAGGCGCTGGCCTGCTGGGTCGGCCACCTCATCGCCCCGCGCGCCTGGGTGGTGCGGCAGACCCCGATCCCCAAGTCCGGCAGCCACTCGGTGGGCGTGGGCCGCGGCTTCGACCTGCACCGCAACCAGATGTTCCACGGCCAGCAGGCCTTCGGGGTGTGGTGCGCCTCCCCCGAGGCGGCGGCGCCGGTGAACTGGCGGCTGGTCCTGCCGGAGCGGCGGGGCGGGGGCGGCGAGGGTAGCGCCCCGGGCGCGCCCGGCGGAAGGTCCCGCGGCCACACCGGTGAGACGCCCGAGGAGTGCGCCACCACCGCCGCCCTGGACTTCGCGGACCTGCGCGGCGCCCCGCTGCTGCCCGTGGTGCTCGACCTGCCCGCACGCGACCCGGACGCCGTCGTACGGCGGTTCGCCGCGGCCGGGGTGCCGGTGCTCGTACGCGTCGGGCCGGGCGCCCTGTTCACCGTGGAGGAGCCCGCCCCGGCCGGGTTCGCGGCGGGCGCGCTGCCCGCGCACCGCATCCTCGACTCGGTCCGGGGCCGCCGCCAGCGCGTCGGCGCGTTCGCCCCGGACGCCCCCGCGGGCGTACGGCACGCCACCGCGGTCAAGGTACGGGTGGGGCTGCCGGGCGGGACGCCGGTGCCCCGGGACGCCCGCGAGGGGGCTCTGGCGCTGCTCGGGGAGTGGCGGGAGCCGCACGGGACGCCGAGCGGGCTGTGGCTGACCAACATGGGCGGGGTGCCCGCCGCCACGCTGCTGGGCCTGACCCGGCTGACCGACCGGGTCGGCCGGGACTTCGCTGAGCACGGGGACCGGGCGGGGCTGCGGGACTTCGAGGGGCGCTCCCTGCGGGGCTGGCACTGCCACATGACGCTCGCCTCGGCCGCCCACGCCCTCCAGGTCCTGGCCGCGGCGCGGCGCGGACGGGAGGAGGGCTACGTCCCCAAGGTGTCCTGAGATCCGTCGGCGCCCTCCCGCCGGCCGGGCAGCGCCTCGCGCCTGCGGCGCAGTACGTCCCGGGCGCGCAGCAGCCGTAACGCCAGCTGGGCCTCGGTGGCGCGCTCGGGCCGCTGCCAGCCGGGGCCGAGCAGCTCGGTGATGCGTTCCAGGCGTCGGGTGACCGTGTTGGGGTGGACGTGCAGACCGCCCGCCGCGCGGGTGGGGCTGCTGCCCGCCGCGAAGTACGCCTCCAGCGTCTCCGCCAGCCGCGTCATGCGCTCGGCGTCGTGGTCGAGCACCGGCCCGAGGACCGAGGCGACGAACCCGTCGACGTCCTGGTCGTCGGAGAGCAGCAGCCCGAGGAAGCCCAGGTCGTCGAGGGAGGCGGCGCTGCCCGCACCGTCCAGCGCCAGCAGCGCGTCGAAGCAGCGCCGGGCCTCCTGGTACACCCGGGCCACGGAGGGAAGCGAGTCGGCGGGGCCCGCCGAGGCCACCGTGACGGGCCCGGTGAGCAGCGGCGACAGCTCGCCGGAGACCGCGCGGGCGGCGGCCGAGGCGTCGGCGCCGGGCAGCAGCAGCACCACGCCGCCCTCGTCCGCCTTCATCAGCCCCGAGCCGCGGTAGGCGTACGAGGAGGCCCACACCACCGCCTTGCCGTGCTCCTCGCCCTCCGGCCGGACCACCACCACGACGTGCGGCGCGTCCGGGTCGAGGCCCACTTGCCTTGCCTGGCGGGCGAGTTGGTCCGGCGCCTGGGCGGCGGCGGTGAGCAGGGCGTCGAAGAACTCCTCGCGCGGCGGCCCCTCCGCCGCGGCCGTGCTGCGCCGCACCGCGAACAGCAGCGCCACCGCCTGCCCCACGAAGCCGAGGAAGGCCCGCTCGTCCTCGGTGGGCTCCCACGCGGCCCGCAGCAGCACCAGGCCGGGCTCCTCGCCCGCGCCGACGGGGGCCGCCCACACGCCCGGGGCGACCTGGACCGGGCCGCCCGCCGCGTGCGTCTCCAGGGCCGCCTCCCGTATCCGCGCCTCGTCGAGGTCCGGCGCCTGACCCGCGCCGGCGAGGACGCGCCCGCACCCATCGCTCACCAGGAGCCCGGCGCCGAGCGCCGCGGCGGCGGCCTTGGCCAGCTCGTGCGGATCCGCGCCGCCCAGTACCAGCGCGGCCAGCTCCGCCCGGGCGTCGGCGAGCCGCCGCAGCCGCGCGATGGCGGCGTCCGCGCGCACACCCGCCGACTCCAGCGCGACGATTTCCTTGCGGGAGCGGTCGAGCAGCCGGGCCTTCTCCAGGGCGACCGCGGCGAAGTCCGCCAGGTACCGCATGACGCTGATCTCGTCCGGGGTGAAGTGCCGCACCACCCGGTCCGCCCCGTACAACGCCCCTATGGATACGCCCCCCTGACGGATCGGCACCACCATGACGGCGTGCAGCCCCTCGGCCCGGACCATCGCGTCGAGCTGCTCGCCGTGCGGGATGCGGTCGTCGTTGAGGTAGTCGGAGGTCCAGGAGGGCGCGCCGGTCTCGTGCGCCAGCTCCCCGAGGCCACGGCTCTTCTCGACGACCAGCCCCACGTTGAGCGAGGTGGTGTCGCCGTCCGAACTGTGCACGTACGAACCGCCGCCCGGCGTCCGCAGACTGATGTACGCCATGTCGAACCCGAGCAGCCGTCGGGCGCGGCTGGTGATGACCTCCAGCAGGCTGTCGGGGTCGTAGGGGATCGTCATGTCGTGGACGGTGTTGACCAGATCGGCCATCACCGACTCCCGCTGGCGGCGCTGCTGGCCGGAGGCCTGGATCTTCAGGGCGAGCATGGTCGCCCTTTCCAGTTCCTCCAGCGGCGCGGAGGGCAGCTTCTCGCGGCGGGCGCGGTCGAGCAGCTCCTGGAAGTGCGCGGGCGGCGCATCGACGGCGAGCAGTTCCAGAACGGCCAGTGCCGGGGAATCCGATAACGCCTTGCCGTCCGCCATTGCCGCCGCCCCCCATAGGCTCGGAACAGGGCGCGAGCCCCCATCGAACCTACGTTCCCGGGTAGGGCGGGTCAAGGCCGGGTCAAAGGGGCTGACCAGGGCGGGGAGGCGGGGCTTGAGCGGGGCGCGAGGGGGGCGCCCGGGGGGCGCGGGGCGGGGTTGCCGGGCGGGGGCGGGCGGCGCGGCCGGGCGGTGATCGGCGCGGCCGGGCGGTGGTCGGTGCAGCGGGAGCCTCCCACGTAGCGGAAGCCTCCCCACACGTAGCGGGAGCCTCCCTACACGTAGATCGTGCCGTGGGCGAGAACCGCCCCGTGACCGCCGACGTGCACCGCGACGACCTCCTCCCCCTCCCCCTCGACGTTCGCGTACATCGGGGACGGGCGGCCCATCTCGACGCCCTGGAGGATCTCCAGGTCCTGCCCGTAGGAGGCGAGGCCGTGGCGTGCCAGGTGGATGGCGACGGGCCCGGCGGCGGAGCCGGTCGCCGCGTCCTCGACGACGCCGTACGCCGGCGAGAACATCCGCGAGCGCCAGTGCGTGCCGGAGCCCGCGAAGCAGTACGCCGACATGTCGGGGAAGGCGCGCAGCGCGTTGTGGTCCGGGGTCAGCGCGGAGAGCGCGGCGACGCTCTCCAGGCCGACGAGCACGTGCCGGGGCCCGTTGCGGTACGCCTCGACGGGCGTGACGGACGCGTCGAGCCCGAGGGCGGCGAGCAGCGCCCCGGCGTGCTCGTACGGCTCCCAGACGGGCACGGGCTGCGCCATCCGTACGGAAGTGGCGTCGTCGCCGTGGACCAGCTCGAAGGGGATCGCGCCCATGGCGGTCTCCAGGACGAGCCGGTCGGCCTTGCGCGGGCGGCCGATGGCGACCGCCGTACCGAGGATCGGATGCCCGGCGAACGGCAGCTCGTTGACCGGCGTGAAGATCCGTACGCGCGCGTGGCCGCCGTGCCGGGCGGGAAGCACGAAGGTGCACTCGGAGAGGTTCATCTCCTTGGCGATCCGCTGCATCACCTCGGCGGGCAGGTCCCCGGCGTCGAAGAAGACGGCGACGGGGTTGCCTTCGAGCGGGGTGCGGGCGAAGGCGTCCACGACGGTGTACTCATGCATGGAACGGGGTCTCCTGGGGGGCGCGGGTACCGGGGGCCGGGCTCAGGTGGGGATGCCCTCGCGCTTGACCACGGGGACGGGGATGCCCAGGGCGCGGAGCTGCTGGTTCGGGTTCATGAACTCCCGTTGCAGCTTGATCTTCCCGTTCTCGAACTCGAAGGAGTGGAGGAAGTGATTCCGGTAGTACCCCTCGGGGTAGCCGGGGAAGAGGATCTTCCCTTCGCCGTCGCACTCCACCCAGAACCGGTTCGGGTCCTGCGTCTCGAAGATCTCGACGTTGATCCACGCCCAGTCGGGGAAGCACTTCAGCGACCACACCGCGTGCTCACCGAGGGTGTCGCGCCCGCGGATGGCGATGGGCTCACCGGTGTCGGTGGTCCACAGCCCGCCGACCCCGTCCTCCGTGAACAGCAGGTGCCGCCGGAGCCGGTCCTCGCCACGGCAGTTCATGTACTGCTCGACCACGGCCCGATTGCTCCGCCGCACCTCCGCGTGGTCGTCCTGGAACGTATGCGGCCGGGTGGTCTCGGACATCGCGCGATCCTCCAAGTGCTGCGTCGACGGGTGCGCTGCGAGCGGCTTCGGCCTCGCGTACGTACCGGGGGACCCGGGGCCGTACCGCACCGCGACCCTGTGCCGGGGCGGGCCGCGTCGGCAACCGCGCGCGGGGGACTTTGGCAGGTGCGGCGGAGACCGGGGGCGGACCTGACGGAGTACGGGCCCGGGGCGGACCTGACGGAGTACGGGCCCGGGCCGGAGCTGCGAGGGCGGCCGACTACGGCGAGTGGGTCCAGACCATGGTCAGGTACCCGCTGTAGAAGGCGGAGGCGAGGGCGGCTCCGGTGAGCGTGCACCACACGGTCGTCCGGCGGGCGCGGGCCATCGCGGTGGCGAGGGGGAAGAGGAGGGGGAAGGCCGGGAGCAGGAAGCGGGCCTTGGCGTGGAAGAAGCCCGCCCCGCCGACGGCTATGAGGACGAGGGCGCCGGCGTAGACCCAGATCACCAGGGGCGGGCGGCGCAGGGCCAGGACGGCGAGCAGGATGACGGCGGTGACCACGGTCGCGGCGGCCACGACGTAGTCGAGGGTGAGGGTGGGGAGGGTGAACAGGTCGCGCAGGCGCTGGGCGGTGAAGACGCCGCCGTCGAAGGTCGAGCCCCATTGGCGCTGTTCGACGAAGTACCCGTCCCAGCTGCCCATGCGGCGCCCGACCCAGACGACGAAGGCGCCCCAGCCGAGGGGTGCCAGGGCTATCGCACCGTACAGCCGTGCGGTGGGGCGGCGCGGCGCGCGTCTGCCCCGGGCGGGCAGGAGCTGCGGGGTACGCCTGCCTCCTGCGGGCAGCAGCTGCCACGCGGCGCTGAGCGCGACGGCGGCGATGACGGCGAGACCCGAGGGGCGGGTGGCGCCGGCGAGGAGCGCCAGTGCCCCGGCGGTGAGCCAGGCCCGGCACAGCACCGCGTACAGGGCCCAGGCGGCGAGCGCGGTGAACACGGGCTCGGTGTAGGCCATGGACTGGACGAGGGCGTGGGGCACGACGGCGTACAGGGCGACCGCGAACAGGGCGACCCGCGCGTCGTACAGCTTCTCGGCGACGGCGAAGATCCCCCAGGCCGCGAGGAGCGAGGCGGCCAGGGCGACGAGCCAGGCCGACCAGCCGGCCGGGAGCCCGGTGACGGCGGAAGTGACCCGTATCAGGGCGGGGTAGAAGGGGAAGAAGGCGAGCTTGCAGGTGGGGCCGCCGAGACCGCAGCCGGGCACCATCGGGCTGGTGTAGCCGTGCTGGGCGATGTTCAGATAGAAGACCGAGTCCCACCGGGTCGCCAGCACCTCGTGCAGCCCCAGCCCCTTGCGGTGCCCCCAGACACCCACCACGCCTATGCCCGCCAGGCGCAACGCGATGTGGAGCAGCAACGCGGTCCGCGCCCGCCGCCAGGAGTCGCGTACGGCTTGGGGGGCGGTGCGGGGGCGGTGACCAGGTCCCTGACGATCGGGTCCCTGCTGGTCAGGCCCCTGGTGATCAGGGCCCTGCTGGCCAGGTCCCTGCTGGCCAGGCCGCCGCGCTGCCGCGTCGAGCGTGTCGGCCCATATGTGGGTGCCTGCCACGTTCCACTCCCCGTCCGCCTGAAGTACTCCGCCCAGGCGGAACCGCGTTCACGTTCACTGTTACGGGGAGACACCGTACAGACCGCGTGCCGGGGCCCCGCCGCACGGTCGCCGTCACACCCTCCCCCCGGCAGACGGGTCCGTTGCACCGGCCCCCTGACCGGGCTCCCCCAGCGCACGGCATCTCCCCGTACGCCGAGCACGCCACCCGCTACACTGGCGGCGGCGATCAGTCGCTCGTCCGGTTGATCACCCATCTGTCCGAACGTGTCAAGGAACGGGATCGCGTCCGCGATCGGGTCTTCGACACGAGGGCCGACAGATCCCCGCCTCCGTAGCTCAGGGGATAGAGCACCGCTCTCCTAAAGCGGGTGTCGCAGGTTCGAATCCTGCCGGGGGCACCAGTGCTACCAGCCACTACGTGGCAAAGGGCCGGATCGGGACACCTTTCCCGATCTGGCCCTTCACGTAGCTCCCGTTCTGCCTACGGTCTCACCCGTGCTGAAAACGGTCTCCCCCCAGATTTGATCTACCAAATATCGACCCGCCGATCTTGATGCCGCCGCGGGTCGGGGCCGCATCCAATGGACCAGCACCCGCCCCCGGGTGTCGTGACCAACAGCGGCCGGGGGCGGGTGGTTATCGGGCGACGGCCGACGCATCCAGCTCGCGCAGCAGATCCACCTGCTCCAGGCAGCACCGCGCCAGGCGCTGCACATGGGCGTACTGGCGGGCCAGGTTCACCGAGGAGCAGTCCTGGGCCAGATGCTCGTGAGCACGCGCGATCATGACCGGGGCCCGGGACCGTGTCCGGTCGGACAGAGGCAGCCGGGCCACCGCGTCCTCAAGGACCGGCAGCACGACCATCAGACACCCGCGTGCCCGCATCACCGAGTCGGACGCGTCCTCGTACGTAGGCTCGCTGGTGCACTGCTCGGCCAGGAGCTTGCGGCAGGTCTGCTCGATGCTGCCCAGCTCCGGGCCTGCGGATCCGAGCTCGCCGCGCTGGTCAAGGAATGTCCGAGCCAGGCGGATCAGCTCAGCGACCCCCGCCGGATCGCACCAGTCCTCGCGGTGCTGGGGCGGGCGGACCCAGTACGCGCCCGGGCGGCCTGTGCGGTCGATCGCGGGAACACCGAGCCAGGTCCCGGGGTCGAGGCGGAAGGCGTCCAGCGCCTTGAGCTGGGTGCAGGCTCCGACCTCGACCAGGGCGTAGTACCAGCGGCCGGGCTGGTAGGCGTCGTGAATGACGGGTCCGTCGAGGAGTTCCCCGAGGATGGCGGCGACCGTCTCGGGTGCGCTGCCGGCCGCTGAGTGGACGATGTCCGAGGACAGGCGTACGGCGTCGAAGGCGCGTCCCGTGGGGATCAGGGCGATCCCGCCCGTGCTCCACTCGCGGCGGGCCGCCTCGGGGGCGGGGTGTGCGGAGGCGAGCCAATCGGCGGGCGTCACGATGTCGCCTCGGCCACAGCCGCACAGCTGTGGTGTACGTACTGGATCTCGACATTTCCGTACGCGCTGACCGTCATGGTTGCGGGGATGCCGGCGCCTGGCTCGTCGCACACCGCGCACCGGCGGTATTGGGTCGGGTCCGGGGGGACTGCCCGTGGTGCGCCCGAGACAGTACGGTCCATGATGTCGACTCCTTCACAGTCGGCCACGCCCCGGGACCGTTCACGCGGTCGCCGGGGTTTTGTCGGTACAGCGATCGTCATAGCGGGCGCCAGGACGGGGGAACCTCCCTCAACGAACACTCCAGGACGTCCTGAGTGGGGTACAACGTCCCTACGGGTGGTGGCGGTTGGTGCGGGAGGAAGTCATGCCGAATGAGCGTCTCCGCGCTGCGCTGGCGGCAGGGGGGCACACCTACGAGAGCCTCGCGAAGCAGGTGCGAATCGACCCCAAGAGCGTCGAGCGTTGGGTGCGCTTGGACCGGGTGCCCCGCCGGACTACCGCAGTGCAGGCGGCCGAACTGCTCGGGGAGGATGTTCACGCCCTGTGGCCCGCGCTGCGACAGCCGCGAAAGGCACGCACCATCGGACCAGAGTTGGCGGGCCTATTCCAGCGGCGCGCCGACCTGCCGATATCTGCCTATGTCGATCTGTTCGCCCAAGCGAGGCGGCACCTGGACGTCCTGGTTTACGCGGCGGTGTTCTTGCACGAGGGTTACCCGCGGCTGAGCGACCTGCTGGAGGAACGCGCCCGCGACGGCTGCCGGGTACGCATCGCGCTCGGTGATGCGGGCAGTGAAACCGTGCGGCGCCGCGGCCAGGAAGAGAGATTCGGGCACGGCATCGAGTCCCGGTGCAGACTGGCCCTCATGCACTACCGGCCGCTGCTGGCCGTGCCTGGCATCGAGGTGCGCACTCATACGACGACGCTCTACAACTCCATCTACCGGGCAGACGATCAGATGTTCGTCAACGGGCACGTATGGGGAGTCAACGCCTACGACGCCCCCGTGTGGCACCTCCGACGGGCGGAGGACGGCGGCCTGTTCGACACCTACGCAACCAGCTTCGCAGCCGTGTGGAACACGTCCAAGCCAGTGGAGGAGTAACGGGATGTCCCGCCGTACCGAGTACTACGACGACCCCGCCGCGCCCAAGCCGAACAGCCTGGTGGTGGCAGCCTCGGCGGTCGTCACCGACGGGCAGGGGCGCATCCTGCTCCAGCGGCGCCGGGACAACGACCTCTGGGCGCTGCCCGGGGGCGGCATGGACATGAACGACTCACTGCCGGGCGCCGCCGTCCGGGAGGTAAAGGAGGAAACGGGGCTCGACATTGAGATCACCGGGCTCGTGGGCACCTATACCGACCCGCGGCACATCATCGCCTACTCGGACGGTGAGGTACGGCGCCAGTTCAATGTGTGCTTCCGGGGACGTGTCATCGGCGGCACATTGGAGATCTCGGACGAGTCGACGGAACTGCGGTGGGTGAAGGTCGCCGAGCTGGACGCGCTGCCGATGCACCACACGCAGCGTCTCCGCCTTCAGCACGCGTGCGAGCGTCAGGGCGGTCCGTACCTCGGATGAGCAGGCGTGCTCGACGCACGGGGAAGGGCCCTCCTCCCGCCTGAAGGCGCGAGGGGGCGTTGACGCCTACTGCTTGCGGGTCGGGTCCAGCCCGATCCCGCGACGAGCGCCTACCGGGACGGAGAGGTGTTCACCGGCGTCCTCAAGGCCGCGGCTCCCTTCCCGGTGGAAATCGACCTCGGCCACATCTGACCCACCAGCCGGACCAAGCGGCTCGCCTCGCTTTACTGGCCAGCGGGAACACAGCATCGCCCGGCAGCGCCATCTCGCCGCGACCGCGCTCCCAGCGCTCCCCACGCATGAGGCGAGCCCGAGCCTCACCACCCCGCCAGATTCCGTACCGCAGTCCTCGGCAGGACCCGTCGGCAGGACCCCGGCCCGGCCGCGTACACCCGCACCCCGCGCGAGCCCGCCCGCCTACGCATCCTCCACATGCCCGCACGACGCGCAGACCCAATAGTCCCGCTGCGCCCACATCGTGCGTCGGCACCGGCCGCAGCCACGGGTCTGGATCCCGTGGGGGCCGAGCGGTGGTGGGTCCGGGGTCGTCGCGGCGTACTCGACGATCTGGTCCCGGACCCGATCGTCCGTGGTGGCGGCCATCCGGAGCAGGCGGGCGGTGCGGCTGCGGGCCTCGTCGGCGAAGTCGGTCGTCATCTCGGGAGCAGGTTACGGGCGGCCGGGCCGGGGGCGGGCCGCGTACGGGACGTTCACCTGATTGTGTCGCGCTCGCGATCGCGGACGTACCGCTGCCGGGCCGGTCAGGTCCGAGGGTCGGCTCCGAGGCGACGGCTCCGGGGGACGGTCGTGGATGGCCGGCCGACGTCGTTGAGGGCGCTCAGAAACCCGCCCCCCGAAAAGTCCCCCCAAGAAACCCCTCCCCACGGCAACCTCCCCCCACCCCAGCGACCACTGACCACTGACCCCCAACCGGATCCGATCGACAAGTCCCGCTCGTCGGCGATCCGTCTTGTCCCTGGTGTACGGCCGCAAGGAGATCGACCCGCCGTGAATGAACCCCTACGCAGATCCGTGGACACCCGCACCCCCGGCCCCCGCGCCCGTCGCGGGCGCCACCGGCGTCGTTGGACCGCTACCGGGCTGATGCTCGGCGTGCCGGCCATCGTGCTGCCGTACTTCCTGTTCGTCCAGGACGACTCGCAGGCCGCGACCGTCGACGCTGACGCCTACTACCAGCTGGTCTCCGTGCGCAGCGGCAAGGTGCTGGACGTCAACGCGTTCTCCACCGCCGACGGCACCCGGATCCAGCAGTGGACCGACCAGCACACCGCCAACCAGCAGTGGAAGCTGAAGTCCGCCGGGGGCGGTTACTACGAGCTCGTCAACCGCAACAGCGGCAAGGTGCTCGGCATAGCGCGCGACTCCACCGCGAGCGCCGCCGCCGCCGAGCAGCAGACCGACCGGGCCGCCGCCTCCCAGCAGTGGCGGATCGACGACGCGGGCTCGGGGGCCGTCACCCTCACCTCCCGCCGCAGCGGGCAGGTCCTGGACGTGCTGGGGGGTTCCTCCGCGGAGGGCGCCGCCGTCGTCCAGTATCCGGGCAAGGGCAGCACCAACCAGCAGTGGAAGCTGGTCAGGGTCGGCGAGGCACCGGCCACCGGGAGCGGGAGTGGGAGCGGGAGCGGGGCAGCAACCGCCGCCGCCGGGCCGTACACCTGGAAGAACGCCCAGGTCGTCGGCGGCGGTTACGTCACCGGCCTGGTGTTCAACCCGCGCGAGAAGGACCTGCTGTACGCCCGTACCGACATGGGCGGCGCCTACCGCTGGGACGCCGCCGCCGCGCAGTGGATCCCGCTCACCGACTGGATCGGCGAGAAGGACTGGAACCTGCTGGGCATCGACTCGCTGGCCACCGACCCCGTCGACCCCGCGCGGCTCTACCTCTCCGCCGGCACCTACACCAACGAGTGGGCGGGCAACGGCGCGATCCTGCGCTCCACCGACCGGGGCCGCACCTTCCAGCGCACCGATCTGCCCTTCAAGATCGGCGGAAACGAGGACGGGCGCGGCGCCGGGGAGCGGCTCGCGATCGACCCCGCGCATCCCGGGACCCTGCTGCTGGGCACCCGGAAGAACGGGCTGTGGCGCAGCACCGACCACGGGGTGACGTGGGGGCAGGTCTCCTCGTTCCCGGTGAAGGGCGGGGCGGGCAGCGGCGCGGGCGTCTCCTTCGTGACGTACGGGCCCGCCGGGAGCGGGACGGTCTACGTCGGTGTCGCCGACAAGTCCGCCTCCCTGTACCGCTCCACCGACGGCGGCGGCACCTGGCAGGCCGTCCCGGGGCAGCCCACCGGGCAGTTGCCGCAGCACGGTGTGGTCTCCGGTGACGGCTCGCTGTACCTGACGTACACCGACGCCCTCGGGCCCAACGGCGTGACGGGCGGCTCTGTGTGGAAGTACGCGCCGAAGGGCGGCGCCTGGAAGAACGTCTCCCCGTCGCGGGGCAGTTACGGGTTCTCCGGTCTCGCCGTCGACCCGCGCAAGCCGTCGACGGTGATGGTCACCACCCTCGACCGCTGGTGGCCCGAGGACGAGATCTACCGGACCACCGACGGCGGGGCGAGCTGGAAGGCCCTGGGCTCGACGTCGGTACGGGACGCCTCCGCCGCTCCCTACGTCGGTACCGGCATCGGGCACTGGATGACCGCCCTGGCCATCGACCCCTTCGACTCCGGGCACGTGCTGTACGGCACCGGCAACGGCATCTGGGGCAGCAAGGACGCCGACGCCGTCGACAGCGGCCGCACCAGCCACTGGACCGTGGGCGCCCGGGGGCTGGAGGAGACCGCGCTGGCGGACGCGGTCGCCCCGCCCGGCGGCGCCGCCGTCATCACCTCCATGGGCGACCAGGGCGGCTTCCGCCACGACTCGCTCCAGGTGCCCGGCGCGCAGGTGAAGAACCCGGTGATGACGAACAGCACCGACATCGACTTCGCGCAGTCCAACCCCTCGGTGATGGTCCGCGTGGGCCGGGGCGGCGCGCAGGACGGGGCGTACTCCGCCGACGGCGGCCGCACCTGGACGGGCTTCGGGTCGGAGCCGGTCGGCAGCGCCCACAGCGGGCAGGTCGCGCTCTCGGCGGACGGTTCCGTCATCGTCTGGACCGAGGCCGGTCAGGCCCCGTACCGGTCGCTGGACAAGGGCAGGACCTGGTCGCGGGTCGGCGGGCTCGGCACCGGTGCCGTCGTCGTCGCCGACCGCTCCTCGGCCAAGACCTTCTACTCGCTGTCCGGCGGCACGCTCCACGCCAGCACGGACGGGGGCGCGACCTTCTCGGCCCGCGCCACCGGACTGCCCGAGGGCCGGCTCGCGGCCGTTCCCGGTGTCGCCGGGGACCTGTGGGTCTCCGGCGGGGGCAAGGGGCTGCTGCACTCCACCGACGGCGGCCGTACGTTCGCCCCGGTCGCCGGGGTGCGGTCCGCCTCCGCGCTGGGCTTCGGCAAGGCCGCGCCCGGCGCCTCCTACCAGGCGCTCTATCTGATCGGTACGGTCAAGGACGTCGCCGGAGTGTTCCGCTCCACCGACCGGGGCGCGAGCTGGCTGCGCGTCAACGACGACGCCCACCAGTGGGGCAACTTCGCCGGCACCGGCGTCGTCACCGGTGACCCCGACGTCTACGGCCGTGTGTACGTCGGCACCAACGGGCGGGGACTGCTGTACGGCGACCCGTCCTGACGCCGCGGCCCCGGCGGGGCCGCCCGGCGCCTCACGCGCAATGACTGTCGAACCCCCCGACCCCCGCCGCTCCTCTCCCCGTCCCGACCCCGACCGCGAGCGCCACCGCCTGGGCCGCGTAGGCGAGCATCCGCTCGCCCTCGGGGGTGAGGGCCGTGCGGGGGCGGGCCAGGACGTGGCCCAGCCAGGTCGGGCCCGCCCAGATCGCCGCCTGCCAGGTGTCGTGGTCGAGGAGCTGGGGGGTGCGGGGGGCCGGGGCGGGGGCGGGGAGGTCCGGCCAGGGGTCCTCGCGGCCCGCCAGGACGCGGCCGCGGTGGTCGCGGACCAGGATCTCGGCGTCGAGGAGCACCCCCACCTCCGCCGCCAGGCCCGCCACGCCCCGGCCGGCCAGGGCGAAGCCGATGATGTGGTCGCGTACCGCCTCCAGCGAGCGCTCCTTCAGGATCGTCTCCATCGCCAGCGCGCTGTGCTCCTCCAGCTTGGCCACCTCGGCGTTGTAGAGCTCCAGCCACTGGGCCTTGTCGACGGCGGCCGCCGCCAGGTCCGCGAGGGAGCCGAGGAGGGCGGCCTCGTCGGGCTCGAAGTGGCGTACGTCCCGGTGCGCGGCGTACAGCACGCCCACCGTGCCGCTGGCGTGGTGCAGGGGCAGCGCCAGCACCGAGCGGATGCCCTCGCGGGCGATCGCCGCGTCCAGGGCCGCGTCGTGCTCGATCCGGGTCTCCGCGTGGTAGTCGGGCGTCCAGAAGGGCGCGCCCGTGGCCCTGACCACCGCCCCGATGCCGTTCTCGCCCGAGAGGTGCAGGCCGATGTGGAGGGAGGTGGTGGCGCCCGCCGACGCCCGTACCACCGAGTCGCCCGAGCCCGTGGTGAGCAGGGCCACGAACGCCATGTCCACGTGGAGCAGCGCCCGGGTGCGGTGGGCGACCGTCTTCACCAGGCCGTCCACGTCGCAGGACGAGGCCAGTTCGCGGGCCGTGTCCAGCAGGGCCGCCAGGTCCGCCTCGCGCCGGCGGCGGCGGTCGAGCAGGCCGTGGACCGTACGTCCCAGGCGGCCCGCCCGGTGGACGAGGGCCAGCTCCTCCGCCGTCGCGCCCCGGTCGTGGGCGTGCAGCAGGACTTCCTCCATGGCGTCCAACGGCGCCTGGGCCGCCAGGAGTTCGAGGATCCGTAACGCTCCCCCGCTGCCGTCCCCGCCGTGCTCGCCGCCGGGCTCCCCGTGTGCCGCCGCAGCCGCCGTGCCCTTCGCCACCACAAGCCTCCCCCCGGACGCGTCGGCCTCAGCGATACGCATCGGCGACCCCCCTCAGCGTTCCGCGCCCAAGATATGTGCGCGTTGTGTGGAGGCGGAAGGGGGGAGTCATGGTGATCCGGCGATCGGGCCCCCGGTCCGCGCCCCCGGGGCGCGGCGTCCGGCCCGCCCGGCGCGCCCCCTCACCCCCACACCCGCTGCTCCGACTCCTCCCCCAGCGGCGCGTAGTGCTCGGTGAACAGCTTCGCCACCAGTTCGCCGCGGCTGGACACCCGGACCTTCTCGAAGATCGCCTTCACATGGTCGCGGACGGTGTGCGGCGAGAGGAACAGTTTCCCGGCCATCTCCGCGGTGCCCAGACCGCGCGCGATGTGCTGGGTGATCTCCAGTTCGCGGTCGGTCAGTTCGTACGCCTTCACCATCAGCGGGGCCACCTCCGAGATGGAGGCGCGCTCGATCACCACGGCCGACGCGCCCAGTTCGCCGTCCGCGCCGCGCAGGCAGGACGCGTGGCAGGCCAGCCAGCGGCCTCCCCGGCTGCGCACCCGGACCCGCGCCACGCCCTTGTCCCAGCCCGCCGCGATCGCCCGGGCCTTGCTCGCCGTGCTGTGCATCCAGGCCGGGACCGCCACCCCCAGCGGGGTCGGGGTCGAGGGGCCGGGCAGCAGGTCGTCCAGGAGTTCGCGGGCCTCGTCGTTGACCGACAGGAGACCGCCCGAGGCGTCGAAGAGCAGCAGGCCGGGGCCCGGACCGTGGCTCGGGGTCGGCTCCGCGGACGGTTCGGTGAAGGACCGCAGCCGCCGGGCCATCGCGGCGGAGAGCTCCTTGACCACCAGCGCGTCGTCCGCGCCGAACGCCGGCGCGCCCTGCGCCCGGAAGAGGCTGACCTGACCCCACGGGTGGCCGCCGACCCGCAGCACGGCGCGCAGCTCGTCGTCGAGGCCGCGCGGCGCCAGGAAGTCGCGGTAGAGGGTGCTGCGGCCGGGCAGTCCTCCGGTGGCCTCGCGCAGTCCCGCCACCGGCAGCGGCGCGCGGGCGAGGTCGCGGAAGAGGTTGATGTTCTCGGTGAGCAGCTCGGACTCCCAGTAGACCGAGCAGCCCTCCTCGGTGAGGTTCTCCACCCGGATCGGCGAGGTCATCATCCCCGTCACCGGGTCGGTGGCCCGCCACACCGAGGCGTCGTACGGGATGAGGCGGCGCAACTGCTCGGAGGCGGTCGCGAACAGGGCGAGGGCGTCGGGGGCCGCGCCGATGGCCGTCAGGAGCGTGTCGATGGCGTGGGTGGTGCTCGCGTTCCTGGGCACGGTCACGGGCCGGTACTCCTCGCTCGCCACCCCTCGCGTGCGGGTGGGCCTCGTCGGGTGCGCGTCTGCCCCTCCATGCTCCCGCACCCGAACGCCCCGCACACCCCCCTCAGTTGAGGGGGGCGGTGCCCCGGCAACACCTTGTTCTCGGGATGTCGCCCCGGGGTCCGCGCCGCCGACGATGGGACACGCCGGCCCCGCCCCCCACCCCGCGCCCGATTGAGGAGGCACCCCTCGTGCGACCTGCCGTGCAGCACCCCCCGCACCTCCCCGCCGACCAGGTGGCCGCGCTCGCCGCGGCCGTACGGGGGCCGGTCCTCCTTCCCGGGCAGGACGGGTACGCGCGGGAGGGCGCGGGCTTCAACACCCTGCTGGAGCACCGCCCCGCGCTGGTGGTGGGCGCGACCGGGGCGGCGGACGTGGTGGCGGCGGTCCGGTTCGCCGCCGGGCACGGGCTGCCGGTCGCGGTCCAGGCCACCGGCCACGGCGTGGCCCGGGCCGCCGACGGCGCGGTGCTCGTCTCCACCCGCCGGATGACCGGGCTGCGCATCGCCCCGGACCGGGGCACCGCGCGGCTGGCCGCCGGGGTGCGGTGGGAGCAGGTCGTCCACGAGGCCGCCGTCCACGGCCTGGCCCCGCTCAACGGCTCGTCCCCGCTGGTCGGCGCCGTCTCGTACACCCTCGGCGGCGGCCTCGCGGTGATGGCCCGCACCTTCGGGTACGCGGCCGACCACGTCCGCGGCCTCGACGTGGTCACCGCCGACGGTGAGCTGCGCCAGGTGGGCCAGGAGCGGGAGCCCGAGCTGTTCTGGGGGCTGTGCGGCGGCAAGGGCAACTTCGGGATCGTCACCTCGATGGAGATCGGCCTGATGCCGGTGCCCCGGCTGTACGGCGGGGCGCTCACCTTCGACGGGGCGGCGGCCCCGGCCGTGCTGCCCGCCTGGCTGGACTGGACGGCGTCGGCGCCCCTGGAGATGAGCTCCTCGCTGGCGCTGGTCCGCTTCCCCGACGACCCGGCGCTGCCCGGCGAGGTCCGCGGCCGGTTCGTCGTCCAGGTGCGGATCGCGTTCACGGGCACGGCCGCCGAGGGCGCCCGGCTGGTGGCGCCGCTGCGGGAGTCGGGGCCGCGCGTGCTCGACACCGTACGGGAGATGCCGTACACGGACGTCGCCTCGATCCACGGCGACCCGACCGAGCCCTACCCGTACCACGAACGCACCCTGATGCTCGGCGGACTGGACCGGACGGCGGCCGGACGCCTGCTCGCGGCGGCCGGGCCGGACTCCGGGTGCTCGCTCGGCCTGGTGGAGCTGCGCCACCTCGGCGGGGCGCTGAGCCGGCCGGTGCGGCACGAGAACGCGGTGGGCAACCGGGACGCGCGCTTCTGCCTGCTCACCGTCGCCCCCGGCGGGCCGCGCCCGGCCGGACCGGGGCAGGACGACCTGCTCCTGGAGCGGCTGGCGCCCTGGGCGACCGGCGGGAAGTACCTCAACTTCCTGGACGCCTCGGCCGGTGACGACCAGGTCCGGGCGGCCTTCACCCCCGAGGCGTACGCACGGCTGGGCGCGCTCAAGGCGCGGTACGACCCCGCCAACCTCTTCCGCGTCAACCACAACATCGCCCCGGCGGCCCTGGCGAGCGAGGTGCCGGCGTGAGGATCGGGGTGGTCGGCGCAGGGCCCATGGGCCGGGCCGCGGCACGGCAGTTCGCGCTCGCGGGCGAGACCGTACGGCTCGCGGACCGCTCCCCGGAGCGCGCGGTGCGGGCGGCCGCGGCGGCGGGCGCGGGCACCCGGGGCCGGGTCGAGGCCCATGACGTCGAGGGCGTCCTGGAGGCCGACCTCATCACGCTCGCCATGGGCAGCGAGGACACCCTCGCCTTCGTCACCCGGCACCGCGCCGCGCTCGCCGGGAAGATCCTCATCGACACCACCAACCCGGTGGAGGAGGCCGGGGCGGCGGCGCTCGGCCGGGCGGGCCCCAGCATGACCGAGCTGATCGCCCGGGCCGCTCCGCAGTCCTCCGTGGTGAAGGCGTTCAACACCACGTGCGCGGCCACCCTGTTCGCCGGGCGGGTCGACGGCGCCCATCTCGACGTGTTCGTGGCGGGCGACGACTACAGCGCCAAGATCCCGGTCATCGAGCTGATCGACCGGGCGGGGCTGCGCGGCCTGGACGCCGGCGATCTGCGCAACGCGCACGTCCTGGAGCAGATGGCGCTGCTGTGCCGGGAGCTCATCGAGCGGCTCGGCCTGGGCCGCGACGCCGGGATCAAGCTCCTGCCCGACGGATGAGGAGGCCCCCGCCCGCCCCTGTGCGCATCCGCGTCCGCGCCCGTACGTCCGTATCCGTAACCGCATCCGCGCCCGTGTCCCGCCCGGCCCCCTCCCCGACGGGCGGCCCCCGTCCCCTGACCGCACCCTCCGAAGGAGTCACCGTGCGTCTGCGCCTACTCGTCCTCGCGTTGGGAAACTTCGCGATGGGCGTCGACACGTTCATCATCGCGCCGATCCTCGACCCCATGGCCGACGACTTCGGCGTCTCCCGCACCACCGCGGGCTGGCTGATCACCGCCTTCGCGCTGGCGTACGCGATCGGCGGGCCGCTGCTCGCCGCCGCCACCGGCCACCGGCCGCCCCGCCGGCTCCTGCTCGGCGCGCTCGGCGTCTTCGCGGTCGGCAACGCGCTCACCGCGGTGGCCGGGGACTACTCCTGGGCCATGGCGGGGCGGGTGGTGGCCGGCGCCGGGGCGTCCATGTACACCGCCAACTCCCTGGCCGTGGCACGGGCGATGGTGCCGCCCGAGCGGGCCGGGCGGGCGGCGGCGCTGGTGGTGGGCGGGCTGACCGCGGCCATCGTGCTCGGTCTGCCGCTGGGCGCCTGGCTGGGCGACCAGGCGGGCTGGCGCGCGGCGCTGTGGCTGGTGGTGGGGCTCACCGCGGCGGCGACGGCCGGGATCGCGGCGACCGTGCCACGGCTGAAGGGGCAGGCGGCGACGACCCTGCGGGCCCGGCTCGCCCCGCTCGGGCAGCCGCGCGTCCTGGTCACCCTGATCGCCACCTGGCTCTGCCTGAGCACCAGTTGGACGGTCTACAACTACATCGACGAGGTGATGGACGAGGCGACCGGCGGCGACGCGGGCCGCACCTCGCTGATCCTGCTCTGCTTCGGCATCGGGGCGGTGTCGGGCAACCTGCTCACCGGGCGCCTCACCGACCGGATCGGACCGGTGCGGACCATCACCGTCGCCGCCCCGCTCCTGGTCGCCGCCGCCACCCTGACCCCGCTGCTGTCGACGTCGCTGGGCGCGGGCCTCGCGATGGCCGTCGCCTGGGGCGTCTGCCACTGGATGATCAACGTGCCGCAGCAGATGCGGCTGGTGGCGACCGCGCCGCAGTCCGCGCCGCTCCTGCTCGGCCTGCACCAGAGCACGATCTACATCGGGATCAGCACCGGGGGCGTGGCCGGGGCCGCCGGCTACTCCGCCGACGGCGCCACGGGCGTCGGCTACGCGGCGCTCGCCGTGGGGATCGTGGCGCTGGGCGTCCTCGCGCTCTCCCTGCGGATCAACCGGCCGGCCGCCGCCCCCGCCGCGCCCGCTCCCACCGCCGCCCCGGCCCGGTAGAGGGGGCGCGCCACGACCGGCTCCACGGGTACTCCACGGGCCATCTGAAATCCTTGCCGAAGACGTTCCGCCCGGCCGCCGCATCGGCCGGGCCGGAATGGTTGCCCCTGGCGGCCGAAACGACCTCCAGAGGCCGAAAAGAGATGCTAGAACGCCGACTTGGGGAGGGCTCAGCCAATGCAGTCAGCGGGAAACCCGGCATTCACTTTCCGAATACTCGGTCCACTGGAAGTCGAATGCGCGGGCCGAAAGGTCCGCCTCGGTGGATTCAGACAACAGGCACTGCTCGCCACGCTCTTACTGGAAGCCGAACACGTCGTACCGATCGAACGGCTCCTGGAGGCCATCTGGGAGGACACCCCGCCCGCCTCCGCCAAGGGGCAGGTGCGCATCTGCGTCTCCGCCATCCGCCGCCAGTTCGTCGGGGCGGGCGTGGGGGACCTCATCGAGACGCATCCGGCCGGGTACCGCATCCGGGTGCCGAACACCGCGCTCGACCTGGCCCGGTTCGCGCACCTGGCGGCGCTGGGCCGCTCGGCCGCCCGCGACGGGCAGCCCGAGCAGGCCGTCGACCTGTTCCGCTCGGCGCTGGCGCAGTGGAAGGGACCGGTGGCGGCGGGCCTGGAGAGCAGGGTGCTGCGCCAGGCCGCGACCATGCTGCGCGAGGAGCAGCTCTCCGTCCTGGAGGAGTGCGTCGACCTGGAGCTCCAGATGGGGCGGCACCGCAAGGTCGTCGGGGAGCTGTACCGGCAGGTCGCCGAGAACCCCTACCGCGAGCAGATGTGCGCCCAGCTCATGCTCGCCCTGTACCGCTCGGGGCGGCAGGCCGACGCGCTGCGGCAGTTCCGCGAGACCCGGACGCTGCTCTCGGCGGAGCTGGGCATCGACCCCGGGGAGTCGCTGCGCACCCTGGAGCGGGCCATCCTGGCCGAGGATCCGTCCCTGGAGGCGCCCGGCCGTCCGGCCCCGGTGGAGGCGGGCCGTACGGCTCCGGTCGCGTCCCTGATCCGGCAGGCCTCGCACCGCGCGGTGAAGATGTCCTGGAGCGACCACACCCTGGCGATGCGCACCCGGCTGACCAGTTTGCAGCAGGCCAATCTCCGTCTCCAGGCAACGTTGAAACTCTGACGAAATCGGGTGGGCACCGTTCCCACCAGCGTTTTCCCTCCTGCCCCGTGCCCCCGGCACGGGGCATTTCGCGTCCGGTATCACCGTGCGCCCGGCCGCGATATCCGCGTGAAACCTGGCCGATACGCGTCTTTGGCAGCGTCACCGCCGGTGGGGCCGGACCGGAAGGGAACGGGGAACCGGGAGAAAGCCCCGCCGAAGCCGCGTGAAAGGACTGCTTCATGGCTCTCTCGAACGGCGGAGGTGACCCCTCGCATGGCCCCCTCGCCGCACGACCCGGCCGGACCCGGCCCTGACCGCACCGGCACCCCGGGCCCCGAACACCCCGGGGGCCCGGCACGCCCCGACGGCTCCCCGCGCTCCGACCGGCGCGGGCCCGTGGTGCACAAGTACGGCGGGAGCTCGCTCGCCACGATCGAACAGGTACGTGCCGTGGCGCAGCGGGTCGCGGCCACGCACCGGACCGGCCGTCCGGTGGTCGTCGTGGTCTCGGCCCGGGGGAAGACCACCGACCGGCTGCTCCGGCTGGCCGAGGCCGTCGGGGCGCCCCCGGCCGGCCGCGAGACCGACCAGCTGCTCGCGACCGGCGAGAACGCCTCCGCCGCGCTGCTGGCCATGGCACTGCACCGGACCGGGGTGCGGGCGGTGTCCCTGGTGGGCGCCCAGACCGGCATCCTGGCGACCGGTACGCACGGCCGCGGCGTGATCGTCACCGTGGACACCGACGGCATCGACGAGGTGCTCGCCCGGGGCGCGGTCGCGGTCGTGGCCGGGTTCCAGGGGCTGACCGCCCGGCGCGAGGTGATCACCCTGGGGCGCGGCGGGTCGGACACCACCGCCGTGGCCCTGGCCGCCGAACTCGGCGCCGCCCACTGCGAGATCTACACCGACGTCGACGGGGTGTTCACCGCCGACCCGCGACTGCTGCCCGGCGCCCGCGTCCTGCCGGCCGTCGACGTCGACGTGATGGCCGAGATGGCGTTCGCCGGCGCCCGCGTCATGCACGCCCGGGCCGTGGAGCTGGCGGCGCTGCGCAAGGTCGACATCCACGTCAAGCACTCCGCACGGCCCGGCCCCGGGACCGTGATCGCCGCCAGGGAGGAGACGAAAGCCGACATGCTCGAATCACCGACGACCGTCACCGGAGTGGTCCTCGACGCGGACGTGGCCCGGGTCACCCTGCGCTTCGACGCGGGCGACGCGGACGCGGCGACCGATGTGTTCGCGTTCCTGGCCCGCGAGTCCCTCACCGTCGACATGGCCGCGCTCTCCGACGAGAGCACCGGCGTGAACATCGGCATCACCCTGCACACCGACGACGTGGAGCCGCTGCGGGACTACCTGGAGCGGCGCCCCGGACCGCCGGGCCGGCCGATGGAGTCCGACGAGGGGATCACCAAGCTCTCCCTCGTCGGTACGGGGCTGCTCAGCCGCCCCGACAGCACCGCCCGCATGCTGCGGTGCCTCAAGTCGGCAGCCATCGCGCCCAGTTCCGTGTCCACCTCGCAGATGCGGATCTCGGTGACCGTCCCGGACGGCGACGCGGTACGGGCCGCCCGGGTCCTGCACGACGAGTTCGGCCTGACCGCGCTCACCGCCGGTACGGGCGTCACCGCGTCCGTACCCGCCTGATCCGACCGAGGAGGTTGTGCTGATGTTGCACCATTCGTTCGCACGGCAGTTGCGGCTGCGCAGGATCCACCGCCACGGCGGCGACCGGCTGCTGATCGTCCCGCTGGACCACTCGGTCACCGACGGCCCGCTGACCGGCGGGAAGCGCCTGGACCACCTGGTCGGCCGGCTGGCGGACAACGGCGTGGACGCGGTGGTCCTGCACAAGGGCAGCCTGCGGTACGTCGACTCCGCCCGCTTCGCCCGCACCTCGCTGATCGTGCACCTGAGCGCCAGTACCGTGCACGCCCCCGACCCCAACGACAAGTACCTGGTCGCCAGCGTCGAGGAGAGCCTGCGCCTGGGCGCGGACGCGGTCAGCGTGCACGTCAACCTCGGCTCCGTCCAGGAGCGCCGGCAGATCGCGGACATGGCCGCGGTCGCGGACGCCTGCGACCGGTGGAACGTGCCGCTGCTCGCCATGATGTACCCGCGCGGCCCGAAGATCACCAACCCGCGCGACCCCGCGCTGATCGCCCACGCGGCCTCGCTCGCCGCCGATCTGGGCGCCGACGTCGTCAAGACCGTCTGCGCCGAGACCGTCGCGGAGATGCGCGACATCACCTCCGCCTCCCCGGTCCCGCTCGTCGTCGTGGGCGGCCCCCGGGAGCCCGACGAGGCCCGGGTGCTCGCCTATGTGGACGAGGCGCTGCGCGGCGGCGCCAGCGGGGTGGCGATGGGCCGCAACGTCTTCCTCGCGCCGGACCCCGGGGCCATGGCCGCCAAGGTCGCCCGGCTCATCCACCCCGTACCCGTACCGCATCCGCACGACCGGCCCGCGCCCGGCGCGGTCGCCGACGCCTCCGCCGTACCGCTGACCCCCGTCTCTTAAGAGGAGTTCGCCCCATGAAGCTCAGCTGGCTCGACGCCCGTTCGCTCGGCGAGGCCAAGGAGGCCATCCTCCAGGAGGCCCTGCACTACCGGCTGGAGGGCATCGTCGCCGACGACCCCGCCGACCTCGCCGACCTGCCGCCGACCGTCACCAAGGTGCTGTTCCCCCAGGGCAAGCCGCTGCCCGACGGGTTCGGGGACGCGTCCGTGGTCATCGTGGACCCGGCCCGGCACGGCATCACCCCCGCCGAACTCGCCCTGAAACACCCGGAGGTGGAGTTCGGGCGCTTCGTGGAGATCGTCGACGCGCCGACCCTGGAGGACGCCTGCGAGTCGGCGCGCACCGAGAAGTGGAGCGTGCTGCTCTTCCGCGACCCCACCAAGATCCCGCTGGAGATCGTGATCGCGGCGGCGGCCCGCGCCACCGGCAGCATGATCACGGTGGCCAAGGACGTCGAGGAGGCCGAGATCATCTTCGGTGTCCTGGAGCACGGCTCGGACGGCGTGATGATGGCGCCCGCGGCCGTCGGCGACGCGGCCCACCTCAAGGCCGCCGCCACCGCCGACGTGCCCGACCTCAACCTGGTCGAGCTGGAGGTGCGCCACACCGAGCACATCGGCATGGGCGAGCGCGCCTGTGTGGACACCTGCACGTACTTCCGCGAGGACGAGGGCATCCTGGTCGGCTCGCACTCCAAGGGCATGATCCTGTGCGTCAGCGAGACGCACCCGCTGCCGTACATGCCGACGCGGCCGTTCCGGGTCAACGCGGGCGCGATCCACTCGTACACGCTCTCCAAGGACGAGCGGACCAACTACCTCAGCGAGCTGAAGGCCGGCAGCAAGGTCCTCGCCGTCGACATCAAGGGCCAGACGCGGCTCGTCACGGTCGGCCGGGTCAAGATCGAGTCGCGGCCGCTGATCTCGATCGACGCGGTGGCGCCCAACGGGCAGCAGGTGAACCTGATCCTCCAGGACGACTGGCACGTACGGGTCCTGGGACCCGGGGGCGTGGTGCTCAACAGCACCGAGCTGAAGCCCGGGGACAAGGTGCTCGGGTTCCTGCCGAGCGAGGACCGGCACGTGGGTTACCCCATCGACGAGTTCTGCCTGGAGAAGTAGCGATTCGCTGCGCTGTGCGGGGCGCGGGATGCGTCGTCGTTCGTCTGCGGGCCGGCGCGGGCTGGTCGCGCAGTTCCCCGCGCCCCTCAGGTAACACGGGCGCGGGGGGGGCCTGGCGCACCGCCGCCCCCCCCCCCCCCCCCCCAAAAAAAACCCCACCCACCCCCCCCACACCGCTCGTCTCCCAACGGCCCCCCTCCCC
>NZ_JBWKEI010000009.1:108306-116196 GCF_056435525.1 Streptomyces sp. NPDC043908 | reverse complement strand
GTGGGGGGGGAGGGGGGCTTTTTGGTTTTGTTTTGAGGGTGGGTGGTGGTTTCGCCGCTTGTTCCCCCTCCCCCCCCCCCCCCCCCTCTCCCCCTCCCCCCCCCCCCCCCCCCCCCGCCCCCTACCCCCACCACAGAAAGGACTCCCCCATGCTCAACCGACGTGATGTGATCAAGCGCGGCGCCGTCGCCGCCACCGTCGCCACCGGGCTCGCCGGGGCCGCCGGGGTCGCCGTGTACGGCACCGGCGACGACGGCTCCCCCGCCGTCGCCGCCGCCCCGGACGACGGCCACACCGAGACCTACAAGGGCCGCGTCATCCGGGTCACCCCGGCCGGCACGGACCACTCCGTCTCCATAGACGGCAAGCCGCTGCACCTGATGAAGCTCGGCGAGGGCGCCTATCTGAGCGCCCTGTGCCACTACGAGGTCGCGAAGACGCCGCTGCACGCCGCCCGCGCGGCCGTCGACGAGCTGCACGGCGCCCACCTCCTGCCGCTCGGCGACGCCTCCCACCACTCCATGTGATCCCGCGAGATTGAGGAACAGGACCATGACGCACGTCCGCAGGAACCACCTGGACATGTCGCGCGGCGAACGGCGGCGGTTCATCAAGGCCGTCCTGGAGATCAAGCGGCGCGGGATCTACGACCGGTTCGTCAAGCTCCACGTCGACGTCAACTCCCAGGACTACCTCGACAAGGACACCGGCAAGCGGGTCGGCCACATCAACCCGGGGTTCTTCCCCTGGCACCGGCAGTACCTGATGGAGTTCGAGAAGGAGCTGCGCCGGGTCGACCCGACGGTGACCCTGCCGTACTGGGACTGGACCAAGGACCAGTCGCCCCACTCGCCGCTGTGGGCGGACGACTTCATGGGCGGCGACGGACGGCCCTCGGACGGCATGGTGATGACCGGCCCGTTCGCCTACCCCAACGGCTGGGAGCTGCGCGTCAACGTGCAGCCCGAGGGCGACGAGAACCCGGCCCTCAACGGCCACTACACCGTCGACGACCGCAAGTTCCTGATCCGCCGCATCGGGCAGAAGCTGCCCTCGCTGCCGTCGCCCGAGCAGCTGAAGCAGACCATGGACCTGCCGGTCTACGACTGCCCGCCGTGGAACTACACCTCCGGCAGCCAGCCGCCGTACAACAGCTTCCGCAACCACCTGGAGGGCTACACCAACTTCGCCTGGGAGCCCCCGGCCGGGAAGCTGCACGGCGCGGGCCACCAGTGGGTGGGCGGCCACATGATGTACATCTCCTCCCCCAACGACCCGGTCTTCTTCCTGCACCACTGCTTCATCGACAAGATCTGGGCCGACTGGCAGACGCTCCACCCGGACGTGCCGCACTACCTGCCGCAGGAGCCCACGCCCGAGGTCGCCGACCCCAGCACCCCGCTCTTCCCCTGGCACACCCGGACCGTCGCCGAGGTCGTCGACCACCGCCGGTACTACACGTACGCCTGACGAGAGGGGGACACGGACATGTGCGGGATAGCGGGCTGGGTCGGTTACGGACACGACGTCACACGGCACGAGGACAGCGCCCGGGCCATGACCGCCACCATGGTGTGCCGGGGGCCCGACGCGGGCGGGGTGTGGACCGGCCGGCACGTCGCCCTCGGCCACCGGCGCCTCGCGGTCATCGACATCGAGGGCGGCAAGCAGCCGATGGCCGCCGGGTTCGGCGTCGCCCCCGAGGCCGTCGTCACCTACAGCGGTGAGGTCTACAACTACCGTGAGCTGCGCGCCGAGCTGAGCGCGCGGGGCCACCGGTTCCGTACCGAGAGCGACACCGAGGTGGTGCTCCAGGCGTATCTGGAGTGGGGCGAGTCGTTCGTCGAGCGGCTCAACGGGATGTTCGCCTTCGCCCTGTGGGACACCCGCACCGAGGAACTGCTCCTGGTGCGCGACCGGATGGGCGTCAAACCGCTGGTGTACTACCCCACCGACGACGGGGTCCTCTTCGGCTCCGAACCCAAGGCGATCCTCGCCCACCCGCTGGCCGAGCCGGTCGTCGACGCCGAGGGCCTGCGCGAGGTGTTCGGCCTGACCATGACGCCGGAGAACGCGGTGTTCCGGGGCATGTACGAGGTGCGGCCCGGCAGCATGGTCCGCCTCTCGCGGCGCGGACTGCGCAAGATCCGCTACTGGCAGCTCCAGTCCCGCCCGCACACGGACGACCTCGACACCACCGTCGGCACGGTCCGCGAGATCCTCGACGACACCGTGCGCCGCCAGCTCGTCTCGGACGTGCCGCTGTGCTCGCTGCTCTCCGGCGGCCTCGACTCCAGCGCCGTCACCGCGCTCGCCGCCCGTGCGCTCGCCGAGGAGGACGGCGGCCGCATCCGCACCTTCTCCGTCGACTTCACCGGCCACGCCGAGCGCTTCGAGGCCAACGCGGTGTGGGAGGCGCCCGACGCGCCGTTCGTGAAGGAGGCCGTCGCCCACATCGGCACCGACCACGAGGACATCGTCCTGGACAACGCGCAGCTGCTCACCCCCGAGGTGCGCGGGGCGGTCCTGCGCGCCCTCGACCTGCCCACCGTCACCGGCGACATGGAGTACTCCCTCTACCTGCTCTTCCAGGCGGTACGGGCCCGCTCCACGGTCGCCCTCTCCGGCGAGTCGGCCGACGAACTCTTCGGCGGCTACAGCCACTTCCACGACCCCGAGGCGGTCTCCTCGGCCACCTTCCCCTGGCACCTGCCCTTCCGGCGGGCCGGCGGGCAGGACGCCCTGCGCGTCACGGGCCTGTGGGACCGGCTCGACCTCGGCGCCCACATCGACCAGCGCTACAAGGAGTCGATCGCGGACGTGCCCGCCCTGCCCGGCGAGAGCCCGCGGGAGGCGCGGATGCGCGAGATCAGCCATCTGCACCTGACGCGGTTCGTGAACTTCCTGCTCGACCGCAAGGACCGGATCAGCATGGCGGTGGGCCTGGAGGTCCGGGTCCCGTTCTGCGACCACCGCCTCGTCGAGTACGTCTTCAACACCCCCTGGGCGATGAAGACGTTCGACGGCCGCGAGAAGAGCCTGCTGCGGGCGGCGACCCGGGACGTGCTGCCGCGCTCGATCGTGGAGCGCAAGAAGAGCCCGTACCCCTCCACCCAGGACGTCCGCTACGAACTCGCCCTGCGCGAGCGCGTCACCGCCCTCGCCTCCGGCGACTCCCCCGTCCTGGACCTGGTCGACCCCAAGGGGCTGCGGCGCCTGCTGGAGCGCCCGGTGGGCTCGTACGGGATCGGCGGGCCCTACAGCGGGCGCGCGGTCATGGAGCGCCTCGTCGACCTGGACGCCTGGATCCGCGGCCTCGGCGTGCGGTTCGTGCCCGAGGCGGGCTGAGGTGGCCGGCTCCGCGATGGGCCGCCGGGCGGTGCTCGCGGCGACGGCGGCGGGTGTGGCGGGGGTGGCGGGCGCGGCGGGCGCGGCGGGTGTGGCGGGCGCGGCGCCGGCGGCTGCCCGTCCGCCGGCCGCCCGCCCGGTTGCCGGGGCGAGACCTTCCGGCCCGGTGGTGGTCCGCACCGCCGCCGGGCCGGTGGCCGGGGCGCGCGAAGGCGGGGCGCTGGTGTTCCGGGGCGTCCCGTACGCCCAACCCCCGCTGGGCGCCCTCCGGTTCGCCTCCCCGAGGCCGCCCCGCCCCTGGCGCGGGGTGCGCGACGCCACCCGGTTCGCCCCGCCCTTCCTCCAGACCGTCGACCCCGCCGGCAGCGAGGACGGGCTGTACGCCAACGTCTGGACGCCCGGCACGCGCGGGCGGCGCCCGGTCCTCGTCTACATCCACGGCGGCGGCTGGCAGGTCGGCGCGGGCAGCTGGCCCACGTACGACGGAAGGCGCCTCGCCGTCCGCGGCGACCTGGTCGTCATCACCTTCAACTACCGGATGGGGGCCTTCGGTTTCGGCTACCACGAGGAGCTGACCGACGACCGGACCGGCGACTGCGCCAACTGGGGCCTCCAGGACCAGGCCGCGCTGCTGCGCTGGGTCCGGGAGAACGCCGGGGCGTTCGGCGGCGACCCGGCCGACATCACCCTCGCCGGCACCTCGGCGGGCGGCGCCTCCGCCTGGCAGCTCGCGCTCCGCCCCGAACTGCGCGGCCTGATCCGCCGGATCGTCCCCATCAGCGCCTGCCACGTCTGGGCACCGGCCACCTCCCTGACCGTCCCGGACGCGCGCCGGGTGTACGAGGAGGTGGCCGCCCGGCTGGGCACGACCGTACGGGGCCTGCGCGCCGCGCCCGCCGCGGCGGTCCAGGACGCCTGGTTCGCGGTGTTCTCCGGAGCCCCGGGCGGGCGGGTGGTGGGTAGCGGGCGCGAGTACCGGGGGCCGGTCGTCGACGGGCGGTGGATGCGCGCCTTCGACCACGAGCTGGCCACGCCCGCGGTGCCCGTCCTGTCCGTCCACACCCGCACCGAGGGCTCCTTCTACACCGGCCCCGGCTCTCCCATCCCCACCCCCGCGCCCACCGACGACGCCTCGCTGCGGGACGCGGTGCGCGGGGTGCTGCTCAAGGGCGCGGCACGGGTTCCCGACTCGCTGGTGGACGGGTGCGTGGACGCGTACCGGGCGGCGGCCGTGGCCGAGGGGCTGCCGCTGGACCCGGTCTCCCTGTGGACCGACGTGTGGGGCGACGGGCTCTTCCGGTACCTGAACGTCCGCCTCGCCGAACGGCACGCCCGTACGGGGACGGCGCCCGGGTACCTGATGGAGTTCGCGCATCCGGCGCGCCCGCCCTGGTTCGGCACGCCGCACGAGCACACCTCGCCGTTCCTCTTCGGCACGTACGGGCTGCCCGGGAACGTGGGGGCGTGCGGGGACGGGGCGGGGGAGGTGCGGGTCGGGGACGCCTTCATGGACCTGGTGGCGTCCTTCGCCCACACGGGCGTCCCGACGGCCCCCGGGGTCCCCCCGTGGCCCCCCTTCGCGCCGGGCCGGGCGAGCACGCTGATCCTGGGCGAACCGGGTGGGGCGCGGGTGGCGGAGGTGTCGAAAGGGGGGCAGTTGGGGTTCTGGGACGGGGGTGGGTGGGGGCCCCGGGTGACGGGGTGACGCCAGGCCTTCGCCTGCGACCCGGTGGTGGCTCGCCCGCGCAGTTCCCCGCGCCCCTCATCGGCCCGGACTCCGCCTGCGACCCGGTGGTGGGCCGCTCGCGCAGTTCCCCACGCCCCTTAACGGGCCGGTCTTCGTCTGCGGGTCGACTTGGGCCGGTCGCGCAGTTCCCCGCGCCCCTAGGTGGCTCCCAGCACCCGGTGAAATCAGCTCAGCCCCGTCCCCCCTAGGGGCGCGGGGAACTGCGCGATCAGCCACCCACGGCCCGCGGACAAAGGCTGGTCCCAGGGGCGCGGGGAACTGCGCGGTCGGCCGCCCGCCGCCCGCGGGGAGCCATTCGCGGCCCGGGGCGGGGGCCCGGGGCGGGCTAGTGGTCGGGGCGGAGCTCCGCCGGGCAGGCCGTTCCGCGGCGGAGGCTGTACGGCGACGCCAGGCGGTACGTACCCGCCCGGGGCGCGAGCAGCTCCGTCCACTCGTCCCCCGCCGCGTCCTCCGCCGCCTTCCACAGGCACCCGTTCGGATTCGTGTACGTCTTCGGCACCCCGTGCCCCCGCCGCTTCGACTCCGGAGTCTCCTGCGGCGGCTCCACACCCTTCCCCTTCTCGTCCACCAGCTTCAGCCACGGCGAGTACGGGATGCGGACCAGGACCCGGCCGGGCGCGCTCACCTTCAGCGTCCACTCGCCCTCCCCCGCGTGCTCCACCGTCGCGGGCGGGTCGGCCAGCGGCGTCGGGTTCTCGACCGCGAACAGCCGCCAGTCGGGGTTGTGCCACAGCTCCTTCAGATAGGGCTGGCCCTTCTGGATGAGCTTGGCCTCCTGCTCGGCGCCGTTGGAGTCCGGCGGGCCCATGGGCAGCACCACGTAGTGGACGGCCCAGCGGTCAAGCCAGCCCCGGTAGCTCGCCGAGTCCAGCGTGTCGTCGTAGAAGAGCGGGTTTCGCTCCATGTCGGCCTGGCGGTTCCAGCCCCGCGCCAGGTTGACGTAGGGGGCGACCGCGGAGGCCTCGCGGTGGCTGGAGGCCGGGACGACCTCGACGCGCCCGCGCTCGGCGCCGACCTGCTGGAGTTGGTCCACCAGCGGCGCGAGCGCACGCGCCCAGGACGCGGCGGGGGCGGTGCTGACGATGTCGTCGACGGCCTTGACGCCGATCCAGACGTTCATCCCGACGAAGGCGACGACCAGCACGTACCACTTGCGCGTGCGCGGCACCGCGTACGGCAGGGCGGCCAGCATCACCACACCGGCGAAGAGCATCGCGAGCCGGGTCACGTTGGACCCGATCTGCGAGTCGATGATCCAGGTGAGCAGCACGCCCACCCCGTACACCGCGGCGCCCGTGCGGACCGTCTTCCACTCGCGGGGCACCAGGAAGAGCGTGATCACCGCGAAGAGGAACGGCAGCGAGACCGAGGCCAGCGACATGGGCTGGGTGCCCGAGAACGGGAACAGCAGCGCGGAGAGCGCCACGACGACGACCGGCGGCAGCCCGAGGGCGTACGCGCCCGGGCGGCGCCCGTTCAGGAACAGCGCGGCGGCGATCACGCCGAGGAAGAGCCCGGCCACCGGACTGCTCGCCGTCGCGAGCCCGGCCAGCGGCGCGGCGACCACGCCCTTGGCCCACCGCTCGGTGCGCCAGCGGTGCGGCCAGCAGAACACCGCCGCGACCGCGCCGAGCGCGAACATCGTGCCGAGCCCGAAGGTCACGCGGCCGGAGCAGGCGTTGCACAGGAAGGCGAAGAGGGCCGCGAAGGTGCACGGCAGCGGATTGCGGACGGCCCGCACCCGCACAAGGATCAGCGTGGTCAGCCCGGCCGACACGGTCCCGGCGATCATCATCGTCGTACGGACGCCGAGCACCGACATCAGATACGGCGAGACGACGCTGTACGAGACGGGGTGCATGCCGCCGTACCACGCCAGGTTGTAGGCGGAGGCGGGGTGGCGGCCGACGAACTCGGCCCAGGCGTCCTGCGCGGCGAGGTCGCCGCCGCTGTTGGCGAAGAAGATGAACCAGAGGATGTGCCCGACGGCGGCGACGGCCGTGACGGCGACCACGGGGTGCCGGGCCGTGAACGCGCGCACCCGGGACACCACGTTCCGACCGGGGCCCGGCGCGGGGGCCGGGTCCGGGGCGGGGCTCGTGTCCGTAGCTGTGTCCGTGGCGGGGCTCGTAGCCGTGGCCGAGGCCGTGGCCGAGACCGTGTCCCTGGCCGGGGCCGTAGCCGTGTGCGGCGTCTCGGTCGCAGCCCTGGCCGTGCGCGGCGCTTCGGCCGCGCGTGCGGCCGTCTTCGTGGCCTCGTCCCGGCTCGCGTCCGGGGCCGGCCCGTCGTCCGGGGCCGGAGCCACGTCGAGGGGCCCGGTCAGGTTCTGGTCCCGCACCGGGTCCCTGCTCTCGTCCTGTATTCGCCCGTCCGGCCGAGAAGGGCTGCTGCCGTCGGCGCGTGCAGGCGTCGGCTCAGCGGTGGTCACTGCGGCTCTCCCGCCTCACACAGTCTCAGTCTCGGGACGTCTCTCGTCCCATCGCTCTTAGGGACGCCGCCCCGCGTCCTCCAGTTGACCGAAGCTAGCACGAGAGCGCGAGCGGCCTGTGCCCGAAGTCCGGCGACCGCGGGTGGCCGTATCCGCCCCAACAAGATCATTCCGCCCGTCTCCTCCGTCCTGCGACGCCCCGGCCCAGCGGCCGGTACGAGCGCCGGCGAGCCCCGGCCCGCCGCATGGGCGCGGGGGGGGGGGGGGGGGGGGGGGGGGGGGGGGGGGGGGGGGGGGTGGGCGGGGGGAGGGGGGGAGGGGGGGGAGGGGGGGGGTGGAGAGGGGGGGGCCTTTCTCGTCTAGCGGC
>NZ_JBWKEI010000009.1:0-108296 GCF_056435525.1 Streptomyces sp. NPDC043908 | reverse complement strand
CTTCGAGCTCGTCATATGGCGATACGCCGACCCCCCCCCCACCCCCCTCCCCCCCCCCCCCCTCCCCCCCCCCCCCCCCCCCCCCCCCCCCCCCCCCCCCGCTCCTGCTTTCCCCTAGCCCAGACGAGTGAGCTTCGCCCCGAAGCCGGGCTCCGCGAGATCCTTCTTCAGGGCCACCGGAGCCGAGACCTGACCGGTGCCGGAGCCCACGGTCAGCTTGCCGACCACCGTGCCCGCCTTCGCGGAGTGCGGCACCTTGCCGCCGTCCGGCGTGAGCGAGATCGCCACCTTCAGGCTGGGCCATCCGGCGACGGTCAGGTCCTTGGTCGCGACGACCGGGTCCTTGCCGCCGAGGCCGTCGTCCACGTACCCGACGACGTCGCCCTTCTTGATCACGGTCTGCGACGTCAGCGACTTGCGGGTGGCGAGCAGGACGTCCTTGCTCACCTTGTTGACCAGGTCGAGGATCGAGACGGCCTTGTGCTGCCCGAAGACCGCGCCGACGATCGTCTGCTTCGTACCGCCGACCTCCTTGACGGCCGCGAAGAGCAGATTGCCGCCCGCCTTGGAGGTGGAGCCGGTCTTGATGCCGATCGCGCCGTAGAACGGCACCAGCTTGTTGTAGTTGAGCCACTTGCGGCCGGTCGAGTCGTACCAGTACGGCTGCCGGGTGATGTCCACGAGCGCCGGGTCCTTCACCAGCTCGGTCGCGAGCTTCACCTGGTCGGCGGCGGTCGAGACGGTGGTGGCGGTCAGACCGGACGGGTCGGTGTACGTGGTGTTCGTCATCCCGAGCTGCTTGGCGGTGTCGTTCATCTTCTTGACGAACGCCGCCTCCGAGCCCGCGTCCCAGCGCGCGAGGAGGCGCGCCACGTTGTTCGCGGACGGGATCATGACCGCGCTGAGGGCGTCCTTCTGGCTGAGGTGCTGGCCCGCCTTGATGGTGTCGACGGTCGACTCGTCCTTGCCTGCCTTGTTGTAGCCGCCCTCCTTCTCCGCGAGGCCGTCGACGGGGATGGAGGCGCCCTTGGTGCCCAGCTTCATCGGGTGGTCGCGCATGATGATGTACGCGGTCATCGACTTGGTCACGCTGGCGATCGGGACCGGCTTCTCCTCGCCGAACCGCCCCACGGTGCCCAGGCCCGACACGGTGATCATGCCCTGGCCCTCGGACGGCCACGGCAGCTGCGGCGCGGCGCCGTCGAAGGTGAACTCCGGCGCCGACGTCATCGTCAGCTGGGCGTCCGGCAGCGGGCGTACGTACTGTACGACCGCAAAGACGATCAGCAGCAGGATGACCAGCGGGGTCCAGATCTTGAACCGCCGCACCGCGGTGCGGACCGGGGTCTGCGCCGGGGGCGGGGTGTTGGTGAGCTCCGCGAGCAGGTCGAGCGGCGGCTTCGGCGGCAGCGGCTGCTGCCGGGTCCGCTCGGCCGCGTCGGCGTCCGGCACGGAGATACGCGGCGAGACGGGCGGCTTCGCCGCGGCGGGCGCGGCGGCCTTCGCGGTCCCGGCCTCCGGCTCGGCGTCCGGGGCGGCCTTGGGGCCGGCCGGGCGTACGTCGTCGGAGCGCAGCGGCACGAAGGTGCTGGTCCGCTCGGCGGGGGCCTCGGCGGCGGGCCCGGCCGCGGCATCGGCCTTGCCGCCCGGCCGCCGGATGGCGGTGGTCGGCTGGTCCACCACGGGCGGCTTGACCGCCTTGAAGACGGCGGTGGGCTGGTCGACCCCGGTACCGGCGGCGGCGGCCGGGCCGGCAGCCGCGTCCGTGGCGCTGGGCTTGGCACCCCAGGAGGTGGCCCGGCCCCGGGGGGCGGGCTCGTCACCGTCGGGGGTGGGCTCGGTGGCGACGGGCTCGGCCTCGGGCTTGGCGCCGGCGGCCCCGGGCTTCGCACCGGACCGCGGTTCGGCGTCGGGCTTCGCGCTGGAGGCGTCGGACGTCGTACCGGAGGCGTCGGACTTCACGCCGGACCGCGGCTCGGCCTCGGGCTTCGCGCCCGCCTTGGGCTTGGGCTCCGCGGCCGGCTCGACCGCCGGCTTCGCCTCCGGCTCCGCCTCGGGCCCGTCGGCGGCCTCGGAGACCCCAGACGCCGCCGGAGCGGACGCGTCGGCACCCTCGCGGGTCCCCTTGTCGGCGGCCTTGCCGTCGCGGGACACCGGAGCGGCATCGGCCTCAGCCTTGGTGTCGGCTTCCCGGGTCTCCGGAGCGTCCTCGGCGGCGTCGGGGGCCGCGTCCGTCTCGGGGGCCGCGTCCGCCTTCGGCGCGGGCGCGCCCTCCCGTACGGGCGCGGTCTCCTCGGCGGGCTTCCCGGCCGGGGTCGCCTTCGCGGCACCGGCACCGGCACCCGTGCTCGTACCCGTACCCGTACCCGTACCGGAGCCGGACTCCGCCGACCCGTCCGCCTCCGGCGCCTCCGGGTCGTCGTCCGTGGCCACCCACGCCGCCACGGCCGCCCGCAGGCGGGTGTCGCGGGACTCGTGGTCCTCCTGGCGCGGGGCGCGGAAGACGGCGGTCGCCCGGTCCACGGGGGCGGGGTCGCCTTCCGCGGCCCGGTCGGCGCCGGCGTCCTCGTCCGAGCCGTTCACGGACGCGCTCGCGCCGGGGCTCGAAGACCCCTTCGCGGAGCCGTTCACCGGGCCGGCAGCGGAGCCGTTCGCGAGACCGCCGCGCTCCGGTGCGGAACCGGACGCGGCACCGGGGCCGTCATCCTTTCCGAACACCGCCACACGGGGATCGCGTTCGCTCGGAGTCGTCTCCCCCGACGACTGCTGCTGCTTCGACCTGTCGGGGGACTCGCCCGCCACCGATGCCTCCTCCCGGCGCCCCGGGGCGCCGTCCGAACCTGTCCGAACCATCTACCAGTGTCCTGTGTGCGGGGTTGACCCCCGTGCTAGACGAGAACGACATACCTGTCGGTTCCCGTACTTTCCACCCAGGCGCTCTCGACAGATGAATGTGAGAGGGGTCACCCTGTCATTCATCCACGCGGGGAGGCATGGATGGGCAGGAGCCGCAGAACAATTCCGGAGGAGCTTCTGCTGCTCGCTCTGGACCCGGCCACGGGTACCACAGCGCAGCCGCAGTCGCTCGACCTCGGCCTCGCCGGAGCCCAGCTAGTGGAGCTGGCTCTGGCAGGACGGATAGCCCCAGACGGGGATCGTATCGCCGTGGTGATGGCACGGCCGACAGGAGATCCGACACTGGACTCCGCACTGGAACTGCTGCGCAGGCGCGGCAGTCCGGTCCGGGCCGTCCACTGGATCGGCGGGCCCCGGCTGGGGCTGCGCCAGATTTACCTCGCGCACCTGGAGCGGTGCGGCATGGTCCATGCCGTGGCGGGCCAGATGTGCGGGGTGCTGCCGACGACTCGCTACCAGGCGACGGACACGGCGATCAGCCGGGACATCAGGGCCCGGCTGGACAGTGCGATCCGCACCGGCGTACCGCCGGACCCGCGGACCGCGGCGCTCGCCGCGCTGGCCCACGCGGTCGGACTCGGCAAGCATCTGTACCCCGGCAACGAGGGGCGTTCATCGCGCTCCCGGCTCCGGGATCTGATCAGGCACGACCCGATGGGCGGACTGGTGGCGCACGCCGTCATGGACGTCCAGAACGGAGTGGGCGCGCAACCGCGCCGCAGCGCCGGCGGTCCCGCCGCCGCGGCGGGCGTCCGCGCGACCGCGACCGCGCCCGGCGTCCCGATGCAGCCGCACCGCGGCAGCATGGCGCGCGCCGTGGCCCACTAGCGGCCGCTCCGGCACCACCTCAGGCACCACGGCACCTCACGCACCACAGCACGACCCGCACCACCGGCACGACCCGCACCACCCAGCACCAGGGCACCACCCCGCACCACCGCCGCACCGACGTCCCCCTCACGACCCGGTTCGGGAGACGCGTCACGGGCGCGCGGGGCCGGCCTCCGCCGGTCCCGCGCGCCACGCGTCCACCGAGGCCCGGCACCTCGTACCGCCGGTAGCCGGTGCCCCACCGTGTGTGGCCATTTCCCAGCGCGGCCGGGAACATTGGTGGCAGTCTGCTGAGCACAAGAGCAGAAGAGCAGCAGCAGTGCCGCAGCCGGAGGTGCAGTTCCCGTGGCGTCCAACGTCAATCCCACCGTCAGGCGACGCCGACTGGGCCAGGAGCTCCGTCGGCTCCGCGAGCTGAAGGGCATGACGGCCGAGGAGGTCGCCGAGCGCCTGCTGGTCTCCCAGTCGAAGATCAGCCGGCTGGAGAACGGCCGCCGCTCCATCAGCCAGCGCGACGTGCGCGACCTGTGCGGGGTGTACGAGGTCGAGGACCACCGCATCGTCGACTCCCTGATGCAGATGGCCAAGGACTCCCGGCAGCAGGGCTGGTGGCACGCCTTCGGCGACATCCCGTACAGCGTCTACATCGGCCTGGAGACGGACGCGGCGAGTCTGCGCGTCTACGAGTCGCTGATCGTGCCGGGACTGCTCCAGACCCGGGAGTACGCGCAGGCGGTCATCGAGGGCATGTGGCCCGAGGCCGCCTCCAGCGACATCGACAAACGGATCCAGATCCGGCTCAAACGCCAGGACCGGCTCACCGACCCGTCCAACCCGCTGCGCTTCTGGGCGGTCATCGACGAGGCGCTGCTGCGCCGGGTGGTCGGCAACGAGCAGATCATGCGCGACCAGCTGCTGCACCTGGCGCACCTGAGCGAGCAGCCGCACGTGACGCTCCAGGTCCTGCCGTACGACGCGGGCGCGCATCCGGGGATGTACGGCAAGTTCGCCATCCTGGAGTTCCACGACGCCATGGACGCGAGCGTGGTGTACCTGGAGGGCGTCACCAGCGACCTGTACCTGGAGAAGGCAGCCGACGTACAGAGCTACACCGTGATGTACGAGCACCTGCGGGCCAAGGCGCTCAGCGCCGAGCACTCGCGGGACTTCATCCACCGTGTGGTGGACTCGCTGTGAGCGAGTGACACGAGGGGCGGCCGGGCCCTCCGGGGCGGGCACCCTACACCTTGGCGTCCTCAACTGAGAAGAACCCAAGGGAATATGCCATCCGGACGGGTGAACGGCCCCTGCGGCCGGTGATGTTGCGGCGTAGCGTCACACGCAGACCCGCTGGCCCTCAGCGGCCGGGCACATCACCCGGACAACCGGATCAAGCATCGGAGTCATCATGCGTGTTCAGCAGCCTGCACTGACGGACTGGACCAAGTCCTCGTACTCCGCCGTGAACGGCGACTGCGTGGAGATCAAGGCGGCGGACCACTCCACCGTCTCCGTCCGCGACTCCAAGAACCCCCTCCACGGGAAGCTGGACTTCGCCCCCGAGACGTGGTCGGCCTTCCTCCAGGACGTCAACCGCACCTCCCCGCGTGGAGTCTGATCTTCACCGGCATCGCTCCACCGCGAAGTGAGCAAGGCCCTCTCGACTGGTCCGCCGTCCTGGCCGAGGGGGCTGGTTGCTGTCCGGGGCCGGCCGCTCAGCGGCGCAGCCGGTCGACATGGAGGTCCGTGCCCGGCACCGTGGGGATGAAGGGCGCGGCCAGCTCCACCCTCCCGAGCCCCGACCCGGCCACCGCCGCCTCCAGGTCCGCGAAGTGCTCCTGCCAGACCTCGCGTGGGTCCCGCTCCAGGAACCACAGCAGCGTGAGGCGGGTGTCGACCCCTTCGACCTGCTTGACGTAACTCATCCGGTCGCCGGGCAGCGGGGTCGGCCGGAAGACCGTCACCAGCGCGGCCGGGCCGCCCGCGAGCCGGCGCGGCAGATGCCGCGAGCGCAGCCACTCCACCAGCGCGGCACGCTGTTCGGCGTCCTCGGAGTCGATCACCTGGAGCACCAGGCCCGCGTACGGGTGGTCCAGCGCGTGGTAGTCGCGCGGACCGGCCGCCCCGTCCCGGTAGACGGTCGCCTCGTGGTCCTGGAAGGCCGTGAAGACGTGCGTACGGTCCTGGTAGACGCGGCCGTCCCGGTTGAGCCGCTTGTTGATGCCGACGGTCCACTTCATGTGGTCGTCGTAGCGGCCCTCGGTGATCCAGTACGTGGAGAGGTAGCACCCGGCGGTGACCGGCCGGGCGATCGCGGACTTCTCCGGGTAGCGCAGCTCCTGGAGTTCACGCGTGGCCACCCAGCGCCGTCCCGCGAACATCCAGGGCATCGCCATCGCCCCGGCGTAGTAGTGGTCGTCCTCGTACCAGCGGTTGTACGCGTACTCGTGGCCCGGATGCGGCTCCACCATGGTGATCAGGGCGTGGCCGGGGTGCACCCCGTACGGCCCCACCGCCGCCAGCTCCGCGTACGTCCCGCTCCTGGTCTCCTCGCCCACCGCGCTCCCCTTCCCTCCTGCCGCCGACCGCCCTACTCTGACGCCCCGTCAGAAGAACTGCCAGAGCCGGGAGGCGTCCAGATGTCGCTGAGCGGGAAGACGGTCGTCGTGTCCGGTGTCGGGGCGGGACTCGGGCACCAGGTGGCCGCGACCGTCGTACGGGACGGGGCGAACGCGGTGCTCGGCGCGCGCACCGAGGAGAACCTCGCCAGGACGGCCCACGAGATCGACCCCGGGGGCGGCCGCACCGCCTGGCGGGCGACCGACATCACCGTGGAGGCGCAGTGCGAGGCGCTGGCCGCGCTGGCGCTGGAGCGGTTCGGCCGGATCGACGCGGTGGTCCATGTAGCCGCCTGGGACAGCTACTTCGGCGGGGTGGAGGACGCGGACCTCACCACCTGGCAGGGCGTGCTCGACGTGAATCTGCTCGGCACCCTGCGGATGACCCGGGCCTGCCTGCCGGCGCTCAAGGAGCGCGGCGGCGCGGTGGTCGTCATCGGCACGCAGTCGGCGATCGCCGCGCCCTCCCAGGTGAGCCAGGCGGCGTACGCGGCGTCCAAGGGCGCGCTGACCTCCGTGATGTACTCCATGGCCCGGGAGTTCGGGCCGCACCGGATCCGGGTGAACACGGTCCTGCCGGGGTGGATGTGGGGGCCGCCGGTGCAGGCGTACGTCCGCTTCACCGCGCACACCGAGAAGGTGCCCGAGGCCGAGGTGCTGGGGCGGCTCACCGAGCGGATGGCGCTGCCGGAGCTGGCGACGGACGCGGACGTGGCGCACGCCGTGGCCTTCCTCGCCTCGGACCGGGCCAGGGCGATCACCGGACAGTCGCTGCTGGTGAACGCGGGGGAGATCATGCGCTAGCAGAACCAGCTGACCCGCTCTCTCGGCCGCACGGGACCCGCATCCCGTGCGGCCGTTCACGTAGGCACGCGTCTGACGAAGTGGCCCGTTCATGGTGGGGCGGGGCCGCTCGGGGCGACAACACCCGCCCAAGTAAAGGCAAAGCAAAATCGTTCTGCTTCCTGACCTGTGTTCATATCCGTGACCGCTGAACGTCTTGACCCGCCCTCCGAACAGGCGGTTCAATCCCCGGAAGTCCCCGCTCCCGCACGGGGCCCGCTGAACCGGACGTACTGACGAAGAGCACCGGCATACATCTCGACGTTCACAAGGCGGACCCCTCGGAGGGGACAATGAACAGTCTCGACTGGGCCGTACTCATCGGCTACTTCGGCGTCATGGTCGCGATCGGCGTCTGGTCCCACAAGCGGGTGGACGACGTCTCCGACTTCTTCACGGCCGGGGGCCGGATGCCGTGGTGGCTCTCGGGCATCTCGCACCACATGTCCGGGTACAGCGCGGTGATGTTCACGGGATACGCGGGGATCGCCTACCGCTACGGCGTGACGTCCTTCGTCACCTGGTCCTTCCCCATCGCGGTCGGCATCGGCATCGGCGCCAAGCTCTTCGCGCCCCGGCTCAACCGGCTGCGCTCCAAGCTGCACGTGGCCTCACCGCTCGAATACCTCAAGAACCGCTACAACATCTCCACCCAGCTCGCCCTCGCCCTGTCCGGGATGCTGCTCAAGATCGTGGACGTGGGCGCCAAGTGGGCCGCCATCGCCACCCTGCTCTCGGTCTTCACCGGGGTCACCCTCACCCAGGGCATCTTCATCACCGGCTGCATCACCGCCGTGTACTGCACGGTCGGCGGCCTGTGGGCGGACGCGCTCACCGAGCTCGGGCAGTTCGTCATCCAGCTGTGCGCGGGTGTCGCCATGCTGGTGGCGACGATGGGCAGGCTCGGCGGGTTCAGCGCGCTGTGGACGGTGTGGGACAAGCTCCCCAGCGGCCACGCCGAACCCACCGCCGGGCCCTACACGGTGACGTTCCTGCTCGCGTTCCTCTTCATCAAGACCTTCGAGTACAACGGCGGGATGTGGAACCAGGCCCAGCGGTACATGGCCACCGACTCGGCCCGCTCCGCGACCCGTTCGGCCCGGCTCTCCGCGATCCTGTGGCTGGTGTGGCCGGTGGTGCTCTTCTTCCCCATGTGGTGCGCGCCGCTCCTGGTGCACGCCAAGAAGCCGGACGCCTCCGACTCGTACGCCCTGATGACCGAGACCCTGCTGCCGCACGGACTGCTCGGCCTGGTCATCGTCGGCTTCTTCTCCCACACGATGGCCATGTGCTCCTCGGACGCCAACGCCATCTCCGCCGTCTTCACCCGGGACATCGCCCCGGCGCTCTCGCGGCGGGCGCGCGGCTGGGACTCGCGGGCGGGGCTGCTGGCGGCGCGCCTGTCGACGCTGGTGTTCCTGGGCCTGTCGATGGCGATCGCCACCCAGGTCAACTCGCCCGCCTTCAAGGACATCATCACCGTGGTGATCAAGTGGGTGGCGGGTCTGATGGGCCCGATCGCGATCCCGTTCATGCTGGGCATGCTGCGCGCCTTCCGCAAGTCCGGCCCGACGGCGGCACTGACCAGCTGGGCGGTGGGCCTGGTGGTGTTCTTCCTGGTCAACTACAACCTGGACGGCTCCGACCGTACGGGCGTGGCGCTCCAGTACCAGGTGTCGGTGCCGCTGGCGGTCTCGCTGGTGCTGTACGTGGTGATCGGCCTGATCAAGCCGGAGGACACCCCCGAGCGGGACGCGCTGCTGGCCCGGATCAACTCCGACGGCGACGGGCCGGGGGCCGGGACGGGTCCCGGTGCCGGATCCGCGTCGGCGGCGGTCCCCGCGCAGACCGGGGAGGCGAAGACGCTGGAACTCTGAGCGCGGGCTACCCCGGGGGGTAGCGGGCGAGCCACCCCGGGGTGCTGACACCCGGGCCGTGCAGGGCGGGCCCCTGCGTCATCTCCATCGCGAAGTCGTCGGCGAGTTCGAGGACGGTGGCGCGCCCTTCCAGCCCCGCGAGCCAGCCGGGCGGGAGGGCGGTCTCGCCGTGCAGGGCGCCCAGGAGCGTGCCGCACAGGGTGCCGGTGGCGCCGGAGGGGCCGTCGTGGTTGACGGCGAGCAGCAGGCCGTGGCGGACGTCCTCGCCGACGAGGGCGCAGTACACGGCTATGGCCAGCGCGTCCTGGGCGAGGTGCCCCTCGCCCAGCGAGGCCACCAGGCCCGGGCTGGGCATGCCCTGGCGTACGGCGCCGAGCGCGTGCTGGAGGGCGTCCGTGACGGGCTGGTGGCCGGGGCGCTGGGCGAGCAGACCGAGCGCCCGCTGGACGGCCGCGTCCAGGGACTCGCCCCGGGCGAGCCCGTGCACGACCACCGCGAAGGCGCCGGCCGAGAGGTACGCGGTGGGGTCGCCGTGGGTCTGGGCGGCGCACTCCAGGGCGAGCTGGAGCACGAGCTGCGGCTCCCAGCCGACGAGCAGGCCGAAGGGGCCGGAGCGGGTGACGGCGGCCGGGTCGCGGGCGTCGGGGTTCTTGGGCCGGTCGAGGGTGCCCATGATGTCGTCGGCGAGGCCGAGCAGGCACGGCCGGGCCGGGTCGCGTCTGCTGTACAGCCACTCCTCCCCGGCCAGCCAGCCGTTGTCGGCCCGCCGCTCGTCCGGCCCCCAGTCCCGCTGGGTGGCGCTCCAGCGCCGGTACGCCCGGTGCACGTCGGTCGGCGGGTGCCAGGCGCCGGTGTCGCGGCGGACCTGGGCGCGGATGAGGCCGTCGACGGTGAAGAGGGTGAGCTGGGTGGCGGCACTGATCCGGCCCGGGGCGGCGGCCGGGCCCGTGACGCCCCGCGGCCCGTACCGGGTGCGGATGGCGTCGAGGGCGAGGGGGGTGACCGGAGCGCCCAGGGCGTCGCCGATCGCCCCGCCGAGGAGGCTGCCGCGGACCCGGCTGCGGAAGTCCTGCTGCTCGGTGCGGCCCCATATGGAGGTGGGGGGTTTGGTGGGGCCGGTGGCTGCTGCTGTGGGGGCGGCGGTCATGGCGCAGCACTGTAATTGATTGGGTGCGGGTGAATAAGACCGCGGGGGATCGGTCTGTGGCGGGTTTTGATCCCCCCACCCCGCCCCTTCCCTGAACCCTCCGGGGGCCCTTCGGGGGGCCCTCCCGGGGGTGGGAGGTCGTGTGCGGGTTGTGGAGGGTTGCTCGCGCCGTTCCCCGCGCCCCTTCAGGGCCCGGTGGTCGTCTGCCGGTTGTAGAGGGTTGCCCGCGCAGTTCCCCGCGCCCCTTCAGGGCCCGGTGGTCGTCTACCGGTTGGGGAGGGTTGCTCGCGCCGTTCCCCGCGCCCCTTCAGGGGTCGGTCGTCGTCTGCCGGTTGCGGAGGGTTGCTCGCGCAGTTCCCCGCGCCCCTTCAGGGGGCGGGTGTCGTCTGCGGGTTGTGGGGGTGGGGGGTGTTCAGTTCTGTGCTTAGGCGGGTTCTCATCGTGAGTGCCCAGGTGTAGTCGGGGGCCAGCTCCAGCGCGTGGTCGTAGTCCGCCAGTGCCTCCTCGTGGCGGCCCAGCGCCTCCAGGGACAGGGCGCGGCTGCCCAGCGCCCACGCGTACGTCCCGTCCAGCGCGAAGGCGCGGCCGTACTCCGCCACCGCCTCCTCGTGGCGGCCCGCCGAGCGCAGCACGTCGCCGCGCTCGCCGACCACCCACGCCGGCTCCGCCGACAGCCGTTCGGCGCGCTCCAGGTCGGCGAGCGCGCCCTGCGGGTCCGCGAGGTCGCGCCGCACCTGGGCCCGGCGCACCAGCGCCCACACGTAGTCCCGGTTCAGCTCCAGGGCCCGGTCCAGGTCCGCCAGGGCCTCCTCCACCCGGCCCGTCTGGTGGCGGATCCGGCCGCGGCTGGCCGGGGCCCAGGGGTCGCCCGGGTCGAGCAGGATCGCGCGATCGAGATCGGCCAGCGCCTCCTCGAAGCGCCCCAGCCGCCGGTACATGTCGCCCCGGTAGCCGATGTAGTACGCGTCGTCCGGCGCCAGTTCGCACGCCCGGTCCAGGTCGGGCAGCGCCACCGCCGGGCCGTACAGGGCGCACCGCGCCACGGCCCGCCCGTAGTACGCCCGGGCCCGCCCCGGGTCGAGCGCGATCGCCCGGTCCAGTTCGGTCAGGGCCTGGGCGTGGGCGCCGGTGTGGCGCAGTTCCCTGGCCCGCACGACATGGGCGGCCGCGCGGCCCTGCGCGTCGAGGCCGCCCCGGGACAGCAGCAGCGCCAGCACCCCGGCCACGCCCGCCGGTTCGCCGCCGAGCGCCGCCAGGCAGTCCGTGCCCCACTGCCGCAGCGTCCCGTCGTCGGCGTCCTCGCCCGCCTCGGCGAGCGTGGTGGCCCAGCGGCGGGCGACGGCGGGCCCGGCGTCGCACGCGTCCACGCCGTCGCGCAGCATCCGGGCGAGCGCGGCCCCCGGCCGCGCGCACAGCAGGTGGTACGACTCCTCCAGGCGCAGCTCCCGCCACCGCTCCCCGCTCCAGGGACGCCGGGCGGGGACGGGTCCGGCGGTCTCGCGGCGCGCCCGGAGCGCCTCGGCGAGCCGCTGGTGGCCGGCGCTCCAGCGGCCCGGCGAGCCGGTGCGCTGGACGCCGAGCATGGCGGTGCGCACCACCCGGTGGTACTGGGCGCGGCCGCCGTGGTCGCTGACGAACGGCAAGGACCGCAGCCATCCGTACAGGCCCGCCGCGTCCTCCTCGACCGCCGCCCGGAACACGTCCTCGTCGATGTGCCGGGGCAGCGCGCAGGCGAGCGCGGCGGCCCGCCGCACCGGGTCGCCCTCCCACCGCAGGAAGCGGTCCACGGCGGTGGCGCCGGGGGCGCGCGCGTCGCCGGGGTTGCGGGCGAGCGTGGAGACCAGGACCGGCAGCCGGCCCGACAGCCGCAGCACGTCGCGGACGACGTCCTCGTCCACCACGCCCTTGGCGGCGAGCAGTTGGCGGGCCTCGGTCTCGGTGAACAGGTCCAGCGGCAGCTCGGCCACCAGGTCCGCGCTGTCGGCCCAGCAGCCGGGGTCGAGCCGGCGCTGGCCCGCGAGGACCACCACGACGCGGGCGGGCAGCGCCCCGTAGCGCTCGGTGGTGATCAGGTCGCGCAGCCAGGTGTCGAGGAAGGGCGAGGTGCGCTCGTAGGTGTCGAAGAAGAGCACCGTCCACGGCGCCTCGTCGGCGAGCCGCACCAGCTCCGCCACGAACACCGGGGTGAGGACCCGCACCGGGTCCAGGACCAGCTGGACGTCCTCCTGCCTGCCGAACCGGGCGCTCAGGGCCGCTCGCGCCCGGTCCGCGCCCTGGGCGAGCTGCTGGGCGTCCACCCCGCCGGCGAGCACGCCCACGCCCGGCACCAGACCGAGGCCCACCAGGGACGCCTGGGCGAGCACCGTGGAGCCGGGCGAGGGCGCGGCGGGCCCGGGGCCGGCGGGGGCGGCGGACTCCGCCTCGTACCGCATCCGGCGGTAGGTGGCGAGGAGCCGCTCCAGGGACTTGAACGGGTGCCCCTGGCGGGCGAAGTGGGCGCAGAGCGCGGTGAGCGTCTCGGGGACGCTGTTGGCGTCCTCGTCGGCGCAGGCCGTCACCGCGCCGCGTTCGCGCGCGGTGTGTTCCAGCTCGCGCACCAGGGAGGTCTTGCCGACCCCGGCGGCGCCGTGGACGTGGAAGACGAACCGGTGCCGCTCGTCGTCGACGGGGATGTCGAAGTTCTGCCGGAACAGCGCGAGTTCGCCGCGCCGCCCCACGAACCCCGCCCGTCTGCGCCGCCGGATGAGCTCCTGCATCGACGCGCCGCCCGCTGCCATGGGACCAGTATGCGACGCCCCTCCGACAACGGGCCCCCGGGCCGCCCCTCCGCTCCTCAGTCCCCCAGCACCGGCAGCAGCTCCGGCAGATGCCCGTCGGAGGCGAGCGCCGCCTCCCGACGCTCGGGGGGCACCTCGCCGTAGAGCGTGGTGCGGGGCCTCGCCGGGCGGCCCGCGGCCTCCGCGATGGCCTCCAGGTCCTTGATGGAGCGGTACGAGCCGTAACTCGATCCCGCCATCCGGGAGATGGTCTCCTCCATCAGCGTGCCGCCCAGGTCGTTGGCGCCCGAGCGCAGCATCTCGGCGGCGCCCTCGGTGCCCAGCTTCACCCAGCTGGTCTGGATGTTCGGGATGTGCGGGTGCAGCAGGAGGCGGGCCATCGCCACCACCGCGCGGTTGTCGCGGGTGGTCGGGCCGGGGCGGGCGATCCCGGCCAGGTAGACGGGCGCGTTGGTGTGGATGAAGGGCAGGGTCACGAACTCGGTGAAGCCGCCGGTCTCCTGCTGGACGCGGGAGAGCGTACGGAAGTGGCCGAGCCAGTGGCGGGGCTGGTCCACATGCCCGTACATCATCGTGGAGGAGGAGCGGATGCCCAGCTCGTGGGCGGTCTTCACGACCTCGATCCAGGTGGCGGTGGGCAGTTTGCCCTTGGTGAGGATCCAGCGGACCTCGTCGTCGAGGATCTCGGCGGCCGTGCCGGGGATCGAGTCGAGGCCCGCCTCCCGGGCGGCCGTCAGCCACTCCCGGATGGACAGGCCGGTGCGGGTGGCGCCGTTGACGACCTCCATCGGGGAGAAGGCGTGCACGTGCATGCCCGGCACGCGCTCCTTCACCGCGCGCGCGATGTCGAAGTACGCCGTGCCCGGCAGGTCCGGGTGGATGCCGCCCTGCATGCACACCTCCACCGCGCCCACCTCCCACGCCTGTTCGGCCCGGTCGGCCACCTGCGCAAGGGACAGGGTGTAGGCGTCGGCGTCGGTGCGGCGCTGGGCGAAGGCGCAGAAGCGGCAGCCGGTGTAGCAGACGTTGGTGAAGTTGATGTTCCGCGTGACGATGTACGTGACGTCGTCGCCCACCACGTCCCGGCGCAGCTCGTCCGCGATCCGGCAGAGCGCGTCCAGCGCGGGGCCGTCCGCGTGCAGCAGCGCCAGCGCCTCGTCGTCGGTCAGCTTCGTCGGGTCGTCGGCGGCGGTGGCGAGCGCGGCCCGTACGTCGGTGTCGATGCGGGAGGGCGCCATGCCGGGAACGGCCGCCTCACGCAGCGCCTCCCAGTCGCCGTACACCTCGTCGAAGTCGTCGCGCCGGTCGGCGGTGCGGCCCTCGGTGTCGATGGTGCGGTGCAGATCGGTGCGGCCGGTGGCGGCGAAGGCCTCCTCGGGCTCCTGCCACGGGTGGCCCTCGACCACCGCGTCCGGCCGGGCCAGGCCCGTCTGCGGATCCGCGAGCGCCCTTACGTGCGGCAGCAGCCGGGGGTCCAGCCAGGGCTCGCCGCGCGTGACGAACTCGGGGTACACGCACAGGCGTTCGCGCAGCTCGAAGCCGGCGGCGGCGGACTCCGCCGCGAGCAGCTCGATCTTCGGCCAGGGCCGCTCCGGGTTCACATGGTCGATGGTGAGCGGCGAGACCCCGCCCCAGTCGTCGATGCCCGCCCCGATGAGCCGTCCGTACTCGCTGTCCACCAGGTTCGGCGGCGCCTGGAGGCAGCCGGAGGGGCCCATGATGTGCCGGGCCACCGCGACCGTGGCGACCAGCTCGTCCAGCTCCGCGTCCGGCATGCCGCGCATCGCGGTGTCCGGCTTGGCGCGGAAGTTCTGGATGATCAGCTCCTGGACGCCGTGGTAGGCGCGGGCCACGCGGCGCAGCGCGAACAGCGAGTCGGCGCGCTCCTCGTACGTCTCGCCGATCCCGATGAGCAGCCCGCTGGTGAAGGGGACGGAGGAGCGGCCGGCGTCCTCCAGGACCCGCAGCCGTACGGCGGGCTCCTTGTCGGGCGAGCCGAAGTGCGGGCCGCCCGGCTCCGACCACAGCCGGGTCGCCGTCGTCTCCAGCATCATGCCCATGCTCGGGGCGACCGGCTTGAGGCGCTGGAAGTCGGTCCAGGACAGCACGCCCGGGTTGAGGTGCGGCAGCAGACCGGTCTCCTCCAGGATGCGGATGGAGATGGCCCGCACATAGGCGATGGTGTCGTCGTAGCCGTGCGCGTCCAGCCATTCGCGCGCCTCGGGCCAGCGGTCCTCCGGCTTGTCGCCGAGGGTGATCAGCGCTTCCTTGCAGCCGAGCGCGGCGCCCCGGCGGGCGATGTCGAGGACCTCGTCGGGGGACATGAACATCCCGTGCCCGGCCCGGCGCAGCTTGCCGGGGACGGTGACGAAGGTGCAGTAGTGGCACTTGTCCCGGCACAGCCGGGTGAGCGGCAGGAAGACGCTCTTGGAGTACGTGATGACGCCCGGGCGGCCCGCCGCCTCCAGGCCCGCGTCGCGTACCCGGGCGGCGGAGGCGGCGAGGTCCACCAGGTCCTCGCCGCGCGCCTGGAGCAGGACGGCCGCCTCGGCGGTGTCCAGCGCGACCCCGTCCCGGGCGCGTTTCAGGGCGCGCCGCATCGCGTTGGCGGTGGGTGCGGGGGCCTGCGGTTGCTGCGCGCTGGAGGTCATCCCCCGAGCATACGAGCGGGACCCTGCGGGGCAGGCCCGGTCCTCGCCCGGAGCGGGCGGCTCAGGCGGCCGCCGTCAGGAACGGCTCGAAGTCGTCCAGGGTCTTCAGGACCGTCGCCTCGTCCGCCGACGGGAGCTGGAGGACGACCTCCTCGACGCCGAGCCGCTGGTAGTGGGCGAGCTTGCCCGGGTCGGGCAGGACCGCGTACGGGACGACCTGGAGGTCGGCCGGGGCGCGGCCCGCCTCCTCCCAGACGCGCCGCAGCAGCGGCAGCGAGTCGGTGAGCCCGCCGCCCCCGATCGGCAGCCAGCCGTCCGCGTACTCGGCGATGTGCGCGAACAGCTTCGGCCCCGCGGCGCCTCCGACCAGGACGCGCGGCGCCCCGTTCCGTACCGGCTTGGGGTGGGCCTCGCTGGCGCGCAGCGAGCCGAAGCGGCCCTCGTACGCGGTGGGCTTCTCCGCCCACAGCGCCCGCATCAGCGCCATGCGGTCGCGCACCAGCTCGCGGCGCGTGGACCACTCCACGCCGTGGTCGGCGGCCTCCTCCCGGTTCCAGCCGTAGCCGACGCCCAGGGTGAAGCGCCCGCCGGAGAGGTGGTCCAGGGTCGCGGCCTGCTTGGCCAGGTCGATCGGGTCGTGCTGGGCGACCAGCGTGATGCCGGTGCCCAGGCCCAGCGCGGGGGCGACGGCGCTCATCTGCGCCAGGGCGATGAAGGGGTCCAGGGTGCGGCTGTACTGGCGGGGCAGCTCGCCGCCCGGCGGGTACGGCGAGAGGCGCTCGACGGGGATGTGCGTGTGCTCCGGCAGATACACCCCGGAGAACCCGCGCTCCGCCAGCTCGCGGGCGAGCCGGACGGGGGTGATCGTCTCGTCGGTGAGGAAGATCGTGGTGGCGATACGCATCCCCACTTCCTATCCCCGCGCCCCTCCGGGTGCAAGGGATACGGCCCGGCCACCACCGCCGCGGACCGGCCACGCGGGCGCCACGGACCGGCCACCGCCCAACCGCCGCCCCTTGCACCGGGGTTCACCCGCGCGTACGACTGTGGACAGCGACGGACACGTACCGACAGGCCCCCTTCCACCCCCGCTGGGAGTACACGCCATGACCGGATCCGAGGACAGAGCCCAGGACACCGCGCGCGACACGGCCCTGGGTCGGCGCGGACTGTTCGTGACGGGCGCGGCAGCCGCGCTGACGCTGGGAACCGTGAGCTTCGCGAACGCGGCGCCCGGCGGGGGTGGTGGCGGTGGCGGTACCGGTGACGGTGGCTCCCGGGAGACGACCCGGGTCGTCACCGGCACCCTGCCGCCCGGCTCGCCCGACTTCGTGTACCTGCCGGTGGAGATCCCTCGCGGGGTGCGCGAGCTGGCCGTGGCGTACACGTACGAGAAGGCGGCCGTCCCGGCGGGCACGCCCGACAACGCCCTGGACATCGGCGTCTTCGACGAGCGCGGCACCGCGCTGGGCGGCCGGGGCTTCCGGGGCTGGTCGGGCGGGGCCCGCACCGAGTTCTTCATCCGGGCGGACGCGGCGACCCCCGGTTACGTGCCGGGTCCGGTGCGCGCCGGGACCTGGCACATCGCGCTCGGCCCCTACACCGTCGCGCCGCAGGGGCTGCCGTACACGGTGACGATCACCCTGAAGTACGGCGAGCGGGGCCGCACGCCCCGGCCCGTGTACCCGCCGACCCGGGCCAAGGGGCGCGGCCGGGCCTGGTACCGGGGCGACTGCCATCTGCACTCCTGGTACTCCGACGGCAGGCGCACCCCCGCCGAGATCGCGGCGCTCGCACGGGCGGCGGGCCTGGACTTCATCAACACCTCCGACCACAACACGCACGCCTCGCACCCCGCGTGGGAGGGGCTGTGGGGCGACGACCTGCTGATCCTCACCGGCGAGGAGATCACCACCCGCAACGGCCACGTGCTGGCGCTGGGCGTCGACCCGGGCACCTTCGTCGACTGGCGCTACCGCGCCCGCGACAACCGCTTCGGCCACTTCGCCCGGGAGATCCGGCGGGCCGGGGGCCTGGTCGTCCCGGCGCATCCGCACGGCACGTGCGTCGGCTGCAACTGGAAGTTCGGGTTCGCCGAGGCGGACGCGGTGGAGGTGTGGAACGGGCCGTACACCCCCGACGACGAGGTCTCGCTCCAGGAGTGGGACGGCACGCTGGCGGTGGCGGCGCGCTCGGGCGGGCGCTGGACCCCGGCGATGGGCAACAGCGACGCCCACCGGGACCCCGACCGGATCGGCGGCCCCCAGACGGTGGTCCTCGCCGACGACCTGTCCCGGGAGGCCGTCCAGGCGGGTCTGAAGGCGGGCCGCTCGTACGTGGCGGAGTCCTCGGCGGTCTCGCTGGCCTTCGGGGTGACGGGCGGGCGGGGCGAGCACGCGGGGATCGGGGACCGCCTGCGGGTGCCGTCCGACGCTCCGGTCACGGTACGGCTGGACGTCACGGGCGCACCCGGCTGCACGGCGTCGTTCGTGACGGACCAGGGGACGGTGTTCAGTGCGGGGGTGGGGGGTTCCGGGGCGGGGGGTGTGGAGTGGGGGACGACGAGTTCGTACGCGAGTTACGTACGGGCGGAGGTCCGCCACCCACCGGTGGTGCCGGGCCTGCCCGGACCGTTGGCGGCGTTCACGAATCCGGTGTTCCTGGGGGACTGATTCCGGCCAGGGGTTCGCGCGCGGGCCGGTGGGGGCTGCTCGCGCAGTTCCCCGCGCCCCTCAAAGGCCCGTTTTCGCCTGCGGGCGGGTGGCCGGTTGCTCGCGCAGTTCCCCGCGCCCCTGGGTAGTCCTCCGCACCCGGAGAACCCAGCTCAGCCCCATGCCTTTAGGGGCGCGGGGAACTGCGCGAGCAACCCACCACAACCGTCAGACGAACGAGGGTTTCCCAGGGGCGCGGGGAACTGCGCGAACGGGCCCCGTCGGCCCGCAGGCGGACCCCCGGCCCAGTCAGCCCCGCCCCGCAGGGGCTCACCCCGGCCAGACGATCGCCTGGAGCTCGCTGTACGCCTGCAAGGCGTACGACCCCACATCCCTCCCCACCCCGCTCCTCTTGAACCCCCCGAACGGCGCCTCCATGTTCCGCCCCACCGTGTTCACCCCCACCCCTCCCGCCCGCAGCCGGCGCGCCACGCGGAAGGCGCGGGCCACGTCGCCCGACCAGACGTAGTCGATCAGGCCGTAGTCGCTGTCGTTGGCCAGCGCGACGGCCTCCTCCTCGTCGTCGAACGGCACCACCGCCACCACCGGCCCGAAGATCTCCTCGCGGACGACGCGCATGTCGTTGGTGCAGTCGGCGAGCAGGGTGGGCGCCACATAGAACCCGCGCCCCAGCGGCGGCCGTTCACCCCCGGCCACCACCCGCGCCCCCTCCTTCCGCCCCAGCTCCACATACGCCTCCACCCGGTCCCGGTGCGCCGCAGAGATCACCGGGCCCACCACCGTCCCGGGGGCGGAGGGGTCACCCACCGGCAAGTGGCCCGCGTACAGCGCGAGTCGCGCCACCAGCTCGTCCTGTACCGACCGGTGCACCAGCACCCGCGTCGGCGCCGTGCAGATCTGGCCGCTGTAGAACGAGAACGTCGTGCCGATCCCCCGCACCGCCGACCCCAAGTCCGCGTCCTCGAACACCAGCGCCGCCCCCTTGCCGCCGAGCTCCATCAGCTGGCGTTTCATCCCCCGGCCGCACACCTCCGCGATGCGCTGCCCGACCGCCGTGGAGCCGGTGAAGCTGACCATGTCGACGTCCGGGGAGTCCACGGCCGCCTCCCCCACGGCCGGGGCGGAACCGGTGACGACGTTCACCACGCCCGGCGGCACCCCCGCCTCCGCGAGCGCCTCGGCCATGCGGAAGACGGAGAGGGGGTCCTGGGGGGCGGGTTTCACCACCACCGTGTTGCCCAGGGCGAGCGCGGGCGCGATCTTGCCCGCCGGGTTGGCCCAGGGGTTGTTGTACGAGGTGACGCAGGTGACCACGCCCACCGGCTGCCGTACCGCGACCGCCCCGAAGACGCCCGCCCTCCCCATCGGCCCGGCCTCGTTGATCTGCGGCGGTACGGCGCTCTCGACCGGTTCCAGGGCGCCCCTGGCGTACCGCCGGAAGCGGGCCGCGCCCACCGCGACCTGCATCCCGCGCGCGGTGGCGGTGGTGGCGCCGCTCTCGGCGCGGGCGAGTTCGGCGTACGGGGTGAACTCGCGCTGGATGACGTCGGCCGCCCGGTCGAGGATCGCGGCACGCTGTTCGGGGGCGGTGCGGGACCAGCCGCCGAAGGCCTCGCGGGCCGCCGCGGCCGCCGCGTACACCTGGGCGCGGCTCGCCTCGGGGGCCAGACCCACCACCTCCTCGGTGGCGGGGTCGACGATCTCGTACCGCCCGCCGTCGGGCTCGACCCACTCGCCCCCGAGGAACAGTTTCGGCTCGTACACGCTCACTTGACCGACACCGTCCTCGTGTCGCGGCCGGAGCGCAGGACCGTCCCCGGCACGGCGCCGGTCACCACGTCGTCGCGGATCGTCTCGACGCCGTTGACGCGGACCGAGACGACGCCGATCGCCTTGGAGTCCAGGCGGGGGCTCCGGCCGGGCAGGTCGTGGACGAGGGTGGCGGGGCCGGCCGCGACGCGTTCGGGGTCGAAGAGGACGAGGTCGGCGTGGTAGCCCTCCTCGATCCGTCCGCGCTCGCGCAGCCCGAACAGCCGGGCCGGGTCGTCGCTGAGCATCTTCACCGCCTGCTCCAGCGGTACGAGGCCGCGTCCGCGCAGGCAGTCCCCGAGGAAGCGGGTGGTGTACGGGGCGCCGCACATCCGGTCGAGGTGGGCGCCCGCGTCGGAGCCCCCGAGCAGGACGTCCTCGTGCTGCCAGGTCTCCTGGCGCAGCGCCCAGCTGGCCGGGTCGTTGTCGGTGGGCATCGGCCACAGCACGGTCCGCAGCCGGTCGTGGGCGCAGATCTCGACCAGGCAGTGGAAGGGGTCCTGGCCGCGTTCGGCGGCGATGTCGCGCACCACGCGTCCGGTGAGCGAGGCGTTGGCCTCGGAGTAGGTGTCGCCGATGACGTACCGGCCGAAGTCGGCGAGGCGCCGGAAGACCCCGGCCTCCTTGCTCTGGGCGCGGCGCAGCATCTCGGCGCGTACGGCCGGGTCGCGCAGCTTCGCGATCCGCTCGGGGACGGGGAGGTTGAGGATCTCCCCCCAGCCCGGGATGAGGTTGAGGGCGCAGAAGGTGCCGAGCGACATGTTCATCGGGGTGAGGATCGGCATGGTCAGCGCGACGATCCGGCCGCCCGCACGGCGGGCGCGCTCGCTGGCGGCGAGCTGGCGCGGGACGCGTTCGGGGACAGCCGCGTCGATGGTGAGCACGTTCCAGTTGAGGGGACGCCCGGCGGCGGCCGACATCTCGACCAGAAGGTCGATCTCCTCGTCCGAGAACTGGTCGAGGCACCCCGCCACGATCGCCTCGATCTGGGTGCCCTCGTGCTGCCCGACCGCCCGTGACAGGGCGAGGAGTTCGGCGGGGCGGGCGTGCCGGGAGGCGACGGGGCGGCCGTCGCCGTCGGAGTGGGTGGACGACTGGGTGGTGGACAGGCCCCAGGCGCCGGCGTCCATGGCGTCGTGGAGCAGGCGCAGCATCGCGTCGAGCTGGGCGGGCGTGGGGTCGCCGCCCACGGCGTCGGGGCCCATGACGTAGCGGCGGAGCGCGCAGTGGCCGACCATGAACCCGGCGTTGACGGCGATCCGCCCTTCGAGGGCGTCCAGGTACTCCCCGAACGTCGACCAGCTCCAGTCGACCCCGTCCTCCAGGGCCTTGAGCGCCATGCCCTCCACCCGGGCCATCATCCGCCGGGTGTAGTCGGCGTCCTCGGGGCGGCCGGGGTGGAGGGGGGCCAGGGTGAAGCCGCAGTTGCCGCCGGCGACGGTGGTGACGCCGTGGTTCATGGACGGGGTGGCGTACGGGTCCCAGAAGAGCTGGGCGTCGTAGTGGGTGTGGGGGTCGACGAAGCCGGGGGCGAGGACGAGGCCGTCGGCGTCCTCGCTGGTGCGGGCGGTGTGGGGGGCGAGGGTGCCGGGTTCGGCTATCGCCTGGATGCGGCCTGCTCGGATGCCGATGTCTGCGGGGTAGGCCTGGGCGCCGGTGCCGTCGGCGACGGTGGCGCGGCGGATCAGGTGGTCGAGCATGTCCCTCTCCCTCACGTGGGTGTCCCCGGCCGGGGCCGTTCGGCGGGCCGCCGCCGTTCTGGCCTCCGGCCGGGGTACGGGGCGGCGTTCCGGGAGGGCGCCGTCCCGCGCTTGTCGGAGCCCCCACCCCGCCCCTTCCCTAAACCCTCCGGGGGCCGGGGCTTCCGTCTGCGGGTTGTGGTGGGTTGCTCGCGCAGTTCCCCGCGCCCCCAAAAGGCCTGACTTCGTCTGCGGATCGGTGGGGGCTTCTCGCGCAGTTCCCCGCGCCCCTAGGTAAGTCCCCCGCACCCGGAAAACCCAGCTCAGCCCCATGCCTTCAGGGGCGCGGGGAACTGCGCGACCAGCCCACCACAACCCGCAGACGAACGAGGGTTTCCAGGGGCGCGGGGAACTGCGCGAGCGGCCCCCACCGGCCCGCAGACGAACCCCCGGCCGAGAAGGGGCGCGGGGAACTGCGCGAGCAACCCACCACACACCCCCGCAGCCGCCCGCCGGGCCTGACCCGAGGGGGGGTTCGGGGCGGAGTCCCGAGTCAGACTCCCGCCGACCCGCGGAATCGGGTCGTCCTGTGCACCGGATCCGTATCGATCTTAGGAATCACATGCTCCCCGATCAGCCGGATCGTGTTCATCGTGTCCTCATAGGGCACCCCGATGGGCAGCCCGAACGACAACTGGTCCGCCCCCGCCTGCTCCCACCGCTTGCACTGCCGCGTCACCTCCTCCGGATCACCGCAGATCATCAGCTCCTCCGCGATGAGGAGTTCGATGATCTCGGTGGTGTACTCGGGCAGCAGCTCGGGCCACTCCGGCACGCCCTCCGGGCGCGGGAACGTGTCGTGGTAGCGGAAGACCAGGGACTGGAGGCGGTTCAGGCCGCCCGCCGCCGCGATGGCCACCGCCTTGTCGTGCGTCTCCGCGCAGATCGCCGTGGACGTGACCATCACGTTGTCGTTGACGAAGTCGGAGATCGGCTCGGCCTCCCGGATGGCCGTCTTGTACTGCTCCAGGACCCACTCCATGTCCGAGACCTTCTGGACGGAGAAGCCGAGGACGCCGAGGCCCTTCCTGGCGGCCATGGCGTACGACGACGGGGACCCGGCCGCGTACCACATCGCGGGGTGCGACTTCCCGTACGGCTTGGGGAAGATCTTGCGCGGCGGCAGCGACCAGTGCTTGCCCTGGAACCCCACGTACTCGTCCTGGAGCCACATCTTGGGGAACTCCGCGATGGTCTCCTCCCAGATCTCCTTGGTGTGGTTCATGTCGGTGACCCCCGGCATGAACCCCAGGATCTCGTGGGAGCCGGCGCCCCGCCCGGAGCCGAACTCGAAGCGGCCCTCGCTGAGGTGGTCCAGCATCGCGACCTTCTCCGCGACCTTGACCGGGTGGTTCACCGCCGCCAGCGGGTTGAAGATGCCCGAGCCGAGGTGGATGCGCTCGGTGGCGTGGGCGAGGTAGCCGAGGAAGACCTCGTTGGCGGACAGGTGCGAGTACTCCTCCAGGAAGTGGTGCTCGGAGGCCCAGGCGTACTTGAAGCCGGACTTGTCGGCCTGGATGACGTACTCGGTCTCCTCCATCAGCGCCTTGTGCTCGGCCTGGGGGTCGACCGACGAGCGTGCCACGGGCACGTAACCCTGTACGAACAGCCCGAATTCCAAGGCGGTTCACCGTCCCTGTCGTCGTCACCACGTCTGGTCAGTTTCTGACGTACCGTCAGATATCTGGTGCTGCGACTGTTCCACCGGGCCTCCCCGCCCGTCAATACCTGATGCGCGGTCAGAAGGCGGTCGGAAGGCCGGGAGGACACCGTCAGAACACGCTCACGCCCGCCAGCCAGCCCCCGTCGATCACGAACGGCTGGCCCGTGATGTACGCGGAGTCCTCGCTGGTCAGGAAGAGGGCGAGGGCCGCCACCTCCTCGGGCCGGCCGATCCTGCCCAGCGGCACCAGCCGCTTGTAGAGCCCGGCCACCGCCTCCCCGGCCGCCGCCGGATCGGCCGTCGGGTCCAGGGCCGCCGGGTTGGTCATGGGGGTGTCCACGGCGCCGGGGCACACCGCGTTCACCCGGATCCCCTTCGCCGCCAGCTCCACCGCCGCGACCCGGGTGAGGCCGAGGACGGCGTGCTTGGTGGCGGCGTAGGCGCCGACGTAGGCCATGCCCGTCAGCGCGGTGTACGAGGCGGTGTTGACGATGGTGCCGCCCCCGGCCGCCTCGATCTCGGGCGCCGCGTGCTTGATCCCCAGGAACGTCCCCACCTGGTTCACCTGGACGACCTGCTGGAACTCCTCCAGCGGCGTGGCCACGAGTTCGTTGAAGCGCAGGATGCCCGCGTTGTTCACCAGTCCGTCCAGGTGCCCGAAGGTCTCCGTGGCCGTGGCGATCGCGGCCCGCCACTCCTCCTCCCGGCCCACGTCCAGGTGCACGAACCGCGCCGCACCGGCGCCCAGCTCCTTGGCCACGGCCTCGCCCTGCTCGTCCAGGACGTCCGCGACCACCACCTTCGCCCCCTCGGCCGCGAAGAGCCGCGCCTCCTGCTCCCCCTGCCCGCGCGCCGCGCCCGTGACGAGGACGACCCGCCCGTCCAGCTTGCCCATGTCCGTACTCCCTAGCTCAGATGGGGGGCCACATCGGCGGCGAACGCCGCGATCTGGTCGGTGAGTTCGGCGCGGCCGCGCGAGCGGAAGCGCAGCTGGACCTGGTGGACGCCGAGCGCGGCGTACTCGCGCAGGGAGTCGGCGAGGGCGTCCGGTTTGCCGCTGAGGGTGCGGCGCCCGAGGTCCCACCGCGCCTCGCCCACGTACAGGGGCTCGGCGATGGCGCCGACGCAGAACGGGCCGTCGAGCCCGGCCCGCTCCCGCAGCTCGCGTATCCGCGCGATCTGGTGCGGCAGCTTCTCCCGCGGGTCGCCCTGCGGGAGCCAGCCGTCGCCGCGCAGGGCCGCCCGGCGCACGGCGGCGGGCGAGGAGCCGCCCACCCAGACGGGCACCCGCTCCTGCGCGGGGCGGGGCCGCTGGCCGAGGCCGGAGAAGGAGAACCGTTCGCCGTGGAACTCCGGGAACTCCTCCGGCCCCAGCGCCGCCCGCAGCGCGTCGATCGACTCGTCCAGCACGCCGCCCCGGCCGGTGAAGTCGGCGCCGAGGACGTCGAACTCCTCCTGGACGTGCCCGGCTCCCACCCCCAGGATCAGCCGGCCGCCGCTGAGGTGGTCGAGGGTGGCGTACTGCTTGGCGGTGAGGAGCGGGTGGCGCAGGCCCACCACGGCGACGTGGCTCAGGAGCCGGGTGCGGGTGGTGAGGGCCGCCAGGTAGCCCAGGGTGGCCACCGGGTCGTACCAGGTGGTGCCCATCGCGCTCGCCAGTCGGCGCGGGATGGCGACGTGGTCGCAGGTGGCGAGGTAGTGGAAGCCGGCGCGGTCGGCGGCCCGCGCGATCTCGGCGAGGTCGTGCGGGGTGGCTCCGGCTTCCCAGGGTTCGGCGTAGAGGGTGCTCTGGGACTGGATGGGAAGCTGCATCCCGTAACCGAGCCGCCCCCCGGTCGGTGTGTGCGCGTACGGGTCCACGGTGGCGCCTCCTCGGTCCGGACGGGCGCCGGGGGAACTGACGCCGCGTCACGTCGACTCGTCCGTGCCCATCGTGGTATCTGATGGACCGTCAGACAAGCCCTCGTGCGGACCCCTCGGGAGGCGTACGGTCAGGCGTACGGTCAGTCGAGGAGCGCGTAGACCGTGCTCGCCCGGGCGGCCGGCTCGTCCGCGCCCTCGGCGGTGAGGGTGATGTCGGCGAACGCCATGCGCCGCCCCAGTTTGGTGACCCGCGCCTCGACCAGCACGTCCGCGCCGACGACCGGGCGCTGGAAGCTGGTCGACTGCTGCACGGTGGTCATGGGGCCGTACGCGTCCCGGGCGGCCGAGACGGCGATGACGGTGGCGGTGTCGGCGGCGGCCATCAGCGCCTGCCCCGACATCCCCCCGCCCTCCCGGGCCAGCCGCGCGTCCCACGGCAGCCGCAGCACGGCGTGCCGCGCCCCGACCTCCTCGACGACCAGCCCGAGGTCGAGCACCCAGGGGGCGAAGTTCTCGACGAGGATCTTCTGTGCGGTGCGGGCGTCCATGAGGGGATGGTGACGGGGACGGCGGCCCGGGGGCAAGGCCACCCACGCCCCTTCGGCAGGCGAAGCCCCCGCGACCCGTCCATCGGGTGACCGGCCGCAGGCGGCGGGAGGCCAACCCGCGCGCGGCACGCACGCCGAGGCACGGCAGCGGGCCGCGCGCAGGACCGAAGCCCCGAGCCCCGGGCCCCGCACGCACGGCGAAGCGCCTGCGGCACGTCCGGCTCACCACCGGGCGCAGGCCGCGCGAGGCCCGGCCGCGCCAGGCACGTCCGGCCGATGATCGTGCGCAGGCGGTGGCAGGTCCGCCCATGCGCGGGCGCGCACGCCGAGGCGCGGGCCGCGCGCAGGACCGAAGCCCCCGAGCCCCGGGCCCCGCACGCACGGCGAAGCGCCCCGCGGCACGTCCGGCCGCGGGGCGCTTGGTTCCCCCGTGCTTCCCCCGTTCCCCCCGTTCCCCCGTTCTCCCCCCGTGTCCCCCGTACTTCCCCCGTGCTCCCCCCGCCGGGGACGCGCACCCCCAAGTACGCGTCCCCGACGATCCCCCGTGCCCCCCCCGTTCCCCCGTGGCCCGGTGGTTCCCCCGTGGTTCCCCCGTACGTCCCCCGTACGTCCCCCGTGTGTCGCCGGCCGCGGCGACCCCCCCTCCGCGTCGCCGCGGCCGGTCCCCGTCCAGCGGTGGTGCTCGGGGGTGCTCAGACCTCTTCGGAACCGGCGTGGTTCTCCTGGGGCTTGAGCACGTCCGTACCGATCAGGCCCGCGTGGTTCTCCATCGGCTTGACCGGACCGCCCACGCCCACCAGACCGGCGTGGTTCTCAAGGGGCTTGATGGTGGCGTCGCCACCGAGCAGGCCCGCGTGGTTCTCCATCGGGACGATGGTGCCCGTCCCCGTACCCGCGCCGGAGCCCGGGATCCCCGCGTGGTTCTCCTGCGTCGTGGTGTCGCCGGTCTCGGGCTTGTTACCGTCACTCATCGTGTTCAGCTCCCCTGAGTTGCTGCATGTCGTGCTGTGAACGGTGCCCGCCCGGCGGCTCCCCCGAGGGTCGCCGGACGGGCACTGCAAGGGCCGTCCACAGTAACGGGGAGGCCCACCGTCGACCCGCCTGCCCCCCGACGCGGCGGATCGTTGAGTAGAAGAGTGCCGAGGGGCGATAAACGAAGGCTAAACGGCGTCGGCAACCCCTTGGACGGCACCCGGACGGCCGCCCCCGCGCGGCGCGCGCGAAGCCGCCGCGCCGCGCGAAAGGCCAGGTGGCGGCGGGTGCGGCAGCCGCTACGCCGCCGCCGTCAGACTCAGCAGCTGCCGTACGTCCTTGGCCTCCGCCGCACCCGTCGACTCGTAGATGGCCAGCGCCTCGCGCCAGCAGGCGCGCGCCCGGTCGGCCTGGCCGAGCTGGTCCAGGGCCCGGCCCAGCGTCGTCAGGACGTTGCCGCGCATCCACTCGCCGCCGATGCAGCGCAGCGCCAGCGCCTGCTCCGCGTGCTGGGCCGCCCGCGCCGGGCGCCGCGCCGCGAAGTGGGCCTCGGCGATGCGGAAGTGGGTGGTGCCCTCCCACAGGCGGTGCCGGTTCTCCTGGAAGACCTCCAGGGCCTGGCCGAGCTGGGAGAGCGCCTCGTCGAGCCGGCCCGCCCGGGTGAGCGCGATCCCCAGCGCGAAGCGGCCGTTGGCGCACCGCAGCGCCAGGCCCATCTCGCTGAAGATGTCCAGCCCGCGCTGGGCGAGCTCGACCGCGCTCGCCGTGCGGCCCATGTTCACGTGGATACGGGAGAGGTTGCACAGCGCGCTGGCCTCGCCGGGCCGGTTGCCGTCGGCCCGGTAGTTCTCTATGGCCTCCTGGAGGAAGCGCTCGCCGTCCGCGTGCCGGTTCTGGTAGAACGCGATGATCCCGCGGTCGGTGGGCGCGGCCCCGGCCGGCATCGGATCGCCGGCCTCCCGGGCGAGCAGCGCGGAGACCCGGGCCTCCTCGTCGGCCTGCTCGAAGCGGCCGGAGACGAGCAGCACGGTGGAGAGCGCGAGCCGGGCCCGTCCCTCGGCGAGCGCGTCGCCCCGCCGGTGCCCGGCGTCCCGTACCGCCACCGCCGTCGTCTCGTACTGGCGCGAGTTGGCGCCCGACTCGGCGAGGTCCTTGGCCGCCCACAGCAGGTCCACCGCGCGCCGCAGCATCGCCGGGTCGGCCGCGCACTGGTGCAGGCACGCCAGCAGGCAGTTGGCCTCCGCGTACAGCCAGTCCACGGCGGCGTGCCCGTCGGCGAAGGCGAGGCCGGGGTACCGGGTGGGCGCCAGGTGCTCCACCAGCCGGTCGCCGGGCCGCTCGATCGCGTACACCCGGGCGGCCGTGGCCAGATAGAAGTCGAGCAGCCGCGACATGGCCTCGGCCCGCTCGGAGGGCGGGTCCTCGTCGCGCTCGGCGCAGGCACGCGCGTAGAGCCGTACGAGGTCGTGGTAGCGGTAGCGGCCGGGAGCCGCCGATTCCACCAGGCTGGTGTCGACGAGGGATTCGAGGAGGTCCTCGGTCTCCTGGAGCGGCAGGTCCAGGACGGCGGCGGCCGCGGCCAGCGAGATGTCCGAGCCGTCGGGCAGCCCGAGCAGCCGGAAGGCGCGGGCCTGGGCGGGCTCCAGCTGGCCGTAGCCGAGTTCGAAGGTGGCCTTGACGGCGAGGTCGCCCGCCTGGAGCTCGTCCAGGCGGCGCCGCTCGTCCGCGAGCTTGGCGGCGAGGACCGAGACGGTCCAGGTGCGCCGGGAGGCGAGCCGGGAGGCGGCGATACGGATGGCGAGCGGCAGGAAGCCGCAGGCGGCCACCACGTCGAGGGCCGACTGGCGTTCGGCGCTCACCCGCTCCTCGCCCACGATCCGGGTGAAGAGCTGGAGGGCCTCCTCCGGGGACATCACGTCCAGGTCGACCAGGTAGGCCCCGGCCAGGTCCAGCATCCGGATGCGGCTGGTGACCAGCGCGGCGCAGCCCGCCGTGCCGGGCAGCAGGGGGCGGATCTGGGCCGCGTCGCGGGCGTTGTCGAGCAGCACCAGGACCCGGCGGCCGTCGAGGGTGGAGCGGAACAGGGCCGCGCGCTCCTCCAGCGAGTCGGGGATGGACGCGTCGGGGGTGCCGAGCGCCCGCAGGAACGCGCCGAGCACCGCCTCGGGCTCGCAGGCGCGCGGCCCGGTGCCCTGGAGGTCGACGTAGAGCTGGCCGTCGGGGAAGTGAGGGCGGGCCGCGTGGGCGACGTGCACGGCGAGCGTCGTCTTGCCGACCCCGCCGATCCCGGCCAGCGCGGAGACCGCCATGACGGTGGACTCGGCGGCGGCGAGCCGTGCGGACAGCTCCTGGACGAAGGCGACCCGGCCGGTGAAATCGGGCACGGACGCGGGCAGTTGGGCCGCCCGGACGGGTGCCGGGGCGGCCGGGGCCTCGGCGGGCCGGGCCAGGTCCTCGTCGGCCTGGAGGATGCGCTGCTGGAGCCGGGCGAGCTCGGGGCGCGGGTCGACGCCGAGCTCGTCGGCGAGCAGGCGCCGGGTGTCGGCGTAGACCGCGAGGGCCTCGGCCTGGCGTCCGCTGCGGTAGAGCGCGAGCATCAAAAGCTCCCGCAGCCGCTCGCGCAGCGGGTACGCGGCGGTCAGCGCGGTCAGTTCCGAGACGGCCTCGGCGTGGCAGCCGGCGTCCAGCTCCATGTCGAGCCGGGCCTCGGTGAGCTGGAGGCGCCACTCGACGAGCCGGGTGCGCTCGGTGTCGGCGTGCGGGCCGGGGATGCCGGCCAGCGGCTCGCCGGTCCACAGCGCGAGGGCGGCCTTGAGCAGGTCGCGCGCCCGCGTCTGGTCGCCGCCGGCCCGCGCCTTCTCGGCCTCGGCGGCCAGCTCCTGGGCCTCGGCGAGGTCGAGGACGCCGGAGTCGAGCCGGATGGCGTATCCGCCGGACTCGCTGACCAGGACGCCGGGCCCGAGGGCCTTGCGCAGCCGCGAGGCGTACGTCCGTACCGCGGCCAGGGCCTGCGAGGGCGGCTCGTCGCCCCAGATGGCGTCGATGAGCTCGGCGGCGGTGGCCGTGCGGCCGTCGCGCAGCAGCAGGGCGGCGAGCAGGGCCCGCTGCTGCGGTGAGCCGGACGGCAGGGCCTCCGGGCCCCGCCAGGCGCGTACGGGTCCGAGCACGCCGAAGCGCAGGTCCGCGGTGTCCGCGGCCTGGCCGGCGTCCACCGCCGAAACCGGAGCCCGCTGCTCCGGAATGCGCGGCTCGCCGTTTCGGTCCATAGCGACCCCCTGTGCCCCCGTAGCGCTGGTAATGCCCGTGCCAGTCTGCCCTGTCCATGGCATGCGCGTCAGCTACGGGTGACGCTCCGCACAAGGCCTCCGCACACTTTCGTTACAGGTCACCGGCGCCTGTCCACGGCCGCGCCCGGGGACGGACGGATGTCGCGGGGCGGGGGCGGAGGGGCGAATGGCCGACGAGTGACGGGTGAGTGGCCGAGGTGCGACCGGTGCGCGGGTCCGGAGGAGCGACCGGCTCCGCCGCCCCGCGCCGCGAGCGCCCCGGACGGACTGGCTGACGGATCGTCAGATCAGGTCTACCGTGAGGAGCCATGGAGACCGTCGAGCACGTCGAGCACGTCGAGCACGTGGAGACCGTGGAGCACGTGGAGACCGTCGAGAGCTTCCCGAGGATCATCTCGGTGGACGACCACACGGTGGAGCCGCCGCACGTCTGGCAGGACCGGCTCCCGTCGAGGTACCGGGACGCGGGCCCGCGCATCGTCCGCGCGCCCCTCAAGGAGATGACCTTCCTCGGCGGCAGGTTCGCGCCGGTCATGGGCGCCCCGGGCGACGAGGGGCCGGTGGGCGACTGGTGGGTGTACGAGGACCTGCACCGCCCGCTGACCCGGCTGGACACGGCGGTCGGGTACGCGCGGGACGAGATCCGCCTCGAAGTGATCACCTACGAGCAGATGCGGCCGGGTTCGTACAGCGTCCCGGAGCGGCTCGCGGACATGGACATCAACCACGTCCAGTCGGCGCTGTGCTTCCCCACCTTCCCCCGCTTCTGCGGCCAGACGTTCACGGAGGCGTCCGACCGGGAGCTGGGGCTGCTGTCGGTGCGGGCGTACAACGACTGGATGGTGGAGGAGTGGTGCGGCCCCGAGGCGCACGGCCGGCTGATCCCCCTCACGCTGATCCCCCTGTGGGACGCGGAACTCGCCGCTGCGGAGGTACGGCGCAACGCGGCGCGGGGCGTGCGGGCGGTGGCCTTCTCCGAGATCCCGCCGCATCTGGGGCTGTCCTCCGTCCACACGGACTACTGGGACCCGTTCCTGGCGGCCTGCGACGAGACGGGCACGGTGATCGCGATGCACATCGGCTCGTCCTCCCGCATGCCGTCGACCTCAGCGGACGCGCCTCCGGCCGTCGGCTCCACGATCACCTTCGCCAACTGCTGCTTCTCGATGGTCGACTGGCTGATGAGCGGCAAGTTCGAGCGCTTCCCCCGGCTGCGGGTGATGTACGCGGAGGGCCAGATCGGCTGGATCCCGTACATCCTGGAGCGCGCGGACGTGGTCTGGGAGGAGAACCGCGCCTGGGGCGGAGTGGCGGACAAGGTCCACCGCCCCCCGTCCGAACTCTTCGCGGACCACGTCTACGGCTGCTTCTTCGACGACGCCTTCGGACTGCGGAACCTGGGGGCGATAGGGGTGGGCAACGTCCTGTACGAGACGGACTACCCGCACTCGGACTCCACCTGGCCGAAGTCCAAGGAGGTCGGGGCGGCCCAGATGGCGCACCTCCGGCAGGACGTGGTGGAGCGGATCGTGCGGGGGAACGCGATCGGCCTGCTGGGGCTGACGGAGACGGGGCTCTGGGCGGGGTAGCGGGACCCGCCCGCACATGAGGACCCGCCACTCCCCACGGAGACGGGAGTGGCGGGAGGATGCCGCCGGTACGCGCCCGGCCGGGCACTCAGGCGTGGTCGAACCAACCTGCCTTGACGCCTGAGACGAAGGAAGAGTAAGCCTCGGCACGGAGGTCGAGGACGGGACCGTCCGGGCGCTTGGAGTCACGGACGGGGACCACGCCGCGCGCGGCGGCGACGGTGTGGGCGACCTCGACACACTGGCCGCCGTTGTTGCTGTACGAGGACGTGAACCACTGCAGATGTTCGGTCGTCACGGGGTGCCCTTTCGTAACCTGCTGATCATGGCCACTGCCTCCGCCTGGGAGGGGGATTCGCCTTGCAGTTGATGGTAGGCCGTCAACAGCGGGAGTACGAAGGTGGATTCGCGCTCCAGATGCCCTCGATGGGCGGATTCCGCGTACGACACGAGTGACCGGTCCGGCAGCGTCAGGATCGTGACGGGCAGGTCGAACGGGCGACGGTCTCCCATGCTGAACGGGGCCACCTGGAAGAGCGTGGTCGGCAGGTCGGCGAACTCCAGCAGCCGCGCCAACTGCGCGTCCATGACGTCCGGCTCCCCGATGGGCCGACGGACACAGCTCTCGTCCAGCACCGCGTGCACCAGCGGCGGGGGCGTGCGGTCGAGGGCGGCCTGCCGTTCGGCGACGAGCGCGATCCGCTCTTCGGCCTGCTCGTGGGTGATCGCCCCGCGCTTGACCGCGCTCCGGGCGAGCACGGCGGCGTACTCCTGCGTCTGGAGCAGACCGGGAATGACCCCGACCTCGTAGAGCCGGACCTCCGCCGCCCGCGCCTCGTGCTCCACGAACTGCGGGAAGCCCTCCAGTAGTCCGGTGTTGCGGACCTTCCGGTACGCGCGCTCGAACGCGTCGCCGGTGCCGAAGGCCTTGTCCGCACTGCGCGCGAGGCGAAGAGTCGGCAGTTTGCGACCAGTTTCCACCGCCGAGATGTGCGTACTGGAATAGCCCATGCGCTCGGCGGCCTCCTCCTGCGTCCACCCCCGCTCCTCCCGCACGCTGCGCAGACGTGCGCCGAAGGCGGCTTGGGGCGAGCTGTCGGGATCCAACTCCTTGCGGTTCAAGGGGCGTTCACCGGCCTTCCGTGCCGTTCTGACAGGTTGAGGGGTTCCCGCTGCGCGGTCACGCTGAATCCACAGAGTAGTGCCATCACTACGGAGAGGAGTGGCCATGCCCGACGAGAACGGGCCCGCCCAGAGGCCCGCGACCTACATGGCGGACACCGCGAACGACGACCGGATCGGCGTGGTGCAGCACCGCTACGAGGGAAGCGTCTACCTGCGACCCCCCGGCGGCGGCACCGAATGGGCCACGTCCCCCACGGCCCTGAGACCCCTGACCCCCACAGAACTCCACCGGGCCCGCGTACTGGACACCCCGATCGGGGGCGGATCCTGATGTGGGCACTTCCGGTGGGGATTCCGAGAATCCCGCAGATTCCGGTTCCGGGGGGTGCGGGGGACGGCCCGGGTCCGGCGGACGCGGCGGAGGCGGGGGACGGCTCGGCGCCGGGGAGCGAGGGGGAAGCTGAACGGTCCGGCATCGGTCATCGGATGTCCTCTCCGTGGCAGGGGCCGCCCCGGAAGCTGTAGAAGTCGAGGGGTCCCCCGGCTACACCGCACCGGGAAGGCCCGGCCCCGGCGGAACCTCCCTCAGCGTCCCCTTCACCACCTTCCCCGACGCGTTCCGCGGCAGCTCCCCCACGAACACCACCTCCCGCGGCACCTTGAAGTTCGCCATCTCCCGCCGCGCCCAGGCGATCAGCCCGTCCGCCGTCAAAGAAGACCCCTCCCGGCGCACCACGAACGCCCGTCCCACCTCCCCCAGGCGTCCGTCCGGCACCCCCACCACCGCCACGTCCGCCACCTCCGGGTGGAGTCCGAGCACCTGCTCGATCTCGGCGGGGTAGGCGTTGAACCCCCCGACGATGAACATGTCCTTGATCCGGTCGGTGATCCGCAGGTTGCCCGCCGCGTCGAGGACTCCCACGTCCCCCGTCCGCAGCCACCCGTCGGGCGTGATCGCCCGGGCCGTCTCCTCCGGGTCCTCGAAGTACTCCCGCATGACGGTGAATCCCCGCACCTCCACCTCCCCGGGCTCTCCCGCGGGTGCCCGCACGCGTACCTCCGTCCCGGGTATCGCCCGCCCCGACGTGGCCGCGACCACCTCCGCCGGGTCCTCGCGCCGGCACATCGTGACGATGCCGCTCGCCTCGGACAGCCCGTACGCCGTCAGGACCGTCCCGATCCCCAGCTCGGTCCGCAGCCGCTCGACGAGCCGCAGGGGGACGACGGCCGCGCCGGTGACCACGAGCCGCAGCGCGGACAGGTCGTGGGCCGCGCGCGCCGGGTGGTCCAAAAGGGACTGGTGGAGGGTGGGCGGGCCGGGCAGGACGGAGATGCGCTCGGCCGCGATGTTCGCCAGGACCGCCTCGGCGTCGAACACCGGCTGCGGCACCATCACCGCCCCGCGCATCAGACAGGCGATGATCCCCGCCTTGTACCCGAAGGTGTGGAAGAAGGGGTTCACGATCAGATAGCGGTCGCCCTCCCGCAGCCCCGCCAGCTCGCTCCACAGGGCGTACCCCCGCAGCGTCTGCGCGTGCGTGATCACCGCCCCCTTGGGCCGGCCGGTCGTGCCGGACGTGAAGACGATGTCCGAGGGGTCCGAGGGCTCCACCGAGTCCGCCCGCTCCCGCACCTCCCGCGCCGGCACGCCCTCGCCGCCCGCCAGGAAGTCCTTCCACGTCCGGAAGGACTCCGGCGCGTCCTGCGCCAGCACCACCACCTGCTCCAGATGCGGCAGCCCCGGCAGCGGCCCGGTGCCCTCCCCCTCGGCGGCGGCGCTGCGCAGGGTCGCGACATAGGAGGTGCCCAGGAACGTCCCCGTCACGAACAGCAGCCTCGCCCGGCTGCGCTCCAGGACGTACGCGGCCTCCGACCCCTTGAACCGCGTGTTCAGCGGGACGAGCACCGCCCCGGCCGTGACCGCGCCGAGCGCGCTGACGATCCAGTCGAGGGTGTTGGGCGCCCACACCGCGACCCGGTCGCCGCGCTCGACCCCGGCCGCCATACAGGCCGCCGCCGACCGCTCCACCCGCTCGCCCAGTTCGGCGTACGAGACGCGGACGCGGCCCTCGACCACGGCCTCCCGCTCCCCGTACCGCGCCGCGGCGCTCCGTACGAGCCCGGGGACCGTGCCCCACTCCAGGTCACCCCGGATGTCCGCCCGTGTGTCCGCCCCCATGGCAAGCCCTCCCGCTGACGGTAGCCGTACACGATAGCTGACTACCCGTCAGATTAGCTGTAGCCTTCCTCGCTGTCAGCAGCAACAGCGGCAGGGACACACGGCTGTGCGGAGGTGGCGGGTGTCGATGCTCAAGGACGCGACGGCGATCGCGGGCATAGGCCGGACGGAGTTCGCGCGCCGGCTCGGCGACTCCGAGAAGAAGCTGGCCTGCCGGGCCATCCTCGCGGCGCTCGACGACGCCGGGATACCCCCCGGCGAGGTCGACGGCTTCGCCTCGTACACGATGGAGGAGACCGATGAGGTGGAGATCGCCAAGTCGATCGGCGCCGGCGACGTCACCTTCTTCGGCAAGGTCGGCTTCGGCGGCGGCGGTTCCTGCGCCACCGTCGCCCACCTCGCCGCCGCCGTCGCCACCGGCCAGGCGAGCGTCGGGGTCGCCTGGCGTTCGCGCAAACGCGGCAGCGGCCCGCGCCCCTGGACCAACACCGCGGTCCAGCTCCCCACCCCCGCGCAGTGGACGCGCCCGTTCGGGCTGCTGCGCCCCGCCGACGAGATCGGCATGCTGGCCCGGCGCTACATGCACGAGTACGGCGCCACCCGCGACCACCTCTTCAACGTCGCCCTCGCCTGCCGCAACCGCGCCAACCAGAACCCGGCCGCGATGATGTACGAGCGGCCCCTGACCCGCGACATGTATATGACCTCGCGCTGGATCAGCGAGCCGCTGTGCCTCTTCGACAACTGCCTGGAGACCGACGGCGCGCTGGCCTGCGTGATCGTCTCCGCCGAGCGCGCCCGCGACTGCCGGCAGAAGCCGGTGTACGTGCACGCCGCCGCCCAGGGCCTGCCCGCCCAGCACCACGGCATGGTCAACTACTGGAACGACGACCCGCTGACCGGTCCCGCCTGGACCGCCGCCCGGCACCTGTGGAAGCAGGCCGACTTCGGCCCCCAGGACGTCGACGTCGCCCAGATCTACGACGCGTTCACCCCGCTGGTGCCGCTCTCCCTGGAGGGGTACGGCTTCTGCGGCCGGGGCGAGGGCGGCGCCTTCACCGAGGGCGGCGCCCTGGAGATCGGCGGACGGCTGCCGCTCAACACCGGCGGCGGCGGCCTCAGCGAGGCGTACGTCCACGGCTTCAACCTCATCAACGAGGGCGTCAAGCAACTGCGCGGCACCTCCACGGCCCAGGTGCCGGGCGCCGCGACCTGTCTGGTGACGGCGGGCGAGGGCGTTCCCACCTCGGCCGTCCTGCTGAGGAGTTGAGGAGTCCGGATGCTGACCCCGGTGACCGACGACGACGGCGCCCCCTTCTGGGAGTACGCCGCGCGCGGCGAACTCCGCGTCCAGGCGTGCGCCGCCCCCGGCTGCGGACGGCTGCGCTTCCCGCCCCGGCCGTGCTGCCCGCACTGCCACTCCTTCGACAGTGAGTGGCGCGCGATGTCCGGACGCGGCCGGATCTGGTCGTACGTCCTCCCCCACCCCCCGCTCCTGCCGGAGTACGCGGCCCACGCCCCGTACAACGTGGTGGTGGTGGAGCTGGCCGAGGACCCGCTGATCCGCCTGGTCGGCAACGTGGTGGCCGAACCGGACGCGCCGCTGGACTCGGTGGCGCCGGAGCGGCTGCGGATCGGGGCGCGGGTGCAGGTCGCGTTCACCCGGGCGGACGGCAACGGCATGACCGTCCCGCGCTGGCTCCTGGAACGCCCATGACCCTGTCCGTCGTACGGGACGAGAAGACCGGCGTCGCGGTGGTGACGCTGAACCGCCCCGAGAAGCACAACGCGATCGACCTGGAGACGGCGGCGGAACTCGCCGCCGCCTGGCGCGGCTTCCGCTACGACGAGGCGATCCGGGCGGTCGTGCTGACCGGGGCGGGCGGGAAGGCGTTCTGCACGGGCATCGACCGCGCGGCCGAGGTCCCCCAGCCCACCTCCCCCTACGCGATCGACGACCCCCTGCTCACCATCGGCCCGAAGGCGAACGACCTGTGGAAGCCGGTGATCGCGGCGGTCCGCGGGATGGCGTGCGGCGGGGCGTTCTACCTGCTGGGCGAAGTGGAGTTCGTGATCGCGGCCGAGGACGCCACGTTCTTCGACCCGCACACGACGTACGGCATGGTCAGCGCGTACGAGTCCGCCCACCTGGCCACCCGTCTGCCCTTCGGCGAGGCGGCGCGCCTGGCCCTGATGGGCACGGCGGAGCGCGTCTCGGCCCGCAGGGCGTACGAGACGGGGCTGGTGAGCGAGGTGACGGCCCCGGGCGAGGAGGTGGGGGCGGCGCTGGCGTGCGCCGGGACCCTGGCGTCCTACCCCACCGGGGCGGTGCAGGGAACCGTGCGCGCCCTGTGGACCACCCGCGCCCCCGCCCTCGCGGACTCCTTCGCCCACGCGCCACACCTGATCGCCCTGGGCAACCTGCCGGCGGAGCGGCAGGGGGAGTTGTTCGGGCGGAGGGGGAAGGGAAAGGGGCTCAGGGTGAGGTGAGCGCCGGGGGCGCGGCACCTCTTCGCCCCCGGGTCACGCCTGCCCGCCTCTTCGCCCGCGGGCCGTGCGGCCCCGGCGCTCCGGGCGTCAGCTCCACTCCATGACCTGCGTCAGCCGGCACTCCTGGACCTCCGCCACCCGCGCCGGCTCCCTCATCGGCACCTCCACGTTCCGCGACTCGCCCGCGTCCAGGGTCACGAACGTGGATCCGGTGTCGATCCTCTTGTCGGCCGGCCCGAGGAAGTCGACCTCCAGGCGGTAGCGCCGGTTGTCGCTCGCCAGCGGATCGGCGGTGACCCGTACGGTCGCCGACGTGACCGCCCGGCGCTTGCCCTCGGCGGGGGCGACACAGGTGACGACGCTCCCGGCGGGCGAGGCCGAGGGGGACGGGGCCGGGGTCGGGGTCGGACTCGGGGTGTACCGCGACCCGGAGCCGGAGCCGGATCCGCCGGTGCTGTCGTAGTCGTCGTCGTCCGTGTGCCGGTACCCCGACCCCGAACTCGAACTGCCGTTGCTCTTGTGCGAGTTGGAGCAGCCGCCCCCGCCACCGCCGCTCTTGCCGTGCCCGTGCCCGGAGAACCCGGTGAGCGCGAGCACCACTCCTGCCAGTACGGCCGTGAACCTCATCCGTCGACGCAGCATCGCGCCCCCACCCCCCGTAAGAACCCTGCCGAAGCCGCGACCTGTCGAAGGCCGCGGAAACCGCCGACACCGTAACAGCGGGGGCCGGCGGGGCCGCGGGCCGCCCGGGGGCCGCCACACGATCTCCTCGGCGCCCCCGTCGTCCCCCCACGGCTACCTCGCCGAAGTCGCCGTGCCCTTCACCGCGTCCAGCGCGTACACACAGCGGTCCTTGCTACAGGCATAGACCACGCCGTTGCGCGCCACCGGCGAGCCGGTGATCTCGCCGCCCGTGGCCAGCTTCCAGCGGAGCTGACCGCCCGCCGCGTCCAACGTGTAGAGGCAGTGGTCGGCCGAGCCGAAGTGGATGCGGCCGTCGGCCACCACCGGGGCGCCCACCACCTCCGCGCCCGCCGCGAAGCGCCACTTGGGGGTGGAGGTGACCGCGTCCAGGGTGTAGAGCGCGTTGCCGCTGCCCACGTGGATGTTGCCGTCCGCCACCAGGACCGGCTCGATGGACTGGCGGGACTCCGTCGCGATGCGCCAGCGGTCCTTGCCGGAGGCCGCGTCCAGCGCGTACACCGTGCCGAGGTAGTCCGCCAGGTACACCCCTCCGCCGGCCACGGCCGGGCCGGGCGCGAAGGTCGGCGGGCAGAGGAAGACCGCCGGGGCCTCGAAGTGCCAGCGGACGTGGCCGCTGGCGATGTCGATCGACAGGACCCGGGTGCCCGCCGACACGTACACATAGCCGTCCGGCGCGGGCGCCAGACGGACCGGGACGCCGCCGCACGAGGCCGCGTCGCCCACCGGGTACGACCAGCGCTCGGTGCCGGTACGCGCGTCGAGGGCGCGCAGGCGCGCGTCCTGCCACACGTACACCGTGCCCTCGTGGATGACCGGGCCGGCCTCGGGGGTCTCGAAGTCGCTCTGGGCGCCGGTGATCTCCCACAGCTTCTCGCCGTTGGCGGCCTCCCAGGCCTGCACCCCGCCGCCCCGGGTCGCGGTGACGATCGTGCCCCGGGAGGCCTTCAGGGCGTAGACCCAGGCGTCCGTCGGCAGGCGCCACAGCTCGCGGCCGTCCGTCGCGTCCAGCGCGTAGAGCGTGGGGCCGTCCGAGGCGTGGATACGGCCCGCCTCCACGGCCATCGCCCAGGCGACGTCCCGCGTCTTGAACTGGCGCCGGCCGCTGCCCACGTCCAGCGCGTGCACCTCGAAGGAGGTGACGTAAAGCAGGTCGCCCGCCACGGCCGGGGTGCCCCACACGTCGTTCGACATGCGGAAGCGCCAGGGCCGCCAGCGGCCGGGCTGCTCCGAGGCGCGCGACGGGGGCGGGACGGGGGGCGCCGCCGCCGGTGCCCCGTTGGCCGGGGGCCGGTCCGGTCTGCCCAGGGGGCCGCCGGCCGGGAACCTGACCCACCCCGTGGCGGGGCTGGCCTCGGCCGCCGCGCGCGTCTGGTCCAGGACCCGGGGCCCGGGTCCGATGGCCACCTTCGCCCCGGCGAGGCGGACCGGCCCGTCCGGCACGGCCTCCGGGAGGGAGGGCTGGTGCGGGGGCTGGTAGGGCGGGCGGGGCGGCGGCGAGGGGTCCGGGTCCTGGACGCGCGCGACGGGCTTGGCGCGGCCGCCGCCGCGGCGCTGCTCGATCATCGCCACCGAGCGGTCGGGCAGCCACGCGGAGGCGGTGCCGCTGTCGTCCGAACCGCCGAAGAGGTGCGGGGCGAGCTGCGCCTGGAGGTCCTCGGGCGAGGGCCGCAGCGCGGCCTCCATCTGCATACAGGACTCGATCAGCGGGCGCAGCTCGTCGGGCAGCCCGGCGAGGTCGGGGCCCTCGCGCAGCAGCATGAAGACGGTCTCGACCGGGTTGGCGCCGTGGAAGGGGGCGTGGCCGGTCGCGGCGAAGACGAGCGTCGAGCCGAGCGAGAACACGTCGCTGGCGCCGGTCACGCTGCGGGAGTCCTTCGCCTGCTCGGGCGACATGTACGCGGGCGTGCCCACGGCCACGTTCGTCATGGTCAGCCGGGTGTTGGAGACGCCGGAGGCGATGCCGAAGTCGATGACGCGGGGGCCGTCCTCGACCACCAGGACGTTGGAGGGCTTGAGGTCGCGGTGGACCAGGCCCGCGCCGTGGATGGACTGAAGCGCCTCGGCGATGCCGGCCGCGAGCCAGCGCACCGCCTGGGCCGGGAGCGGCCCGCACTCGTTCACTATTTCTTCCAGCGAGGGCGCCGGGACGTACGCGGTGGCCAGCCACGGCACGGCCGCGCGCGGGTCTGCGTCGACCACGGCCGCCGTGTAGAAGCCGCTGACGGCCCGGGCCGCCTCCACCTCACGGGTGAAGCGGACCCGGAACAGCTGGTCCTCGGCGAGCTCCGTGCGCACCGTCTTGATCGCCACGCGGCGGCCGGACGCCGAGCGCGCCAGATAGACCAGCCCCATGCCGCCGGCACCGAGCCGTCCCAGCACCTCGAAGGGGCCGATACGCCTCGGGTCGTGCTGCGTCAGCTGCTCCACTTGCCTGCCACCTCCCCGTACGGGCCTCAAGTATCAACGTGTCGCAACGAGGCCCCGTGCAGCGTCTCACGCGACACCCCGATTCTTCCTGCCGGAGGCACCCGGTGGCCAACCCGTGTACGGATCGGGATGTCTCATCCCTATCCGGACACCCCCCGGACCCGGCCCCACCCTCCCCACCTGCGAAAACACCCGACGCGCGCCCCGCGCGCTCCCCCCGCCTCACTCCTTCTGGAGGATGGCGAAGCTCGCCCCTTGGTCATCGGCGAGGACCGCCATGCGGCCGTACGGGATGTCGACGGGCCCGGCGGTGACCCGGCCGCCCAGGTCACGGCAGGCCGTGGCCGTGGCGTCGCAGTCCCGGACCGCGAAGTGGACGAGGAAGTGGTCGGGCATCTCGGCGGGGAAGGCGTCCCCCAGGAGAGCGCGGCCGCCGAAGGCCGTGCCGGGGCCCGGCGCGGAGCCGGCGGGCGACCAGGTGCGGTAGTCGCCCTCGGTCTCCTCCAGGTCCCGGCCCTCGAAGCCGAAGACCGCCTCGTAGAAGCGGTCGGCGCGGGCCGTGTCCCGTGCGTACACCTCGGTCCAGCAGAAGGAGCCCGGCTCGCCGCTCTTCTCGAAGCCGGGGTGCGCCCCGGCCTGCCAGAGGCCGAAGACCGCGCCACCGGGGTCGGCGGCGACCGCCATCGTCCCGTACGGAGGGACCTGGACCGGGTCGGTCACCAGCTGGCCGCCCGCCGCCCTGATGCGCACGGCGAGCGCCGCCGCGTCGGGGGCCGCGAAGTAGACGCCCCAGGCGGTGGGCATCCGCCCGTCCCGCTTGGGGACGAGCCCGGCCACGCGCCGGCCGCCGCTCAGCGCGGTCGTGTAGTGCCCGTACCTCTCCTCCGCGTCCTCGTCGAAGGTCCAGCCCATCAGCGCGCCGTAGAACCGCTTGCCCGCCGCGAGGTCGGGGAGCGTCACATCGGCCCAGCACGGCGCGCCTTCCGGATATCCGCCCATGCGCCCGGTTCCTTCCTGGGGTGGCCCCGCCCCGGGTGCGGGGACGGGACGCGGGTGCCGCTACGCGGTGAAGCTAACGGGCCCGTCCGCACCCCGCACCGGCACAAATAGAACAAATGAGCTGCATTGCCCCCACTCTATGCGCCCGCGCCCTTTTCCCGCACGGGTTGTCCACAGAGCGTGTCCACAGGCTGTTGATAACACCATTCGAGTGGCGGACGGGCGCACGAGGAAGCCGGGCCCGCGGCCGCGGCGAGGCCGTTCCCGCGGCGGCCGTCAACCCCCGGCCCCCATTTGCAGTCGGCCGAATCGCGCTCCGATCACCCCTCGGTAAGCTGACGGCATGACAGGACAAGTACGCACCGTCGACGGCCGCGTGGCAGGCCGACGCGGCCAGGCGACACGGCAGAAGCTGCTCGACTGCCTCAGCGAGATGCTCAGCTCCTCGCCGTACCGGGACGTGAAAGTCATCGATGTGGCGCGGAAGGCGGGCACTTCACCCGCGACCTTCTACCAGTACTTCCCGGACGTCGAGGGCGCCGTCCTGGAGGTCGCCGAGGAAATGGCCAAGGAGGGCGCGGCGTTGACCGCCCTCGTCGAGGGCCGCTCCTGGGTCGGCAAGGCCGGCTGGCAGACGGCGGAGGAACTGGTCGAGGGGTTCCTCGACTTCTGGCGCAAGAATGACGCGATCCTGCGGGTGGTGGACCTGGGCGCGGCCGAGGGCGACAAGCGGTTCTACAAGATCCGCATGAAGATCCTCAACTCCGTCAACAACTCCCTTACGGACGCGGTGAAGGAGCTCCAGTCGAAGGGCAAGGTCGACAAGGACATCAGCCCCGCGGCGATGGCCGGCTCGATCGTCGCGATGCTCGCGGCGGTCGCCTCGCACCAGAAGGGCTTCCAGACCTGGGGCGTCAAGCAGGCCGAGCTGAAGCCGAATCTGGCGCTCCTCGTGCATCTGGGCATCACCGGCAAGAAGCCCACGAGGTAGCGGCGCCGGACGCGGCCCGCGGGCCGTCCGGTCCGCGCCGGGGCGCACGTCCCGGCGCCGGTACGGAGAACCGCTGCGGCGCGCCCCCGTCCGCCCTTCAAGTCCTGTCACGCCGACGGAGGTTCACCGAGGTGGACCTCCGCCGGCTTTCGCGTTCTCCGGGCCGTAGTCCGGGCCTCGGTCCAGGGGTCCTAGTTGGGGCCGTCCTCCGTGCCGTTCCCCGGCGCCCGCCCGCCGCCCTCCCTCCGCTCCAGCCGGAAGAGCCGGATCTCGCGCTCGACACGGGCCTGGTACGCGGCGTACGGGGGCCAGAACTCCAGCGCCGCCCGCCAGGCCGCCGCGCGCTCCTCCCCCGTGAGCAGCCGGGCCCGTACCGGCACGTCCCGCCCCTTCCAGCTGATCTCGGCGTCCGGGTGGGCCAGCAGGTTGCCGGTCCAGGCGGGGTGGCCGGGGCGCCCGAAGTTCGACCCGACGAGCACCCAGGTCCCGCCGTCCTCCGGCATACAGGCGAGCGGCGTCCGCCGCGCGAGCCCCGAGGCGGCCCCGCGCGCGGTGAGCACGACCCCCGGGAGCATCCGCGCGCTCGGCAGCACCCGGCCCCGGGTGAGCCGGTGCACGGCCCGGTCGAGGGCGGGGACGACATGCGGGGCGACCTTCGCGAACGCGCGCGTGGAGGACACCTTCCGGACCAGGCGCACACCGCGCGGGACCCGGCTCACCGGACGCCCGCCCGCGCGCGCGGGGCGGCGGCGCCGTCCCCCGTACGCGAGGTGCGGAACAGCCCCGCCCGCTCGGCGGCCCGGGCGCGCAGTGCGGGGACGGGCCCGAAGAGCAGCTCGTCGGACGCGGCCCGCTTGAGGTACAGGTGCGCCTCGTGCTCCCAGGTGAACCCGATGCCGCCGTGCAGCTGGACGGCCTCGGCCGCGGTGCTCCGCAGCGCCTCCAGCGCCTGCGCGAGGGCGAGCCCCCCGGCGTCCGGGTCCCAGGCGGCGTAGTAGGCGGCGGAGCGGGCCGCGCTCACCTGTACGTAACGGTCCGCGAGCCGGTGCTTGACGGCCTGGAAGGACCCGATGGGCCGCCCGAACTGATGGCGCTCCTTGACGTACGCGACGGTCCGCTCCAGCGCGTGGTCGGCGGCGCCGACGGCTTCGGCGGCGAGGAGGGCCGCGGCGGTGCGTCCGGTGGCGGCGAGGGCCGGGAGCGGATCGCGGTCGCGGTCGCCGAGCAACTCGGCTTCCACGTCCCGCAGTTGCACGCGCCCCTGGGCGCGGGTCTCGTCGAGGGTGGTGTGGCGGGTCCGGCGGAGCCCGGCGGCGTCCCCCCGTACGAGGAAGAGGCGCAGGCGGCCGCGGGTGTAGCCGCCGGTGCGGGCGGGAACGAGGAGGAGCCCGGCGCGGTGGCCGTCCAGGACCTGGGCGGCCTCGCCGTACAGCCGCCAGCCCCCCTCGGCCTCCCGCGCCCGCACCCCTCCGGCGCGCCCGCCGCCCGCCCAGGCGCCGTCGGTGGCGTCGTCGGTGAGGCCGAGGGCCGGGGCGAGGGCGGGCCCCGGGACGGCGAGCGCGGCGGTCAGCTCGCCGCGGGCGAGGAGCGGGAGGTGGGCGCGCTTCTGCGGCTCCGTGCCGAGGGCGAGGAGGAGGGGGGCGGCGAGGGCCGCGGTGGCGAGGAGGGGGGAGGGCAGGAGGACGCGGCCGGTCTCCTCGGCGGCGAGGACGAGCTCGGCACCGGTACACCCGCCCCCGCCGTACGCCTCGGGCACCGCGACCCCCACCAGCCCCAGCTCCCCGGCGAGCCGCCGCCACAGGGCGCGGTCGTACCCGGCGGCGGTGAGGGCCGCGGCCTTCACGGCGTCGGGCCCGCAGCGCTTGGCGAGGAGGGTGCGGAGGGTGCGGCGGATCTCCTGCTGCTCGGGGGTGAGTTCGGGGTCCATGGGTGGGGTTTCTCCTCCCGGAGGGGCGGACGATACCGGGATCTGACGGTACATCAGTTCGTGCTGCGCGGGCCCCTTTTTGGGGGAGGTGAGCGGCGGGACTCCGGGCACAAGGCGGGCTGCCGACATGCAACCTGATGTACCGTCAGATTCATGTCGATGACCGCCCGCGCCCCTCGCCCCGTAGCCGTCGTCGGTGTCGCCCTCTCCGACACCGGGCGCGTCGACGGCCTCACCCCGTACGCCCTGCACGCCCAGGCCGCCCGGCGGGCGCTCGCCGACTCCGGGCTGGAGCGGGGGGTCGTCGACGGGTTCGGGTCCGCCGGTCTCGGGGTGCTCGCGCCGGTCGAGGTCGCCGAGTACCTGGGGCTCAGGCCCACCTGGGTCGACTCCACCTCGGTCGGCGGCGCCACCTGGGAGGTGATGGCCGCCCACGCCGTGGACGCCATCGCCGCCGGGCACGCCAACGCCGTTCTCCTCGTCTACGGCTCCACCGCCCGCGCCGACATCAGGGCCGGGCGACGGACCTCGAACCTGTCCTTCGGCGGGCGCGGGCCCCTCCAGTTCGAGGTGCCCTACGGCCACACGCTCGTCGCGAAGTACGCCATGGCCGCCCGCCGCCACATGCACCAGTACGGCACCACCCTGGAACAGCTCGCCGAGGTCGCCGTGCAGGCGCGCGCCAACGCCGCCACCAACCGCGACGCGATGTTCCGCGACCCGATCACCGTCGACGACGTCCTGGCGGGGCCGATGATCGCCGACCCCTTCACCAAGCTGCACTGCTGCATCCGCTCCGACGGCGGCTGCGCGGTGCTGCTCGCGGCGGCGGAGTACGTCCCCGACACCGTCAAGCCGCCCGTCTGGGTGCTGGGTTCGGGCACGGCCGTCTCGCACACCACCATGTCCGAGTGGGAGGACTTCACCGTCTCCCCGGCCGCCGTCTCCGGCCGGACCGCCTTCGAGCGCGCCGGAGTACGCCCCGCCGACATCGACCTCGCGGAGATCTACGACGCCTTCACGTACATGACCCTCGTCACCCTCGAAGACCTCGGGTTCTGCGCGAAGGGGGAAGGGGGCGCGTTCGTGGAGAAGGGGCGCCTGCTCACCGGGGGCGCGCTGCCCGTCAACACCGACGGCGGCGGGCTCTCCGCCTGCCATCCCGGGATGCGGGGGCTGTTCCTCCTGGTCGAGGCCGTACGGCAACTGCGCGGCGAGGCGGGGCCGGGGCAGGTCCGCAGGGCCGACGGCACGCTGCCCGAGCTGGCCGTCGCCTCGGGCACGGGGGGCTGGTTCTGCTCCTCGGGGACGGTGGTGCTGGGGCGGGAGCGGGGGTGAAATTCCGTGGCGACGCCGGTCCGGGCCGTCCCACAATCACCCCATGACCACCACCCCCGCCCCCTTCCTCACCACCGACCGCCTCCTCCTCCGCCCCTTCGCCGACACCCCCGCCGACCTCGACCTCGTCGTGGAGCTGGACAGCGACCCCGAGGTCATGCGGTACATCACCGGGGGCCGCCCCATGAGCCGCGAGGAGATCCGCGCCGAGTCGTTCGCGCGGATGCTGCCCGGGGGCTTCTGGGCGACGCATCTGCGCGACACGGGCGAGTTCGTCGGCTGGCACTGTCTGCGCCCCGGCCTCGACGCGCCCGCGGACCAGGCGGACCTCGGGTACCGGCTGCGGCGGGCGGCCTGGGGGAAGGGGTACGCGCGCGAGGGCGCGCTCGCCCTCATCGACAAGGGGTTCGGAGAGCTGGGGTACGCGCGGATCACCGCCAACACCATGTACGTGAACGACCGCTCGCGGCGGGTGATGGAGCGGTGCGGACTCACCTACGTACGGACGTACTTCGAGGAGTGGCCCTACTCCGTCGAGGGGGACGAGCACGGGGACGTCGAGTACGCCCTGACGCGGGAGGAGTGGCTCGCGGCGCGGGGCGGGGCCGGGGGCGCGGTCCCGGGGGCCGCCTGAGCGGCGGGGCGCGCCGGGGAGCGCGAGGGAGCGCCGGGTGACAATCGGCGCATGGAATTCCAGGAGTACCTGCACACCCTGCGCGTCTGGGACACCGAGCTGCCGCACTTCGCTCCGGGGGACGCGCCCGAGGAGCCCGTCGCGCTCTTCCAGGAGTGGCTGACGCACGCCGGCCGCGCCGGGCAGGCCGAGCCGCACACGATGTCGCTCGCGACCGTGGACGGGGAGGGGCGGCCGGACGTACGGACCGTGATGCTGCACGGGGCGGATGCGGCGGGGTGGTCGTTCGGGTCGCACTCCGGCAGCGCCAAGGGGCGGCAGCTGGCCGGCTGCCCGTCGGCGGCGCTCGGGTTCTACTGGCCCGCGGTGGGGCGGCAGGTCCGGGTGCGGGGGACGGTGGCCCCGGCCGGGGCCGAGGCGAGCCGGGCCGATCTCCACGCCCGGTCCACCGGGGCGCTGGCGGCGGCGCTGGTGGGCCGCCAGAGCGAAGTGCTGCCGTCCCTGGAGGAGCTGGCGGACGCCTCGGAACGGGCCTGGGCCCGCGCGGCGGCCGCGCCGGACACGGTGGTGCCGAGCTGGACGCTGTACGTCCTCGACCCCGTGGAGGTGGAGTTCTTCCAGGGGGACGCTTCGCGGCGGCATGTGCGGTTGCGGTACTCGCGGGGGCGGGCGGGGGGTGCTTGGGGGCGGGAGTTGCTCTGGCCGTAGGGGGTGCGGGGTGCGGGGTTCGCTTTGCCTGCGGGCCGGTGACGGGTTGCCCGCGCAGTTCCCCGCGCCCCTTATCGGGCCGGAACCTTGTCTGCAGGTCGTGGTGGGTTGCTCGCGCAGTTCCCCGCGCCCCTCAAGGGGGGGCGGCGTAGCCCTGACGTACGGCTCGGGGTGGTGTTTTCAGGGGCGCGGGGAACTGCGCGACCAGCCCACCACCGGACCGCAGACAAACTCCGGACCCTGAAGGGGCGCGGGGAACTGCGCGACCAGCCCACCACCGGACCGCAGACAAACTCCGGACCCTGAAGGGGCGCGGGGAACTGCGCGGGCAACCCACCACCGGGCCGCAGGCAAAGTCAGCCCGCACACCTCGTCCCGCACACCTCGTCCCGCACACCTCACCCCTCCGGGCGGAACACCGGCACCGCCACCCCGTCGCCCTCCCGGAACCCCACCCGTAACCGCATCCCCACCCGCAGCACAGCGCCCCCCACCACCTCCGTCATCATTCGCGGGCCCTCCTCCAGCGTCACCACCGCCGCCGTGTACGGCACCCGGTCCCCGAAGGGCGGCAGGTCGTTGCGGTGGACCACCGACCACGTGTACAGCGTGGCCCGGCCGCTCGCCCGTTCCCAGGTCACGTCCTCGCTCCAGCAGTACGGGCAGAACTCGCGCGGGTAGTGGTGCGCCCGCCCGCACGCCCCGCAGCGGCGGATCAGCAGATGCCCTGCCGCCGCCGCGTCCCAGTACGCGCGCGTGAACGCGTCCGTCTCCGGCGCCGAGCTCATCAGAACCACCCCAGCGCGTGGTCCAGGGACCACGTCTGCCACGCCATCGCGAACAGCGCCACCAGGGAGATCAGGGCCATCATCGCGTTCTGCCCCTGCTCGGCCCAGTCGTGGATCATCAGGACCAGGTAGAGCAGGTTGAGGAGCAGGCCGCCGACCAGCGCCACGGGGGTGAGCAGGCCCGCCACCAGGCCGAGGCCCAGGGCCAGTTCGGCGTAGACCACCACGTACGCCATCGTCCGGGGCCGGGGCTTCACCACGAGCGCGAAGCCGCTGCGGACCGCCTCCCAGCGGTGCTTCGCCGCCACGTCCGCCGCCCAGGCGATGCCCGTGCCGCGCTCGAACCAGCCCTTCTTGTCCTTGTGGCGCCAGCTCTCCAGCCACCACAGGCCGAGGCCGATCCGCAGGACGGCCACCCATTCGGCACCACTGAGCCAGATCGAGTCCATCCGCAGCCCCTTCCCCGCACACGCCGTCCGTCATCTGACGGTACGTCAGTTCAGCGGACGGAGGCGTCCCGCGCAAGGACTCCCGTCCCCGCGCACTCCGGAGCGTGATCGATTCGCAACCGATTCAGGTCTTGACCGAGACCCATCAAAGAGCCGCGTCGTTACGCTCGGTTTCCATGGCCACCAACGACCCCACCCGCCCCGTCTACGTCATCGGCGCCGGCCCCGGCGGGCTCGCCGTCGCCGCCGCGCTGCGCGGCCGGGGCGTACGGGCCGTCGTGCTGGAGAAGGCCGACGCCGTGGGGGACTCCTGGCGCCACCACTACGACCGGCTGCGGCTGCACACCACCCGGCGGCTGTCCGCGCTGCCGGGGCTCGCGATGCCCCGCTCGTTCGGGCGCTGGGTCGCCCGGGCCGACGTCGTGCGGTACCTGGAGAAGTACGCCGAGGTCCATGAGCTGGAGATCGTCACCGGCGTCGAGGTGTCCCGGATCGAACGCGCCGAGGACGGCGGCTGGCTGCTGCACGCCACCGGCGGGCGGCGGCTGACCGGCCGGGCGGTCGTGGTGGCGACCGGGTACAACCACACCCCGTACGTGCCCGAGTGGCCCGGCGCCGACACGTACACCGGCACCCTGCTGCACGCCGGTCAGTACCGGAACCCCGCGCCGTACGCCGGCCGGGACGTGCTCGTGGTGGGCGCCGGGAACACCGGCGCGGAGATCGCCGTCGACCTGGCCGAGGGCGGCGCCGGGCGGGTGCGGCTCGCCGTGCGCACCGCGCCGCACATCCTGCGCCGCTCCACCGCCGGCTGGCCCGCCCAGGCCTCCGGGATCCTGGTGCGGCGGCTGCCGGTCCCGCTGGTGGACCGGGCGGCCGGGGCGCTGGCCCGGCTCAGCGTGCCCGACCTGACCGCGAAGGGGCTGCCCCGGCCGGAGAAGGGCCTCTACGCGCGCGTGCGCGAAGGCGCCATCCCCGTACAGGACGTGGGGCTGATCGCGGCCGTGCGGGCGGGGCGGGTCGAACCGGTGGCGGCGGTCGAGTCGTTCGAGGGCGCCAAGGTCGTCCTGGCCGACGGCAGCCGGGTCTCGCCCGAGGCGGTCGTGGCGGCCACCGGCTACCGGCGGGCCCTGGAGGGCCTGGTCGGCCACCTCGGCGTGCTGGACGGGCGGGGCCGGCCGACCGTCCACGGCGGCCGTGCGGCGCCCGGCGCCCCCGGCCTCTACTTCACCGGGTTCACCAACCCCATCAGCGGCATGCTCCGCGAGCTGGGCATCGACGCCGGCAGGATCGCCAAGGCGGTCGCGCGCTCCTGAGAGCGGCACCCGGCCTCCGGCTCGCGCCCCCGCGACGTCCCCCGCGTACGCGGTAGTTGGCGCAATGGTGACGGGTAGGCGCCCTACGGGCGGGTACGGAAAACGTACTCGGCCGGACCTCCCGCGCGCCCAGGAGCCTTCGGTGAGCATGTGCCCGCACGGAGGTTCCTGACTGGTCGTCAGGTCTGTAATCTGACTGGGCGTCAGTTACCAGCCAGTTGCGTCACGGCAGATGCGCACGTGCCATGTTGGCCATCGACCAGGAGCGGGCGGAACGATGCTTGGATCGACTCACGGCACCCTCACGACCGACCTCCGCGCCCGGGTGGTGGCCTGCGGCGAGCAGCCCCGGCCCGGCACCGTCCACGGCACCGCCGCCACCGAGGGCGACCTGGACGTCAGCGGCCGACCCCTGTACGCGCCCGTGCCCGACCTCGACCGGTTCTTCCGGCCCGAGTCGCTGGCCGTCGTCGGCGCCTCCGACGCCGAGGGCCGCCCCAACACGGGGATCACCCGGCAGCTGATCGCCTGGGCCGAGCGCGTGGGCGCCCGCGTCCACCCGGTGCACCCGACCCGCGACTCCGTCTTCGGCCTGCCCTGCGCCGCCTCCGTCGCCGGGCTGCCGGAACAGGTGGATCTGGCCGTGCTCCTGGTGGGCGACCCGCTTCCGCTGATCGACGAACTGGCCGAGGCCAAGGTGAAGTTCGCCGTCGCCTTCGCGTCCGGCTTCGCCGAGACCGGCGAGGAGGGCGCCGCCGCCCAGGAGCGCCTGCGCGCCGCCGTGCGGCGCTCCGGGACGCGCCTGCTCGGCCCCAACACCAACCTCAACGCCTTCGAGCGCTTCCGGGACGACCTGGAGGGGCCCGCGATCGCCCTGATCACCCAGTCCGGCCACCAGGGCCGCCCGCTGTTCGCGATGCAGGAGCTCGGGGTGCGCCTCTCCCACTGGGCGCCCACCGGCAACGAGGCCGATCTGGAGTGCGCCGACTTCCTCGCGTACTTCGCGGAGCGCCCCGAGGTCGGAGCCATCGCCTGCTATCTGGAGGGGCTCAAGGACGGCCGCTCCTTCCTGCTCGCCGCCGACCGGGCGGCGCGGGCGCGCGTGCCGGTGGTGGCGGTCAAGGTCGGCCGCACCGAGACCGGGGCGCGCACCGCCGCCTCCCACACCGGCAAGCTGACCGGCGCGGACCAGGTGGTGGACGCGGCGATGCGGCAGTACGGGGTGATCCGCGTCGACGGGCTCGACGAGCTCCAGGACACCTCGGCCCTGCTGGCGCGGGCCCGTCCGCCGGTCGCCGAAGGGGTCGTCGTCTACTCGATCTCGGGCGGCACCGGCGCCCACTTCGCGGACCTGGCGACGGCCGCCGGACTCACCCTGCCCACGCTCTCCGAGGCCAAGCAGGCCGAGCTGCACACCTGGATACCGCCGTATCTGAACGTGGCCAACCCGGTCGACAACGGCGGCCACCCGGTGGGCGACTGGCGCGGCCGGAAGATCATCGACGCGCTCCTGGACGACCCGTCGGTGGGCGTGCTGATCTGCCCCATCACCGGACCGTTCCCGCCGATGAGCGACCGGCTCGCCCGGGACCTGGTGGAGGCCGCGGAGCACACCGACAAGCTGGTGTGCGTGGTGTGGGGCTCGCCGGTGGGCACCGAGGCCGCCTACCGCGAGACGCTGCTGGGCTCCTCGCGCGTCGCCACCTTCCGTACGTTCGGCAACTGCGTGGGCGCCGTCCGCGCCTACCTCTCCCACCACCGGTTCACCTCCTCCTACCGCTCCCCCTTCGACGAGGCGCCGCGCGTCCCCTCGCCCTCCTTCCGCAAGGCCCAGGCCCTGATGCGGCCGGGCCACCAGCTGAGCGAGCACGCCGCCAAGCAGCTGCTGCGGGCGTACGGGATCCGGGTGCCGCGCGAGCAGCTGGTGACCAGCGCGGCGGCGGCCGTGCGGGCGGCCGGCCAGGTCGGCTACCCGGTGGTCATGAAGGCCTCCGGCACCCGCCTCGCCCACAAGACCGAACTCGGCCTGGTGAAGGTCGGCCTGACCTCGGCCAGCCAGGTGCGCGACGCCTACCGCGAGCTGACCGACATCGCCCGGTACGAGGGGGTCGAGCTGGACGGCGTGCTGGTGTGCCAGATGGTCGCCCGGGGGGTCGAGATGGTCGTCGGCGTCACCCACGACGCGCTCTTCGGGCCGACCGTGACCGTCGGTCTGGGCGGCGTCCTGGTGGAGGTCCTGGGCGACGCGGCCGTGCGCGTACCCCCCTTCGGTGAGGAGCAGGCCCGCGCGATGCTCGGCGAGCTGCGCGGCCGGGCGCTCCTCGACGGCATACGCGGCGGGCCGCCGGTCGACGTGGACGCGCTGGTGGAGGTGGTGCTGCGGGTGCAGCGGATGGCCCTGGAGCTCGGCGGGGAACTCGCGGAGCTGGACATCAACCCGTTGATGGTCCTGCCGCGCGGGCAGGGGGCGGTGGCGCTGGACGCGCTGGTGGTGTGCTCATGAGCGGCGAGGACGCCCGCCCGCTCACCGAGACCGTCCGCCACACCACCGACGGCGGCGTCTCCTGGATCACGCTCGACCGGCCCGAGGCGATGAACGCCGTGACCTGGGAGCAGCGGGAGCGGATCATCGCGCTGCTCGGCGAGGCGAGCGCCGAGCCGGCCGTACGGGCCGTCGTGCTCACCGCCACCGGCAAGGGCTTCTGCGCCGGCGCCGACCTGCGGGGCGCGGTGGTGTCCGGCGAGCGGGTCGCCGGTGACGTGGCCCGCACCATCCGCCTGGGTGCCCAGCGGCTGGTGGGGGCCGTGCTCGACTGCGAGAAGCCGGTGATCGCGGCCGTCAACGGCACGGCGGCCGGGATCGGCGCGCATCTGGCGTTCGCCTGCGACCTGGTGCTGGCGGCGGAGTCGGCCCGCTTCATCGAGGTGTTCGTCCGGCGCGGCCTGGTCCCGGACGGCGGGGGCGCGTATCTGCTGCCCCGGCTGGTGGGGCCGCAGCGCGCCAAGGAGCTGATGTTCTTCGGGGACGCGGTGGCGGCGGCGGACGCCGAGCGGCTCGGCCTGGTCAACCGGGTGGTGCCGGACGACGATCTGCCCGCCCTGGCCCGGCAGTGGGCCCAGCGGCTCGCGGCCGGCCCGACCCGCTCGCTGGCGCTGGCGAAACAGCTGGTCAACGCCTCCCTGGACGGCGACCGCAGCAGCGCCTTCGCCGCCGAGGCGGCCGCCCAGGAGATCAACATGACCACCCGGGACGCCCAGGAGGGCGTGGCGAGCTTCGTGGAGCGCCGGACGCCGAAGTACCGGGGGCTGTGAGGGTTCCCATCTGACGACCCGTCAGGTTCAATGAGGGCGTGATGGGACACGAAGGGATGGCGGCGACCGTCGTCCGATACCTGCGGTCCGTCGGCGCGGTGGCCACGGCCCCCGCCGAGCCCGTCGAGGCCCTGCCCCGGCCCGACTTACGGGCGGTACGCGACGACGAGCGGCTGCCGTTCGACCCCGCCGAGTTCCGGGGCGTACTGGGCCACTTCGCCACCGGCGTCACGGTCGTCACCGCCCGCGACGAGAGCGGCCCGGCCGGCTTCGCCTGCCAGTCCTTCGCCTCGCTCTCCCTCGACCCGCCACTGGTCGCCTTCATGGTCGGCCGTACGTCGACGACCTGGCCGCGCATCGCCCGCGCGGGCACCTTCTGCGTGAACGTCCTGGGCGCCGCACAGGGCCCGCTGTGCCGGGCGTTCGCGGTGAGCGGCGCCGACAAGTTCGCGGGCGTGGACTTCGACGCGGCCCCCGCGACCGGCTCCCCGCGCCTGGCGGGCGTACCGGCGTGGGTGGACTGCCGCATCCAGAACGTGCACACCGGCGGCGACCACCTGATCGTGGTGGGCCGCGTGGAGGCGCTCGGCGGGACGGCGGAGGGCGAGCCGCTGCTGTTCCACCGGGGCCGGTTCGGGCGCTTCACCGCCTGAGCGCCTGTCTTCGAGGGCGGCGCCCCCATACGCGCTCACGCCCCGCGCACTCACCAGCTCTGCTCGACCACCCGGCCGCCGCTGCGGGTCTCGATCCGCAGCTTGCCCTTGTCCCCGTACGCCTCGTGGCGCCAGGCGGCGAACACCTCGGCGATCCGGCGGCCCTCGAAGTCGTCGGCACCGGACGGGATGAAGTTCACCGTCACGAGCGCCTTGACCGAGTCGCCCTCCTGCCGGAGCCGGGCGGCCACCAGGAAGGGCCACAGGCCGTCGTCGGCCTTGGTGAGGTGCTGGGCGTAGTAGTCGGTGAACTCCTGGGTCATGTCGAACCACCCGGCGGGCAGACAGGGCGGGGCGGTGCCCTCGGTGGGCGGCCCGGCGTCACCGGCGTCGTCGTCGGTGGTCTCGTCGGTGGTCTCGTCAGTCGTCTCGTCGGTCGTCTCATCGGTGGGAGGTTCCGGGGCGCCGGTGTCCTCGTCCGTGGGGGGCTCGGCGCTGCCGGAGGCCTCGTCGGTGGTCTCGTCCGCGGTCTCGTCCGTGGACGGCCCGGAGGATCCGGCACCGTCACCGGTCGTCGCGTCCCCGGTCGTCCCGTCGACGGCCGGGCCCGACGTCCCGCCCGACGCGTCCTCCGACGTCTCGTCCACACCCCCGCCCGACGGCGTGTCCTGCGTCGTCTCGTCCGGCGGGCACGGCTGCTTCTCGGCGGCGAGCGACGGCCGCGACGAGGGCCGCTCGCCCGCCGCGCTCCCCGCCCTCTCGGTCCCGCATCCGGCCAGCACGGCGCAGAGCAGCCCCGCCACCACCACGCCCGGCCTGTTCATCGGCTTCATCCGGCCCCCCTCCCCCAGGGAGAGGGGATCACGCGGCCGCCGGTTCCGCCGACGGCGTGGCGGCGGCGCCGGATCCGGTGCGGCGGATCACCAGGGCCATCAGCGCGGCCACCGCGCACAGCGTGCCCGAGCCGTACCAGACCATGTCGTACGAGCCGAAGGCGTCGCGCGCGAGACCCCCGAGGAAGGCGACGACGGCCGCGCCCACCTGGTGCGAGGCGAGCACCCAGCCGAAGACGATGGCGCTGTCCTCGCCGTAGTGCTCGCGGCACAGCGCGAGGGTGGGCGGGACGGTGGCCACCCAGTCCAGGCCGTAGAAGACGATGAAGAACAGCATCGGCGGGTGGATGGAGGGCGCGAGCAGCATCGGCAGGAAGAGCAGCGAGATGCCGCGCAGCGCGTAGTACGTGGCGAGCAGCCGGCGCGACTCGAAGCGGTCGGTGAGCCAGCCCGAGAAGATCGTGCCGGCCACGTCGAAGACGCCGATGACCGCGAGCAGCCCGGCGGCGGCCGTCACCGGCATGCCGTGGTCGTGCGCGGCGGGCACGAAGTGCGTCTGGATGAGGCCGTTGGTGGAGGCGCCGCAGATCGCGAAGGTGCCGGCGAGCAGCCAGAACGGGCCGGTGCGCACGGCCGAGAGCAGCACCTTCACCGCGCGCCCCGCGGCGCCCGGCACGGGGGCGGGCTTCTCCACGTACGTGTCCGAGCCGTACGGGGCGAGTCCCGAGTCCGCCGGGTGGTCGCGGAGCAGCAGCCACACGAACGGCACCACCGCGAGCGCGGCGAGCGCGACCGTGACGGCGGCCGGACGCCACCCGTGGTGCTCCACCAGCCACGAAAGGAGCGGCAGGAAGATCAGCTGCCCGGAGGCGGACGCGGCGGTGAGGATGCCGGTGACCAGGCCGCGCCGGGCGGTGAACCAGCGGTTGGTGACGGTCGCGGCGAACGCCAGCGCCATCGACCCGCTGCCCAGTCCCACGAGCAGACCCCAGCAGAGCATCAGCTGCCAGGCGGCGTCCATGAAGACGGTGAGCCCGGCGCCGGTGGCGATCACGGTCAGCGCCGCGGCCACGACCCGGCGGATGCCGAACCGGTCCATCAGCGCGGCGGCGAAGGGCGCGGTGAGCCCGTACAGCGCGAGGTTCACCGAGACCGCCGCCCCGATCGTGCCGCGCGACCAGCCGAACTCCTCGTGCAGCGGGTCGATGAGCAGCCCCGGCAGCGACCGGAAGGCGGCCGCGCCGATGATCGTCACGAAGGTGACGGCGGCGACGAACCAGGCACGGTGGATGCGGCGGCGGGGTCCGGGCCGCGGGGCGGGGGCCGTCTGAGCGCCGGGGGCGACGGCGTCGGTTGTCTGGGACATGGCCACAGCCTGGCGTGGTGGCCCGGTCCGTACGAGTGGCTGGATAGCCATGGTTCGCAGGGATCGGGCCACGTAGACTCGCGCCATGACTCCGGCCGCCCCCCACCGCGTCGTCGTCCTCGCCCTCGACGGCATCCTCCCGTTCGAGCTCGGCATCCCCCAGCGGATCTTCGGGCTGGCGCGCGGCGCGGGCGGGGAGCGCGGGCCGCTGTACTCCGTCACCACCTGCTCGGTGCGCGCGCCCGGCCCCGTGCGGACCGACGCCGACTTCGCCGTGCTGGTGGAGAACGGACCCGAGGCGCTGGCGCACGCGGACACCGTGGTCGTGCCCGCCTCGCACGAGCTGGGGCCGGTCTACGAGGAGGGCGTGCTCACCGACGAGCTCGCGCGCGCCTTCGCCCACGTACGGCCCGGTACGCGCATGGTCTCCATCTGCACCGGCAGCTACGTCCTGGCCGCCGCCGGGTACCTCGACGGGCGGCCCGCCACCACCCACTGGCGGCACGCCGAGCACTTCCAGCGCCTCTTCCCGTCCGTCGCCGTCGACCCGGACGTGCTGTTCATCGACAACGGCGACGTGCTGACCTCGGCCGGGGTCGCCGCCGGGATCGACCTGTGCCTGCACCTGGTGCGGCGCGACCACGGATCGGCGGTCGCCAACGACGTGGCCCGGCGGACCGTGGTGCCGCCGCACCGGGAGGGCGGGCAGGCCCAGTACATCGAACGGCCGCTGCCGCGGCCCCAGGTGGCGACGACCACCGGCGCCCGCGCCTGGGCGCTTGGCCGCCTCGACGAGCCGATCCAGCTGCGGGACATGGCGGAGCAGGAGGCGATGTCGGTACGGACGTTCACGCGCCGGTTCCGTGAGGAGACGGGGATGAGCCCCGGCCAGTGGCTCACCCAGCAGCGCGTCGAGCGGGCCCGGTACCTGCTGGAGTCGAGCGACCTGTCCGTCGACCGGATAGCGCGGGCCGCCGGGTTCGGCACGGCGACCTCGCTGCGCCAGCACCTCCAGGCCGCGCTCGGCGTCCCGCCGACCGTCTACCGGCGCACCTTCCGCGCCGCCGGCCGCGACCGCGTGGAGGACTGAGCGCCGGCCGGGCCCTTCCCACGCCGGCCCCGCCGGACGGCTCAGAAGGTCAGCACCCCGCGCGCCACCCTCCCCTGCCGCGCGTCCTCCACCGCCTTGGCGAAGTCCTCCACCGGGTACGTCTCGGTCACCAGCTCGTCGAGGAGCAGGGCGCCCGTGCGGTACAGCTCGGCGTAGCGGGGGATGTCGTACTGGGGGCGTGAACTGCCGTACCGGCAGCCGAGGATGGACTTGTCCAGGAACATCGCGGCGGGTGCGAACGTCGCCTCCGCCGTCGGCGCGGGCATCCCGAGCAGGACCGCCTGGCCGTGCCGGTCGAGCAGGTCGACGGCCCGGCGGACGAGCCCGACGTGGCCGACGCACTCGAAGACGTGGTCGGCGCCGGTCTCCAGGACCTCCCGTACACCGTCCACCGAGGTCAGGAAGTGGGTGGCGCCGAACCGCCGCGCGGCGGCCTCCTTCGCCGGGTTGCTGTCGACGGCGACGACCGTGCGCGCGCCCGCGATCCGGGCGCCCTGGAGGACGTTGAGGCCGATGCCGCCGGTGCCGATGACGACGACGGTGTCACCCCGGTCCACGCGGGCGCGGTTCAGTACGGCGCCGACGCCGGTCAGGACCGCGCAGCCGATGAGGGCCGCGGAGGTGAACGGCAGGTCGGCGGGGATCCCGACCGCCTGGACGGCCTTGACCACCGTGCGTTCGGCGAAGGCGGAGTTGGCGGCGAACTGGTGGACCGGCGCGCCGCCGCGCGAGAACGGCCGCCCCGGACGCCCGATCGCCCGGCGGCACATGGTGGGCCGCCCCCGGTCGCAGTCGGCGCACGCCCCGCAGTTGGCGAGGGTGGAGAGCGCCACGTGGTCGCCGGGGGCGACATGGGCGACCCCCTCCCCGACGGCCTCGACGACGCCCGCGCCCTCGTGGCCGAGCACCACGGGCACGGGGAAGGGGATGGTGCCGTCGATGACGGAGAGGTCGGAGTGGCACAGGCCCGCCGCGGCGATCGCGACCCGGACCTCGCCGGGCCCCGGGTCGCGTACCTCCAGGTCGTCCACCACCTGCGCGTGCGTACCGTCGAACAGGACACCTCTCACTGGCCCCGTGCCTCCTTCGGCAGGCCGAGCACGCGCTCGGCGATGATGGTGCGCTGGATCTCGTCCGAGCCGCCGTAGACGGTGTCGGCGCGGGAGAAGAGGAACAGCCGCTGGAGCGCGTCGAGCCGGTACGGCTCCCGCTCGCTCCACTCGTCCGGCCCGACCGTGCCGGCCGCCCCCCGCACGGCCAGGGCGAGTTCGCCGAGGCGCTGGTGCCAGCCGCCCCACAGGAGCTTGGCGACGCTGGGGGCGGCGGGGTCGGAGCCGCCCAGGGTGCGCAGGGCGTTCCAGCGCATGGTGCGCAGCTCGGCCCAGAGCCGGACGACCCGGTCCCGCACAAGCGGATCGTCCGCCGACCCCCCTTCGGCCGCCTGCCGTACGACCTCCGCCAGCTCCTCCTCGAACCCGATCTGCTGGGCGAGGGTGGAGACCCCGCGCTCGGCGGCGAGCAGGTCCATGGCGACGCGCCAGCCGTTGCCCTCGCCGCCGACGAGGTGGCCGGGGTGGGCGCGGGCGCCGTCGAAGAAGACCTCGTTGAACTCACTGGTCCCCGTCAGCTGCCGGATCGGCCGGACCTCGACGCGGCCGGCCGGCTGGTCCATGGGGACGAGGAGGAAGGAGAGGCCGTGGTGGCGGTGCGAGCCGGGTTCGGTACGGGCCAGCACGAAGCACCAGTCGGCCTCGTGGGCGTGCGAGGTCCAGATCTTCTGTCCGGTGACGCGGTACGCGCCCGTCGGGTCGCCCGGGTCGCGTACGGCGGTGGTGCGCACGGCCGCGAGGTCCGATCCGGCGCCGGGTTCGCTGTAGCCCTGGCACCAGATCTCCTCCCCGCGGGCGATCGGCGGCAGGAAGCGGTCGCGTTGGGCGGGGGTGCCGTGGGCGAGGAGGGTGGGGGCGAGGAGGTTCTCCCCGATGTGGCCGAGGCGGGGCGGGGTGCCGGGGTGGCGGGCGTACTCCTCGGCCCAGACGACCTGCTGCGTGAGCGTCGCCGCCCGGTTCCCGTACGGCGTGTCCCCCCACCCGAGCCCGATCCACCCCCCGGCACCGAGCTCCCGCTCCCACTGGCGTGGGGTGCCGTGGGGCGGGTGGGCGTCGAGCCAGGTGCGGGCGGTGTGGCGGAAGGCTTCGTCGGCGGGGGTGTAGCCGAAGTCCATGGGGTCTCTTCTCTGCCCGGTCTTTGTCTGCGGGCGGTGGGTGGCCGGTCGCGCAGTTCCCCGCGCCCCCAACCCCGCTTTCGTCTGCGGACCTTGGAGGCTTACTCGCGCAGTTCCCCGCGCCCCTAGGGGGGTTGGGGGCTCGCGGGGCGGGATGTTGACCCGGGGGGTCCGTGTTCGTCTGCGGACCGTGGCGGGTTGCTCGCGCAGTTCCCCGCGCCCCTGGGGGGTGGGGGGCGCGGGGAACCGCGCGCTCAGCCACAGACAACCCGCGGATGACCACCGGCCTTCAAGGGGCACGAGCAACCCAAGACGCCCCGCACACGAGTCCCGACCCCTTAAGGGGCGGGGGGAACTGCGCGAGCAACCACCCACCGCCCGCAGACGAAGTCCGGCCCCTTAAGGGGCGCGGGGAACGGCGCGACCAGTCGCCCACCAGCCCGCAGACGAAAACCAAGCCCTGAAGGGGCGCGGGGAACTGCGCGAGCAACCACCCAGCGCCCGCAGACGAAGTCCGGCCCTTTAAGGGGCGCGGGGAACTGCGCGGCCAGCCGGCCACCGGCCCGCAGATGGGCGCTGAGCGGGAGTGGGGGCGGGCCATAGGCGCGGCGGAGGGGCCGGGGACGTTTCATCGGGCATTCTCCGCCCCGGGCGACGCCCCCGCGTTGGGGCGGGCCCCAGAGACCGCCGCCCGCCCCATCTCCCCCACCCGCTCCAGCAACGGCATCGGATCCACCCCCACACCCCCCGGCAGGAACTCCGCGATCCGCTCCGGGGTCCACCCGCCCCCGGCGACGTACCCCGCCCGCAGCTCCCTCGGCTGCGCCCACACCGCGATCTTCGGTCCGGCCACCGTGTACACCTGCCCGGTGACCCCCGCCTCGCGGGCCCGGTCGCTCAGGAGGTACACCACGAACGCCGCCACGTCCTCCGGCTCGCCGATCTCCGTCAGCTCCATGGGCACGTTGGCGGACATCCGGGTCCGCGCCACGGGCGCGACCGCGTTGGCGGTGACGCCGTACTTGTGCAGGCCGAGCGCCGCGCTGCGGACCAGGGAGATCACTCCGCCCTTGGCCGCGCTGTAGTTGGCCTGCGCCACACTGCCCTGGTGGTTGCCGCTGGTGAACCCGATCAGCGTGCCGGTGCCCTGCTGGCGCATCACCGCCGAGGCCGCCCGGAACACGGTGAAGGTGCCCTTGAGGTGGGTGGCCACCACCGGGTCCCACTCCTCCTCCGTCATGTTGAAGAGCATCCGCTCGCGCAGGATGCCCGCCACGCACACCACTCCGTCCACCCGGCCCCACCGGGTGAGCGCGGTGTCGACGATCCGCTGGCCACCCTCCATGGTCGAGACGTCGTCGGCGACGGCCACCGCCTCGCCGCCCGCCGCCTCGATCTCCTTGACCACCGCGTCCGCGATCTCGCTGCTGGGCGAGGCGCCGTCGACGGAGACGCCGTAGTCGTTGACGACGACCCTGGCGCCCTGCGCCGCCGCCGCGAGCGCCACCGCGCGGCCGATACCGCGCCCCGCGCCGGTCACGGCGACCACTTTGCCTGCCAAGAAGTTCCCCACGCCGGCCCCTTCCCGCGGTTTCTGACGGACCGTTAGATTTTAGGGCCCGGCAGGCACCGGAAGACAAGACCCAGGGAGGGCCCACATGTCCGCGACGTCCGCCGCGTCCACCGCGTCCGCGCTGCCGCCCGAGTTCCACGAGATCGCCAAGCGCGTGAACAACTGGGGGCGTTGGGGCCGCGACGACGAGATCGGGACGCTCAACCTCGTCACCGACGAGGTGGTGCGGGAGGCCGCCGCCACCGTCCGCACCGGCCGCCGCGTCCCGCTCGCACTCCCCCTGGAGCAGAACGGCGTCCAGACCGGCCTGATCCCCGGCCGGGTCAACCCGCTGCACACCATGGTGCAGATCAACCAGGAGATCTTCGGCCCGGGCACGGTCGCCACCAGCGACGACGCCGTGACGTTCGGACTCCAGGCCGCCACCCACTGGGACGCGCTGACCCATGTCTCGCACTCCGGCCGCCTCTACAACGGCCGCCCCGCCACCACCATCACCGCGCACGGCGGCGCCGAGTTCAGCGGTATCGACAAGCCCCGCCACCTCGTGTCGCGCGGCGTCCTGCTGGACGTGGCGCGCGTCCACGGCGTGGACCGGCTGCCCGGCGGGCACGCGGTCACCCCGGAGGACCTGTCGGCCGCCGAGGAGCTGGGCCGGGTCACCGTCCGCGCGGGCGACATCGTGCTCGTACGGACGGGACAGGTCCAGCTCTGCCTCGCCGGCGACAGGCACGGGTACGGCTTTCCCTCGCCGGGCCTGTCGCTGCGTACTCCGGAGTGGTTCCACGCGCGTGACGTCGCTGCCGTCGCCAACGACACCCTGACCTTCGAGATCTTCCCGCCGGAGATCGAGGGCCTGTGGCTCGGGGTGCACGCGCTCGATCTGGTCGAGATGGGGATGCTCCAGGGCCAGAACTGGAATCTGGAGGAGTTGTCCACAGCCTGTGCGCAGGAGCGGCGGTACGCGTTCTGGCTGTCGGCGATGCCCGAGCCGTTCGTGGGGGCCACCGGGACCCCGGTCGCGCCGGTCGCCGTGCTGTAGCGCCATTTCCGTAGCGCCATTGTCGTAGTGCCGTCGCCGTGGCGCCGCGCCGGGGCGTACGAGGAGTCCGCGCCCCGGGCCTGTCGCCCTGTCACGGGTGGCGGCGCGTCATGCGCACCCCGAGCACGGCACGGCGGCCGCCACCCGGCCACGGCGTGCTCGCCCTGCTCCCGATGCCCTGAAGGAGCCTTGCCCTGAGCCCACGCCGGGCCACGACCCGCACTCGCCGAGGAGAACCAGGACCGGCCCAGGACGGACCAGGGGCCGGTCCGCGCCCTCGGCGTCCCCTCGCGACGAATCGCTCATCCAAGGGTGATCAGACCGCCACGGCGCGTCAACACCTAGTGAAAGCTTTGCCCTTTACGCCCGATTTGTGACAGCGCACGACGGCTCATACGCGCCCGGCTCGAACGCCCCGCCCATACGCTCCGGCGCGCCCCCGTCGCAGCAGCGGTCCACCTCGCACCAGATCGACTTGCCCGCGCCCTCGGCCTGCCAGCCCCAGCGGTCGGCGAGGCCGTCGACCAGCTCCAGGCCCCGGCCGTTGGTGTCGTCCCCGTCCGCGTGGCGCGGCCTGGGGGCGCACGCGCTGCTGTCGGCCACCTCGACCCGGACCGTGCCGCCGTCGTCCGGCCCGTCGACGGGACCGAAGAGCATCCGCAGCACGGCCGGGCAGCCGGTGTGCACCACCGCGTTGGTCACGAGCTCGGAGATCAGCAGGATCAGGGTCTCGGCGAGCGGCTCGTCGAGCCGTATCCCGCACCCGGCCAGCCGCGAGCGAGCCCATCTGCGAGCGCGTCCCACCTCGGCGGGGTCGGCTCCGACCTCCAACTGAACCTGAAGCACCTGCACCGCTCACACCATCCGAACCGGCGGACACATCGCCTCGCGCCTCGACAAGCTCACGGAACGTGATTTCCTTACGAGACAGCATGGTTGACGTACAGTCACCGCAACAAGCGCTTCAGGCATATTCCAGCGCGAAGGAGTACGCGTGGTGCATACTGTGCGACGCACATTGCGGGGGGTCGAACAGGGGCGCGCGGGATGCCTGGGGGATCGCACTCCACGGAGGTTACCCGAGGGCGGCCCCGACTCCGGGGTGTGACGAGTCCTTCGAAGGACACAACCCGGTATCGACGCACGGTGACGCTTCATCACGCTCCGGCCAACGCCTCGTCGCGCACCCCGGCCGTGCGGGCCCGCTCCCGTCTCACATCGCCTCCGCCAGCGCCGCCGCCTGGAGCTCCCGCGCCCGCGCCGCCGTCGGCCACCGCGTGCCGCGCAGCCACGCCCGCTTCAGATGGAGGTGGACCTCCGCCTCCCAGGTGAAGCCCATGCCGCCGTGCACCTGGAGGCAGTCCCGGGCGCACCGCACGGCCGCCTCGTCGGCGAGCAGCTTGGCGCCCGCGATCTCCACCGGGTCGCCGGTGACGGCCGCCGCGTACACGGCGGCGCGCGCCACCTCGGTGCGGACCAGCATCCCCGCGCACAGGTGCTTCACCGCCTGGAAGGCTCCGATGGGCTGTCCGAACTGGTGGCGGGTCCGTGCGTGTTGGACGGCGAGCGCGGTGCTGCGGCCCGCGCTGCCCAGCTGCTCGGCGGCGCTCAGCAGCGCCCGCTCCGGAGCCTGGGCGTCCCGGGTGTCCCCGGCGCCGGGGACGCGGTGCAGGGGGGTGAGCGGGTCGGCCGAGCGGACGGGCTCGGCGCCGGTGACGTCCCCCCGGACGGCGTCGGCCTCCGCCAGCCACTCCACCAGGCCCCCGTCGGGCGCGGTCACCACGGCCGTGCCCTCGGCCGCCCCCGCCACCAGGCCCGCCGCCAGGTGCGTGGCGATCAGCGGGCCGGGCAGCAGCGCCCGCCCCGCCTCCTCGAAGAGCAGCACCGCCTCGGGCAGCCCGAGCCCGACCCCGCCCGCCTCCCGCGGCAGCCGCAGCGCGAAGAACCCGGCGTCCCCGAGCGCCCGCCACAGCCCCCGGTCAAGCCCGCCCCCGTCGAGGGCGCGGCGCAGCGCGGCGGCGTCGAAGCGCCGGGCGAGCACCTCCCGTACGCCCGCCCGCAGGGCCAGCTGGTCCTCGCTCAGCCGGAAGTCCATCAGCGGCCCCCCTTGGGCAGGCCGAGGATCCGCTCGGCGACGATGTTGCGCTGGATCTGGGAGGTGCCGGCGGCGATGGTGTACGAGAGCGAGGAGAGCCGGTCCCGGGTCCACTCGCGGCCGAGGTCCAGCGCGTCGGGGCCGAGGACGGCCGCGGCGGCGTCGTACAGCTCCTGGCGGGCGTGCGAGTAGCGCAGCTTGAAGACCGAGCCGCCGACGCCGGGCACGCCCCCGCCGCGCTCCGCCTCGCTCACGTTCCACTGGATCAGCCGCCACAGCGCGGCGAACTCCGCGTGCAGCCCGCCCAGTCGGCGCCGGATCTCGGCATCGTCCCAGGTCCCGTTCTTGTGCGCGGCGCGGGCGATCTCCACCAGGCCGCGGCGGCACGCGACCACCTCGCCGACGAAGGCCGTGCCCCGCTCGTACGACAGCGTCACCATGGTCACGCGCCAGCCGTCGTTCTCGGCGCCGACCCGGTGGGTCACCGGGACGCGCACCTCGTCGAGGAAGAGCTGGGCGAACTCCTCCGAGCCGGCGAGCGTGCGCAGCGGCCGTACCGTGATGCCGGGCGCGTCCATGGGCATCGCCAGCCAGGTGATGCCCCGGTGCCGGGGCGCGTCCGGGTCGGTGCGCACCAGCAGCTCGCACCAGTCGGCGACCTGCGCGTGCGAGGTCCAGATCTTGGCGCCGCTCACCACGTAGGCGTCCCCGTCCCGTACCGCCCGGGTCCGCAGCGCCGCCAGGTCCGAGCCCGCGTCGGGCTCGGAGAACCCCTGGCACCACACCTCGTCGCCGCGCAGCACCGGCTCCAGCCACCGCGCGCGCTGCTCCCCGGTGCCCTCGGCGGCGATGGTGGGGCCCGCGTGCAGCAGCCCCACGAAGTTGGCGCCGACATAGGGCGCCCCGGCCCGCTCGGTCTCCTCCAGGAGGATCAGGCGCCGGGTGGCGGAGGCGTCCCAGTGCACGCGCGCGTACCCGGCGTCGTAGAGCATCCGCTGCCAGCCGGTGTCGTACGCGCGCCGCCCCGGCCAGTCCAGCGGGTCGGGCCCCGGCGGCAGCCCCGGCAGCACGGCCGCGAGCCAGGCGCGCAGCCGGGCCCGGAACTCTTCCTCCTCCTCGGTGTACGTGAGGTCCACTACCGGCGGTCCTTGTCCAGCTCCAGACCGAGCATGCGGATCGCGTTGCCGCGCATCAGCTTGTACACCGTCTCGTCGTCGAGGCCCTTGACGTGGTCGAGGGCGACTTCCCTGGTGTGCGGGAAGGTGGAGTCGACGTGCGGGTAGTCGGTCTCGAAGGTCGCGTTGTCCCGTCCCACCACGTCGAGGGACGCCACCCCGTGCTTGTCGCGGAAGAAGCAGCAGAAGATCTGGCGGTAGTAGTACGTGGAGGGCGGCTCGGGGATCAGGTCGCGGACCCCGCCCCAGGCGCGGTGTTCTTCCCACACGTCGTCGGCGCGCTCCAGGGCGTACGGGATCCAGCCCATCTGGCCCTCGGAGTAGGCGAGCTTGAGCCGCGGGAACTTCACGAGCACCCCGCTGAACAGGAAGTCCATCATCGAGGCCATGGCGTTGTTGAAGCTCAGCGAGGCCTGGACGGCGGGCGGGGCGTCGGGGCTCGCGGCAGGCATCTGGCTGCTGCTCCCGATGTGCATGTTCACGACCGTGCCGGTCTCCTCGCACACCGCGAAGAAGGGGTCCCAGTAGCCGGAGTGGATCGACGGGAGCCCGAGGTGGGTGGGGATCTCCGAGAACGTCACCGCCCGCACCCCGCGCGCGGCGTTGCGGCGGATCTCGGCGACGGCGAGGCCGATGTCCCACAGCGGGATGAGGCAGAGCGGGATCAGCCGGCCGCCGCTGTCCCCGCACCACTCCTCCACCATCCAGTCGTTGTAGGCCCGCACACAGGCCAGCGCGACCTCCTTGTCGTGCGCCTCCGCGAAGGTCTGCCCGCAGAACCGGGGAAAGGTCGGGAAGCACAGGCTCGCCTCGACGTGGTTGAGGTCCATGTCCGCCAGCCGCGCCTTCGGATCCCAGCAGCCCCGCCGCATCTCCTCACGGGTGATGCCCTCCAGGGTCATCTCGTCGCGGTCGAAGCCGACGGCGGCGATGTTGCGCTTGTACGGGAACTTCAGGTCCTCGTAGATCCACCAGTCGGTCGGCGGTCCGTCCGGGTCCATGGTGATCCGGTACTTGCCGCCCACGTAGGCGAGTTCACCGATGCCGGCGGTCAGCGGGCGCGGCCCCCGCTCGCGGTACTTCGCCGGGAGCCAGGTCTCGAAGAGGTGGGCCGGTTCGATCACATGGTCGTCGACGCTGACGACGCGCGGCAGTTCGGTCATGCGTGGCCTCCACCCGCTGGCGCATCTGATGGACCGTCAGAAAGCAGGCTAGCCGCGCACCCCTGGACCGACAAGGCGGTGCACCCCTACGCTCCTGGCAAGATCTGACTAACCGTCAGCTACGGTTGCTCCCTGGGGGTCGACGTGAACGACACCGCACGCGCACTCGGCGCCTCGCACACCCTCTGGGAACTGGTCGCCCGGCGCGCCGCCCTCACCCCCGACCGGCCCGTCCTGCTCCAGGACGACCGCGCCCTCACCTTCGGCGGGCTGCGCGACCGGGCCGAGCGGGTGGCGGCGGGCCTGTACGGCATGGGCGTGCGCCCCGGCACCGTGGTCGCCTGGCAGCTGCCGACCCGGATCGAGACCGCGCTCCTCTCCTTCGCCCTGGCCCGCCTCGGAGCCGTCCAGTCCCCCGTCATCCCCTTCTACCGCGACCGCGAAGTGGGCTTCGCGCTGCGGGAGTCGGGCGCGGAGTTCTTCGCCGTGCCCGGGGTCTGGCGCGGCTTCGACCACGGGGTGATGGCGGCCCGGCTCGGCGCGCGGGGCGTCTTCGAGGCGTACGGGACGCTCCCCGACGGCGATCCGGCCGTCCTTCCGCCCCCGCCCTCCGACGGCACCGCCGTCCGCTGGATCTACTGGACCTCCGGCACCACCTCCGACCCCAAGGGCGTCCTGCACACCGACCGCTCACTGATCGCGGGCGGCTCGTGCCTGGCGCACGCGCTGCACCTGACCGCCGACGACGTGGGCTCGATCGCGTTCCCGTACGCCCACATCGGCGGGCCGGACTACACCGTGATGCTGCTCCTGTACGGCTTCCCCGCGGTCATGTTCGAGCACTTCGCGCTGCCGGAGGCGCTGGAGGCGTACCGCGAGCACGGGGTGACCGTGGCGGGCGGGTCGACCGCGTTCTACTCGATGTTCCTGGCCGAGCAGCGCCGGCACCCGGGCGAGAAGGTCATCCCCTCGCTGCGGCTGCTCGCGGGCGGCGGGGCCCCCAAGCCGCCGGAGGTCCACCGCGCGGTCGTCCGCGAGATGGGGGTGCGGCTCACCCACGGCTACGGCATGACCGAGGTCCCGATGATCACGATGGGCGACCCGGACGACACGGACGAGAACCTGGCGACGACGGAGGGACGGCCGCCCGAGGGGATGGAGATACGGATCGTGGACGGGGAGGTGCGGCTGCGCGGGGAGGCCGTGTGCCAGGGGTACCTCGATTCCGCGCAGACCGCCGCCGCCTTCGACGAGGACGGGTTCCTGCGCACCGGCGACCTGGGGTTCGTGAAGGAGAGCGGGCATCTGGTGCTGACCGGGCGGCTCAAGGACATCATCATCCGCAAGGGCGAGAACATCTCCGCGAAGGAGATCGAGGACCTGCTGCACCAGCACCCCGGGGTGGGAGACGCGGCGGTGGTCGGACTGCCGGACGCGGAGCGCGGGGAGCTGGTCTGCGCGGTGGTCGAACAGCCGCCGGGGGCGCCGGTGTTGACCCTGGCGGAGGTCACGGGGCATCTGCGCGAGCGGGGCCTGTCCGTGCACAAGCTGCCGGAGCGGCTGGAGGTGGTGGAGGCGCTGCCGCGCAACGAGACGCTGCGGAAGGTGCTGAAGTACCGGCTGCGGGAGAGGTTCGGGGGCGGCGCCTGACGTCCTAGGCCGAGAGGGGCTCCGCCTCTTCCCGTGCCGCCGTCGCCACGTCCCCGTACACGTCGAAGAGCCGTCGCACCCCGAGGGCCGCCAGCACCCGGTTCACGTGCGATCCGTCCTCCGCGCCCCGGGCCGGGAGGATCAGGCGGAGCCTGCCCCGGCAGGAACGGATCAGGCGGCGGCTGGCGATCAGTACGCCCACGCCGCTGGAGTCGCAGAAGAGCACTTCGGACAGATCGAGCACCAGATCGTGCCGGCCCGCCGCGACCACGTCGTGCACCACGCGCCTCACCTGCGGCGCCGTCACCAGGTCCAGTTCCCCGCGGACGCACACCACGGCCCATCCGCCCTGCTCGGCCTCGTTCACGATCAGCGTCACGCGTCCGGTACCTCTCTGTGCCGTCGGCCCCCGCCCGTGCCCGGCGCCTTCCCGGACCGCACCGCGCGAAACCACCTCGCCCCTACCACGACCTGCCCCTTCGGGGGCGCACTTGCCGTAAACGAGCGCTCCTCCTCGGCCGGGCGCACTACATTCGAGGAGACACGCATACACAGGGGCGCGGACAAAAGACGCATAGGTCACAGAGAACGCATAACGGTACACGCACAGACGGTTGGGGAGCCGCATGGCGAAGGACGCACCACCTCGCTGGGACCGCAGGATGCAGCAGCGCCTGGCGCGCGGCGAGGCGGCCGCGCTCGGCGAGCTGTACGACCGGTTCGCCTCGCTCGTCCACAGCCTCGCCCACCGCGTGCTCGGCGAGGACGCCGCCGCCGACCAGATCACCCGCGAGGTGTTCGGGTACGTCTGGGAGAACCCGGACGCGTACGACCCCAAGCAGGGCTCCATGCGCTCCTGGGTCGCCAAACTCGCCCAGCGCCAGGCCGTACTGCGGCTGCGCCAGGCCGAGGCGGCGCAGTACGCGCGGCACGGCGGCTCCGCCGAGGAGCTGGAGGCCAAGGTGCTGCGGGCCACGGCCGCCGCCCGCGCCGACTACATCGTGACGTCGATGCCCGCGCCGCTGCGGCAGGCCCTTGAGCTGGCGTACCACCAGCGCCGCGACTACCGGCAGGCCGCCGCCGACCTCGCCATCAGCGAGGACGAGGCACGGCGCCGGCTGCGGCTGGGGCTCCAGCTGCTGTCCACGGCGAACACCCGCCCGGCGGAGGGCTCCTCGCCGCCCGGCTACGGACGGGCGCTGTGAACGGGCCCGCCGAGCAGGGGCCGGCCCTCCCCGACGACGAGAACGGCACGCCGCGCATACCGCCACCACGGCGGGCGGCGGACGACATCGAACGCCTGCCGTCACCGGCCCCGGCGCCCGGGCCCGCGTCCGAACCCGTGGTCCGTACGCACGCCATACTGAAATCACTGCTCGGGGCGTGGGCGCTGACCGCGTGCTCGGCGGAGGAGACCGAGGCCGTGGAGGCACATCTCACCGAGTGCGCGCCCTGCGCCGACGAGGCGCTGCGGCTGCGGGACGCGGTGGGACTGCTGCACACCGACCGCAGCCTGGACCTGGACCCGCTGCTGCGGTCCCGGGTCCTGGAGAACTGCCTGGGCCGCCGCCCCGCGCGCATCCCCGTACCCGTCTGGGCGTCCGCGTACGACGCGGAGGCCGCCCGGCTGGACGCGCTGCTCAATGACTTCGGCGACGCGGAGTGGCACGCTCCGGTGCGGCTGAAGTGGTTCGAGCAGGAGCGGAAGATGAACCGCAGGACCACGGTGGCGGGCGTGATCGGCCATCTGATGGCGGTGGACGGCCTGGTGGCCGCCGCCCTCGGCCTGGACGACCCGGCGGGCACGGGCCTGCCGACGGGACTGCCGGCCGGGCCGACGGCCCGTACGGAGGCGTTCTGGACCTCGACGCGGTTTCCGCTGACGCGGGCGGTACGGGAGCCGTGGCGCGAGCAGACGCACACGCTGATCCGTACGGTGTCGTTCGCGGGGCGGGGCGCGGCCGAACTCGCCGTCCCCTACGGCGACTTCGCGCTTCCCCTCCAGGACGCGCTGCTCGACCGGGCCTTCGAGTGCTGGATCCACGCCGGGGACATCGCGGACGCGGTCGACTATCCGTACGAGCCGCCGTCGGGCGCCCATCTCCACCGCATGATCGACCTCGCGGCGCGGATCCTGCCGGAGGCGCTGGCGGCCCGTCGGCGCGCGGGCCTCGCACCGCCCCCGGCCCGCCTCGTCACGGCGGGCTCGCCCGGGCGGTCGCTCCGGCTGGAGATCGAGGGGGCGGGTGGCGGTGACTGGTACATCGCGCTGGACTCCCCTGCGGCGCTCGGCTCGCCCGACCACGAGGTGGCCCATATCGCCCTGGACGGCGTCGAGTTCTGCCGCCTGGCGGCGGGGCATGTGCCGCCGGAGGATGCGGCGGCGGGGCGCCTGGGAGACCGCGAGGCAATCAGAGACGTCCTCCTGGCAACAGCGTCCCTGAGCCGCCTGTAACCCCCGGGACCGGCTGTCGCCAGCGCGCCGGTTCTGCCCGGGGTTCGCCTGCGGGTAGGTGGGGGTCACTCGCGCAGTTCCCCGCGCCCCTTTCTGGCCCGGGTTCGCCTGCGGGCCGGTGGGGGCTGGTCGCGCAGTTCCCCGCGCCCCTCAAAAGGGGCCTACGGCCCCACCCCGTCTTCGTCTGCGGACCGTGCTGGCTTGCTCGCGCAGTTCCCCGCGCCCCTCAGAGGGGGCCTGCGGCCCCACCCGCTTTCGCCTGCGGGCCGTGGTGGGCTGGTCGCGCAGTTCCCCGCGCCCCTGAGGAAACCCCCCGCACCCAGAACAGTCGGCTCAGCCCAGCCCCCCAGGGGCGCGGGGAACTGCGCGAGCAACCCACCACCCGTCCGCACACGCAGACAAACACCAGGCCCCCCAGGGGCGCGGGGAACTGCGCGACCAGCCCCCACCGGCCCGCAGATGCAGACAGACCCTGACCCCACCAGGGGCGCGGGGAACTGCGCGAGCAACCCCCACCGGCCCGCAGTCAAACACCGGGCCGAGAAGGGGCGCGGGGAACTGCGCGACCAGCCCCCGCCCGTCCGCAGACAAACAACCGGCCGAATAGGGGCGCGGGGAACTGCGCGAGGAGCCGCACGCACCACCGCAGCCGGGAAAATCGCCCGAACGGGCACAGGGGATCGCGGGGTTGCCCCGGGTGGGGTCAGGCGAAGACCACCGTGCGGCGGCCGTTCAGCAGAATCCTCCGCTCCGCATGCCACTTCACCGCCCGCGCCAACGCCTGGCACTCCACATCCCGCCCGACCGCCACCAGCTGGTCGGGCGTGACCTCGTGCCCCACGCGTTCGACCTCCTGCTCGATGATCGGCCCCTCGTCGAGGTCCGCCGTCACATAGTGCGCCGTCGCCCCGATCAGCTTCACGCCCCGGGCGTGCGCCTGGTGGTACGGCTTCGCGCCCTTGAAGCTCGGCAGGAACGAGTGGTGGATGTTGATGATCCGCCCGCTCAGCTGCTTGCACAGGTCGTCGGAGAGCACCTGCATGTAGCGGGCGAGCACGACCAGCTCGACGCCCTCCCCCCGCACCAGCGTCAGCAGCTCCGCCTCCGCCGCCGCCTTCGTCTCCTTCGTCACCGGGATGTGTCGGAAGGGGATGCCGTACGAGGCGACCAGCTCGGCGAAGTCCGTGTGGTTGGAGACCACCGCCGCGATCTCCACCGGCAGCGCGCCGATCTTCGAGCGGAAGAGCAGATCGTTGAGGCAGTGGCCGAACTTCGACACCATCAGCACGATCCGCATGCGCTCGTCGGCGCGGTGGATCTGCCAGTCCATCTGGAAGGAGTCGCCCACGGCGGCGAAGCTGGCCCGCAGCTTCTCCACCGTCACCGGCGCCTCGGCCGAGAAGTGGACGCGCATGAAGAAGAGGCCGGTGTCGCGGTCCCCGAACTGCTGACTGTCCTCGATATTGCAGCCGGTGATGAAGAGATAGCTCGACACGGCGTGCACGATGCCCTGTTTGTCCGGGCAGGAGAGCGTGAGGACGTACTGGTCAGTCATCCAGGCAGGATGCCACAAACCGACCCCGCCCCCGGGTCCGGGCCCAGGATGCGGACCCCCGCCAGGCGACCCCCACGGCCCCGCCCCCCGCCCGCGACGGCTACGCCGAGCGCGTCAGGATCCGCAGGACCTCCAGCGAGCGCGGCTCCGCGTCCGGGTCGTCCCCGTCGTTCGCCGCGAGCCGTACGTGCGCCTCGCGCGCCGCCCGTACCGCCTCCGGCCACCCGTGGTGGGCCAGGAACGCCGACACCGGGGCGTCCGCGCCGACCTGGTGCATGATCCGCAGCACCCGCAGCACGGCCACGTCCACCAGCGCGGCCTCGCCGGAGTCCCGGAAGACCGTGCCGACGTACTTCTCGGCCGACCAGTTGTCCAGCCAGGTGTCCTCCACCAGCCGGTAGACGGCGTCGGTGATGTCCCCGTACCCCTCCCGTCCGGCCAGCCACACCTCCCGCTGGAAGGCGTCGTCGGAGAGCATGTGCAGCGCGGACCGCACGTTCGCGCGCCAGCGCCACCAGGGCATGTCATTCAACGGCATGCCGCCCATGGTGGAGGAGCGACGGCCGCGACGGGAAGAGCTGGCTGAACCTTGCTGCACGCGCCCGATCGTACGTTCCCCTCCTGCCGCACTTCCCCCGGACCCCGGGAGCCCGGGCAATTCACCCGCCGGTCACCCTGTGTTGGGAAACGCTCACTCCGCCGTTACCCGTGAGGCGGAATTGTGCAGGGACATGACCGGATGGCGCAGCTCCTCCTCCCCCCGCCCCTTCCACCCCGCGATGACCGCGCTGGTCGCGGCGTGTACGGCGGTCGGAGCCGCCCTGGTCACCGGCTGTGGCGTGCTCCCTGGGACCACGGGGGGATCCAGGGAGACCGTCACGGTCATGACCTGGGCACCGGACCACACCCGTGCGACCAATATGCCCGGAATGCCGTCCATGGCACAGGCGTACGCCCGCTGGGTCAACGCCCACGGCGGCATCGACGGGCACAAGCTCCAGGTCCTCACCTGCGACGAGCAGAACACCGCCGTCGGCGCCGCCGAGTGCGCGCGGCGCGCGGTGAAGGAGCACGCGGTCGCCGTCGTCGGCTCCTACAGCCAGCACGGCCGCGCCTTCATGGCCCCCCTGGAGTCCGCCGGCATCCCGTACATCGGCGGCTACGGCGTCTCCGACGAGGAGTTCACCAGCGCCCTCTCCTACCCCGTCAACGGCGGCCAGGCCACCCTCCTCGCCGGCACCGGCAAGCAGCTCTCGGTGTGGTGCGAGAAGGTCGCGCTGGTACGGCCCGACACCGTCTCCGGCGACATCCTGCCCGTCCTGCTCAACTCGGGCCTGACCGCCGGCCACCGCAGGCCGTCCGCCGACATCCGCACCACCGAGGACGCGGGCGACTACACCCCGCAGGCCCAGGAGGCGCTTCTCCGGGCCGGTGCGGACCCGGAGCTGCCCCGGAAGGTCGGCGGGAAGGCGGCGGCCGAGCGTGCCCGCAAGGGGTGCGTCACGGCCGTCCTGGGCGACCGCACGGAGACGTTCTTCGACTCCTTCCGGCGCGTCGAGAACGACGGCCAGAAGGTACAGATCGCCTCGGTGCTCGGCTCGGTCGGGCAGCCGCTGGTCGACCGCACCGGCGGCGCGGACGGCCCGTTCGAGGGCGCGTACATCACCGGCTGGTACCCGGAGGCGGGCGATCCGCGCTGGGAGCCGATGAAGCGGGTGATCCGGGAGCAGGCGTTCCGGGACGAGTCCGTCGACGCGGCGGACGCGGGAGTGCAGACGACCTGGATCGCCTACACCGTCCTGAAGAAGGTCGTCGAGTCGCTCGGCCAGGACGGCATCGCCGCCCACGACCTCGTCCGCGCCCTCAACAGGGGCGTCAGCGTGGAGACGGGCGGGCTGACGCCGACGCTGCGGTGGAAGTTCGAGGACATGCTGGCGGCGCCCGGCTTCCCCCGGATCGTCAACCGCGAGGTGACGTTCCAGGTGGTGAGGGCGGGGCGGCTCACCGCGGCGCAGCGCGGGTTCACGGACGTGAGCCGGACGCTGGAGGACGCGTCGGCCCTGGGCTGAGGCCGACACGCGGTCGCCGTCCGGCGCCCCGGGCGGGGGTCAGAGCTGGGTGGAAGAGCGCTTGGTCAGCCCGTACTTGCCCGCGATGGCGTTCCACAGCCCCGCCGCCTGCTTCTTGGCGAGCGTGGCCTCCCCGCTGGCGCGGTCGCCCTGGGCGGCCTCGGGCGTACGGCGGGCGTGGCCGTGCTTGCAGCCCTTGTCCTTGCCGGTCTGGTCCGCCCAGGCGGCGTAGTGGTTGTCGGCGGACGCCGACGCCTGCCACGCCTTGGTGAGTTCGGCGGTCAGCCGGGCGTTGCTGGGCAGCTTGTCCACGGCGATCTTCTGGAGCCGGGTGACCAGCTCGCCGCGCTGGCGGGCCGCGTCGCGCAGGGTCGAGGCAGCGGTGTCCAGCTTGTCGCAGCCGCGGATACCGGCGACCGCGCCGATGACGGCGTCCCGGCTGTTGTTGCTGTCCGCGAGGAGCTTGTCGAGCTCGACGGCCTGCGCCTTGGCGGGGTCGGTCTCGGCCTTGCCGTCGTCGCCGCCGGTGGTCGGCGTGGTCGCGGCGATGGGCGTGTTGTCGTTCTTCTCCGGGCCGCCACCGCCGCCGGTGCCGCTGATCAGGTACCCGGCGCCGAGCCCCACGACGGCGAGGCCGACGCCGACGGCGGCGATGACGCCGAGACGGGAGCGGCGGCGGGGCTCGTCGTCGTACGGGTCGTACGCGGCGGCCGGGCCCGCGTGGCCGGGCGGGGGCGCCTGCGGGGTCTGGAGCTGGACCTGGACGGGCGGGGCCGGGGCGAACCGGGGCAACTGCTGGCTGCCGGCCTGGTGTTGGCCCTGCGGCGCCGCGTCGTTCCTGAAGAGGCTGTCGAACTCGGCGGGCGGCTGCCGCTCCTCGGCCGCGCCCGGGCGTATGCCGTACGGGGTGTCCTGCGGGGTGTCCTGCGGGGTGTCCTGCGGAGCGGCGGGTATGGGCGGCAGGTACTGGGTGGCCTCGGCGCCGCCCGGGGTCTCCGGGGGGAGCGCGCCCGGGGGGCCCGGGGGCACGGGCGCGATGTACTGCGTCGCGTCCGAGGCGCCCGGGGGTGCCGGGGGGACGGGCGCGATGTACTGCGTGGCGTCCGTGGCGTTCGCCGGGGGCGGGGTGAGGTACTGCGTCTCCTCGGGGCCCGCCGGTACGGGAGCGATGTACTGGGTGGCGTCACCGCTCTCCGGGGGCAGCGGCTGCGCCCACCCGTCCTGCTGGGCCCCCCACGGCCGGCCGCCGGGCGGCCAGGGGGCGGATCCGTCGGCGGGCAGCACGACGCCCTCGTGTGCGGGCCGTGCAGCGGGCTGCTGCGGCTCGTCACCCTGTCGGCTCTGCGTCACCGGGACTCCTACGCGTGGGACTACGGAATCGTCAAGCCACGCTACCGGGTCGGCCCCCCAAGGTGCCACGCCACCTGGGTGACCCACGCCTCCCCGGGGACCCGCCCCCATTCCCCCACCGCCCGCGACGACCTCGCCCCCTGTTGTGCCAGGGATTCGTCTGCGGGCCGGTGGACGGCTGAGCGCGCAGTTCCCCGCGCCCCTAGGGGGTTGCCCGCAGCCGGAACAGTTGGCTCACCCACAGGCTTTCAGGGGCGCGGGGAACTGCGCGACCAGCCACCCACGGTCCGCAGACGAAAGCGGGTTTAGGGGCGCGGGGAACTGCGCGAGCAACCCACCACGGCCCGCAGACGAACGCGGGTTCAGGGGCGCGGGGAACTGCGCGACCAGCCCATCACAGCCCGCAGACGAAAACGGGCCCAGGGGCGCGGGGAACTGCGCGAGCAACCCTCCACCGCCCGCAGGTGAAAGCGGGGCTCGGGGCGGAGCCCCAGGTGGGGTGGGGGGCGAGCCCGTACGGGGGCTCAGGCCGCCTGGAGTTCCAGGCGCGCTCCGAACTCTCGTACAGACGGCTCGTCCGCATACGGCTCCAACCGCTGCTGAAGATCGTCCAGATAGTCCGCCCCCCGATTCGTCCGCAACGTGGACAGCAGCTCCACCGCCCGCGTCCCCGTCGCACAAGCCAACTCCACCTCCCGCTGCTGCACCTGCGCCGTGGCCAGCAGGACCAGCCCGATCGCCCGGCGCCGCGCCCGCGTCTCGGGGTGGCCCGCCAGGGACTCCTCCGCGCGCCGCGCCGCCGCCTCGGGCTGCCCCAGGTCCCGGTGGCAGTGCGCGAGTTCGTCGGAGAGGTAGGCGTGGTCGAAGTGCGCGATCCACGACGGGTCGTCCCCGGAGTCCGAGGACGCCGCCTCCATCGCGGCCAGCGCCCGCCCCGCCACCGTCTGGCACGCCCGCGCGTCCCCGAGCAGCGCGTGCCCGCGCGCCTCCGCCGCGAAGAACATCGCCTCCGCGCGCGGGGTGACCCGCCCCCGCGCCCCCTCCTGGGCCGCCCGCGCCAACTGCGCGATCTCGCGCGGATTGCCGAGCTGGGCGGCGAGGTGGCTCATGGAGGCGGCCAGGACGTACCCGCCGTACCCCCGGTCCCCGGCCGCCTGGGCGAGCCGCAGCGCCTGGATGTAGTAGCGCTGGGCGAGACCGGGCTGGCCCGTGTCGACCGCCATGTACCCCGCCAGCTCCGTCAGCCGGGCCACCGCCGCGAACAGCCGGCGCCCGACGGTCTCCCGGTACGAGCCGGCCAGCAGCCCCGACACCACGCTGTTGAGGTAGTGGACGACGACCGGCCGTACGTGCCCGGAGCCGAACCGGTGGTCGAGCTCGACCAGCGCCTCGGTCATCGCCCGCACCGCGTCGACGTCCGCGACCCCGACCCGCTGCCCGGCGTGCCGCGCGACCTGCGCGTCCGCCCCGGTGATCAGCCAGTCGCGGCTCGGCTCGACCAGCGCGGAGGCCGCGACGGTGGAGCCGGTGAGGAAGTCGCGCCGGCCCACGTCGCTGCGCCACAGCTCGCAGACCTGCTCGATCGCGCCGACGACCGTGGGCGAGAACTGAAGACCCACCCCCGACGCCAGGTTCTTGCCGTTCGCCATGCCGATCTCGTCGATCGTCACCGTGCGCCCGAGCTTGCGCCCCAGCGCCTCCGCGATGATGCCCGGCGCCCGTCCCCTGGGCTGCTGGCCCCGGAGCCAGCGCGCCACGGATGTCTTGTCGTACCGGAGGTCGAGCCCGCGCTCGGCCCCGACCATGTTGACGCGCCGGGCGAGACCCGCGTTGGAGCACCCGGCTTCCTGGATGAGCGCCTGCAGCCGTTCATTGGGCTGGCGGGCGACTAGCGGCCTGGCTGCCATGTGAACCCCCTGATGCGGCAGTTGATCACTACTGTGATCACTGCCCTGCGAAAAGGCAGAGAATGCGAAGGAAGCGAAGGGAACGAAGAAAAGCGCAAACCTTCTCGATACGCGCAGGTAAGCGCATGTAAGCGCAGGTAAACGCACACAAGCGCCGACAAGCACAGACAAGCGCCGATGCTCCGTTCATCAGATGAATGTCACGGTCACGGGTGATGTCGAACGAACGCGCGCCTTGTCCGGTTCTCTGGGCCCCCCGCTTGTGGTTACCCGCCCCGAGAGGCGCGGCCCCACGCGCGCCCCCGTCCATGCACCCATGCGCCCCGGATGCAGGATCGATGCTCCTGCGCCGCCTGGCGCGCGCCCGTAACCCGGGGTGGTGGCGGGAGTTGAGTCCTGCGTGGAAGAGACCATCACAGGCACGGAAGCCGCACAGATTCCCAAGCAGCGCGGTGACCAGCTCCTCGACAGCGCGGTGCGGTACGCGGAAGAGCGGCACTGGGACGTGTTCCCCGGCACCTGGCTGGAGGCGGCCGAGGGCGTGGAGCACTGCTCCTGCGGCGACGCCGCCTGCCCCGCGCCGGGGGCGCACCCGTCCCGGCCGGACTGGGCGACCCAGGCCACGGGGAGCGCGGTGGCCGCCCGCCGCCTGTGGTCGAAGCAGCCGAAGGCCTCGATCCTGCTCCCCACCGGCCGCACCTTCGACGCGATCGACGTCCCCGAGTCGGCCGGTTTCCTGGCGCTCGCCCGTATGGAGCGCATGGAGCTCACGCTGGGCCCGGTCACCTGCACCCCGGACCGCCGGATGCTGTTCTTCGTGCTGCCCGGAGCCGGCGCGAAGGTCCCCGACCTGGTGCGCGCGCTGGGCTGGACGGCCTCCTCGATCGACCTGGTCACCCGCGGCGAGGGGGAGTACGTGGCGGCGCCCCCCACCCGGGTCGGCGGCCACGGCGCGGTGCAGTGGGCCCGCCGCCCCACCCCCGCCAACCGCTGGCTGCCGGACGCGGAAGAGCTGATCAGCCCCCTCGCGTACGCCTGCGGACGCGAGGCCGCCGCCGCCCGGGGGCGCCGCTCGTAGGCTGTCCCCGAGGCCGTACGGACAGACGTACGGACGGGGACGAAAGGCGCACCACCATGCCGGACCAGACATTCGACGGCGGCACCGCTCCGGCGGAACCGGCACCGGCGGGGCAGTTGCCGCCCGCCGTCCGGGTCAGCGATCTGTGGAAGCGCTTCGGCGACCAGATCGCCGTCGCGGGCATCGATCTGGAGCTGCCGGCGGGCAAGTTCATCGGCCTGGTCGGGCCGAACGGGGCGGGCAAGACCACCACCTTGTCGATGGTGACCGGCCTGCTCCGCCCCGACCGGGGCACCGTCGAGATCGGCGGCCACGACGTGTGGCGCGACCCGGTGGCGGTGAAGTCCAGGATCGGCGTGCTGCCCGAGGGCCTGCGGCTCTTCGAGCGCCTCACCGGCCGCGAACTGCTCGGCTACACCGGCCGGCTGCGCGGGCTGCCCGGCGCCGAGGTCGACAAGCGGGCCACCCAGCTCCTGGACGTGCTGGACCTGGCGGGCTCCCAGCACAAGCTCGTCGTGGACTACTCGACGGGGATGCGCAAGAAGATCGGGCTTGCGGCGGCGCTGCTGCACAACCCCGAAGTGCTCTTCCTCGACGAGCCGTTCGAGGGCGTCGACCCGGTGTCGGCGGCGACCATCCGCCGCGTCCTGGAGCGCTACACCGCCTCCGGCGCGACCGTGGTCTTCTCCAGCCACGTCATGGAGCTCGTGGAGTCGCTGTGCGACTGGGTCGCGGTGATGGCCGCGGGGCGCATCCGCGCGCAGGGGACGCTCGCGGAGGTGCGGGGGAGCGCGAGTTCGCTCCAGAGCGCCTTCCTCGAACTCGTGGGCGCCCACGGCCGCGACACCGGCGACACCCTCGACTGGCTCGGCGGCGGTGCGGCCCGATGAGCACCACGCACCCCACCCCCACCGCGCACACGGCTCCCGCCGCCCCGGGCGCGGCCTTTCTCGTCCCGCTCTTCGTCCGGCTGAAGCTGTCGCTGCTCAGGAACGGCCTGCGCCAGTCCGGCGGGCGGCGCGCCGCCTACATCACCTCCGTCGTCCTCGCGCTGCTCTTCGCCGCCCTCCAGCTGCTCGGCCTGGTGGCGCTGCGCGGCGACCCCCACGCGGGCACGGTGGCCGTCCTGGTCGCCGCCGTCCTCGCGCTCGCCTGGACGGTGATGCCGCTGTTCTTCCCCAGCGGCGACGAGACGCTGGACGCGACCCGGCTGGTCATGCTGCCGCTGCGTCCGCGCCCGTTGATCGTGGCGCTGCTGACGGCCTCCCTGATCGGCACCGGGCCGCTGTTCACGCTCTGCCTCGCGCTCGGCGCGGCGCTCGCGGTGGCGCACGGCGCGGCGGCGGCCTTGGTCGCGGTCGTCGCCGTACCGCTGGCGATCCTGGTGTGCGTGGCGCTCGCGCGGACGGTGGCGACCGCCAACACCCGTCTGCTGACCTCCCGCAAGGGCCGCGACCTCGCCGTCCTGAGCGGTCTGGTGATCGCCGTCGGCTTCCAGGCCGTCAACTTCGGGGTGCAGAAGCTCGGCGACTCCGGCGGTCTGAGCGCCCTGGACCCGGTCGCGGACGTGGTGCGCTGGCTGCCGCCCGCCGCGGCGCTCGGCGCGGTCGAGGCGACGAGCGAGGGCGCGTACGGACGGGCCGCCGCGCAACTCCTCCTCACCGCGGTGGCGCTGGCGGCCCTGCTGTACGTCTGGCAGGGCTCGCTGGTCCGGCTGATGACGAGCCCGGACAGCTCCACCCTGCGCCCCGCCGACTCCGCCCGCGCGCAGGGCGGCCGGCCCGGCCTGGCGGCGCTGCTGCCCGAGGGCCGCACCGGCACCGTGATGCTGCGCACCCTGCGGTACGCCTGGCGCGACCCCAAGACCAAGGCGGCGTGGATCACCTCGCTCGCCCTCGGTCTGATCGTCCCGGTCGTCAACGCCCTCCAGGGCAACGGCACGGTCTACTTCGCCTCGTTCGGCGCGTTCATGCTGGGTGCCCAGATGGCCAACCAGTTCGGGCAGGACACCTCGGCGTTCTGGATGGTCGTCCAGACGCTCTCCACGCCCCGGGACGCCTTCCTTGAGCTGCGCGCCCGCGCCCTGGCGATCGCGCTGGTGACCGTGCCGTACACGCTCCTGGTCGCGGTGGTCACGGCCTCGCTGGTCGGCAACTGGGCCGCGTTCCCGCAGGCGTTGGGGCTCTCGCTGGCGCTGCTCGGGGCGATGCTGGGCACGGGCGCGGTCGCCTCGGCGCTGTTTCCGTACTCGATCCCGCAGGACAGCCGCAAGAACGTGGCGCCGGGCCAGGGCGGGATCGCGTCCCTGGCGATCCTCGGCGGGATGCTCACCAGCGCGCTGCTCTGCGCGCCGCTGATCGCCCTGACGGTCTGGCTGCACGTCTCGGACCGGCACGGCGCGCTGTGGCTGCTGCTGCCGCTGGGAGCGGTGTACGCGGTGCTCGTCGCGTACACCGGCCTGCGGGCGGCCGCCCCGCGCACCGCGAAGCGGCTGCCGGAGATCCTCGCGGCGGTCAGCCGGGGCTGATCCGACTGCTTCAGGGGCTCGACGGGACCGGGTGTTCGGCCGTCTCGTGGAGGAACGGCTCGACCGCCGCCCGCCAGGCCTCGGGCCGGTCGCAGTGGACGAGGTGGCCGGCGCCGTCCACCTCCGCGTACCTCCCCTGGGGCAGGACGCGGACCATCTCCTGGGCCTCGGCGCGGCCGAGCTCGCCGTCGAGGCCCCGGACCACCAGGGTGGGGCAGCGGACCTGCGCCAGCTCCTCCCAGTGCGCGTCGAAGACCCAGGTCTCGCGGGCCCTCAGCATCTGGCGGCGGGAGAAGACCGGGCGCCAGCCGTCCCCGCGCTCGGCCATCACCTCGGCGAAGAAGTCGCCGCGCGCGGGGCTGGGGCGCTCCACCCACGGGTCGTCCTCGCCGAACCACTTCCGTACGTCCGCGAGCGTGGCGAAGGGGAGCGGCCAGGACGTGAACCAGTCCTCCCACTCCCGCTGGGAGGCCGCGCCGAGCGCCGAGGCGCGCATGTCGCAGATGACCAGGGCCCGGACCAGGTCGGGGCGGCGGGCGGCGAGCTGCCAGGCGGTGAGGGCGCCCATGGAGTGGCCGACGAGGGCGACCGGGGCCAGGCCCAGCTGCTCGATCGCCGCCTCGGCGTCCGCCACGAAGGCCTCGCGGGTGAAGGGGCCCTCGGGGGGCTTGTCGCTGCGGCCGTGGCCGCGCTGGTCGAGGGCGACCGCGCGGTGCTCCTCGGCGAGCCAGCGGGCGGTGGGCGCCCAGTGCGCGGCGCGGCCCATCAGTCCGTGGAGCAGTAACACCCCGGGGGCGGCCCGGTCGCTCTCCCCGCGGCCCTTGGGCGGGTCCGCGAACTCCCAGGCAGCGAGGCGTACGCCATCGGATCCCGTCACGTCGCTGCGTCGCACCATGTGTCCTGGCACCCCCTTCGGCCCCCGAAGCTCTCGGTCGCTCTGGAGTCAGTTCACCGCAGGATATCGAACCCGTATTCGAAAACTCGCGTCTCTCGCGCAACACCCCTCGTTCGAGTGACCGCTCTCAAGGATTGACGGGCCGCCCCGAGGGGAGATCTTCTGCGGGAGGCGGGCGGCCACGGTGGGACAGACCGGCCGGCCCGAGGGAGCTGACCCCGAGAGCTCGGGGCTCCGGGTCAGCACCGGGGAGGGCAGGCCCCGGCGCCGCAGGGCGTCGGGGCCCTCTGCCGTCCCTCGGGGCACGGCCGTACGGGACGAAGGCGTACGGGAAGCCGTAGGCGTACGGGACGAAGGCGCACCGGACGAAGGCGGGCGGGGCGGTGCGGGGCGGTGCCGTGCGGGGCGGTGCCGTGCGGGGCGCGGCTCGGCGGGATGCGGCTCGGCGGGATGCGGCTTCCGGCATGGTCCCCACCCTCCCCTCGCGGGCCGTGCGCCCTTCGGCTCCTTCGGGCCCTTCAGGTCATATGCCTCACCCGACAGCGTGGCACGCGAACCGTCCGCCCGCTGCCGATCCGACCGGAAAGAACGGGCGGAAACGGTACCCGGACCCTTCCCTCAACTCCCTTGTGCCCCAAAGGAAACGGGGGCGACGCCGCGCACCCACGCGACACCGCCCCCGTCTGCGGAAGGCGCCCGTCTCCGGAAGACCGGACTTACCGCTTGGCCACGAAGACGTGGGAGGCCACGTCCGCGCCGAGCTCGGCGGCCTCGCCGCTGCTGCCGACCAGGACGCCGCCCGGGGAGGGGGTCACGCTGACGACCGCGCCGGGCTGCACGCCCGCGCGGCGCAGGGTGTACATCAGCTGGGCGTCGGTCTGGATCGGCTCGCCGATGCGGCGCACCACGACCGTCATGCCGTCGTCCGTCGCCCGGAGCTCGCTGAGGCTGATGATGCCGTCCTCCAGGAAGGCGTCGGCCTCGGCCTTCTCGCCGAGCTCCTCCAGGCCGGGGATCGGGTTCCCGTACGGGGACTCGGTGGGGTGGCGCAGCAGCTCCAGCACGCGGCGCTCCACCGCCTCGCTCATCACGTGCTCCCAGCGGCAGGCCTCGGCGTGCACCTGCTCCCACTCCAGGCCGATCACGTCGACGAGCAGGCACTCCGCGAGCCGGTGCTTGCGCATGACGCGGGTGGCCAGCCGGCGGCCCTCCTCGGTGAGCTCCAGATGCCGGTCGCCCGCGACCTGGACCAGGCCGTCGCGCTCCATGCGCGCGACCGTCTGGCTCACGGTCGGCCCGCTCTGGTCGAGTCGCTCCGCGATCCGGGCGCGCATGGGGACCACACCCTCTTCCTCAAGTTCGAGGATGGTGCGGAGATACATCTCCGTCGTGTCGATCAGTCCGGACATACGTGCCCCTCGATGCTGTGAATGTTGAAAACACTCGTGCGCTGGCCCTGGCTCAATTCTGACGCATCGCACTGACAACCGTGCCCCGGCCGCGAACGGCACCCGCGACGGACCGCGGCGGGGCGGATGACGGGCGTATTGACACGGCAATGGTCCAGACCGCAACGTGTGCGGCGGCACGGACTATTCCCATTCCCCCCAGCATTCCCCCGGAAAGGGCCCAGGCGATGAGCGAGAGCAAACTGGCCGGTCAGTTCTTCGACGCCGCCATCGGGCTGCTCCAGCGGGTACGGGACGAGGAGGGCGGGAACGTCGCCGCCGCCGGTACCGCGATCGCGGACACCGTGGCGGCGGGCGGCCGGCTGTTCGCCTTCGGCGCCGGGCACTCCTCGCTGGCCGCGCAGGACGTGGTCTACCGGGCGGGGGGCCTCGCCCTGATGAACCTCCTCGCGGTGCCGGGCACGGTCGGGGTGGACGTGACGCCCGCGACGCTGGGGTCGGCGCTGGAGCGGGTGGACGGGCTGGCCGGGGCGGTCCTGGACTCCAGCCCCGCGAAGCCCGGCGACGTCCTGGTGGTCGTCTCGCTCTCCGGGCGCAACTCGCTGCCGGTCGAGATGGCGATGAACGCGCGGGCGCTGGGGCTGAAGGTCATCGGGGTCACGTCGCTGGCGTACACCGAGGGCACGAAGTCGCGGCACGTCTCGGGGACGTTCCTGCGCGACCACTGCGACATCGTCCTCGACAGCAAGATCGCGATCGGCGACGCGGAACTCACCCACGAGGCGGTCCCGGCGCCGTTCGCGCCGGCGTCGACGGTGGTCACGAGCGCGCTGATGCAGGCGATGATGGCCGCCGCAGCGGAGTCCCTCGCGGAGCGCGGCATCGAACCGCCGCTGCTGCGGTCGGGGAACGTGGACGGGGGCCACGAGTGGAACGGGCGGGTGCTGGCGGAGTATGGGGACCGGATCTTCTTCCGGCACTAGCTAGGGCGAGCCGGGCGGCTGGGGCGGCTCGCCCGCCTCGGGCGCGTCGGCTGCCCGGGGCGACTCGGGCCTGGTGTAGAGGACCTCTCTCGCCTGTTCCGCGGCGCGGGTGATGCTTTCGCCGACGAAGTCGACGAAGCGGGCGATGTTCTCCAGGCGCGTGGCGGCGGGGGTGTCGCGGCCCAGGACCTGGACGCCCTGGCGGGCGGTCTCGGCGAGCTGGGCGTGGGAGCGGGCGGCGGCGATCATGGACTGGTACCAGACGTCGTCGTCGACGACATAGCGCTCGCGCCGCCCCTGGTCGCGTTCGCGGCGGACCAGCCCCTGGCTTTCGAGGAACGTGATGGCCTTGGAGACGGACGCCGGGCTGACCTGGAGGCGCTGGACGAGCTCGGCCGCGGTGAGGCTGCCCGCGTCGGCGGTGTAGAGGCGGGTCAGCACCCCGGCCATCATCTTGGGCAGACCGGACTGCATGAGCAGGGTGGTGAAGGTTTCCTCGTACGCGCGTACGGCCTCGGGGTCGCGCCCGTGCGCCTGCTCGGGCGCCCGCGCGCCCCGGGTGGTGGCGGTGGTGGGTGCGGTGCGCTTGCGGCGGTGGGCGCGGTGTTCGGTGGCGCGGTGGGCGAGGTCGGCCCGGTAGGCGGCGGGGCCGCCGTTGCGCATGACCTCGCGGGTGATGGTGGAGGTGGGGCGGTCGAGGCGCCGGGCGATCTCCGCGTAGGGGAGGTCGTCGGCCAGGCCCAGGGCGATGCGCTGGCGTTCGTGGTGGGTGAGTCTGCCGCCGGGCATGGGGGTCCTCGGGGTCGGGGGGTTGGGGGCGGGGAGTGTGGTCGGGGTGCCGAGCATAGCGTTCAGTTCTGACTCATTGCAACGCGTTGTGGGGGTTCTGTTGCGTTCGATGCAGATCCGTTGCAACGATATAGGGCTTCTGAACTGCGGTTATGCCTTTCGCATGCAACACCTCCGTTGATGCTTTCTCGAACGCAACGTAGCTTTTCCTTCATCAGAAACGACAAGCCGAAGGACAGGCATCATGCAGAAGTTCGACACCGCCGCGCCGATCTCCGCCGTCCTGGACGTTCCCGCCGGGCGGGTGCGGTTCATCGCGGCCGACCGGGCCGACACCACGGTGGAAGTGCTGCCGGCCAACGCGGCCAAGGGGCGTGACGTGAAGGCGGCGGAGCAGACCGTTGTCGAGTACGCGGACGGGGTGCTGCGGATCACGACCGAGGTCAAGAACCAGATCCTCGGGGCGTCCGGTTCCGTCGAGGTGACCGTCCAGCTGCCGGCCGGGTCCCGTGTCGAGGCGAAGGCCGCCAGCGCGGAGATCCGGGGCGTCGGGCGGCTCGGGGAGGTCACCGTGGAGAACGCCCACGGCCCGATCAAGCTCGACGAGACGGCCGGGGCGCGGCTCAGCACGCTCGCCGGGGACATCTCGGTCGGGCGGCTGGGCGGCGCGGCCGAGATCAGCACGGCGAAGGGGGACATCAGCGTCGCCGAGGCGGTACGGGGTGCGGTGGTGCTGCGTACGGAATCCGGCGATGTGACGGTCGGCGCGGCGGCGGGGGTGTCCGCGGTGCTGGACGCGGGGACGGGGTACGGGCGGATCCACAATGCGCTGAAGAACGTGGAGGGGGTGGGGGCGGGGCTGCGGATTCATGCGACGACGGCGCAGGGGGACGTTGTGGCGCGCAGCGTCTGAAGGGGGTCGGGGAGCTCGGGGGGGGCGGTGTTGTTCGTCTGCGGCCCGGTGGTGGCTTGCTCGCGCAGTTCCCCGCGCCCCTTCAGGCCAGGGGTTCGTCTGCGGGTCGTGGGTGGTTGCTCGCGCAGTTCCCCGCGCCCCTCAAAGGCCGGACTTCGTCTGCGGGTCGTGGGTGGCTGGTCGCGCAGTTCCCCGCGCCCCTAGGGGGTTGCCCGCAACCGGAACAGTTGGCTCAGCCACAGGCTCTTAGGGGCGCGGGGAACTGCGCGGCCGGCCCACCACCGACCCGCACACAAAAACCGGACCGGGCCCCCCAAGGGGCGCGGGGAACTGCGCGAGCAACCCTCCACGGCCCGCAGGCAAAAACGGACCCCCCAGGGGCGCGGGGAACTGCGCGACCAGCCCACCACCGACCCGCAGGCAAAAACGGACCCCAAGGGGCGCGGGGAACTGCGCGGCCGGCTCACCACCGGCCCGTACACAAAAACCGGACCCGGACCCCCAGCCGCCAGCCGCCAGCCGCACTCTGCCCCGGCAACCCCCTACGCCCCCGGCGGGGTCCTGGAGGACAGGGTTCTGGACAGGTCCAGGGATGCCGCTACCCGTACCGCCACGCTCTCCGCGTACACCGCGTCCGGGCGTTCGAACGCCGGTCTGCCGGGGCCCCGGAGGAACGTGAGGACCCCCAGGGTGCGGCCCCGGCTGCGCAGGACCGTGCACAGGGCGTGCCGCGCGTCGGGGGGCCACTGGCGCTCGCGGCCCCAGTTCCCCTCCCCGCTCGCCCGGACCGAGCCGATCCGGTCGAGCGCCTGGAGCGCGGGGTGGCCGGGGGCGTACCGCACCGGGAACCCGCCGCCCGCCACCGCCGCGACCGGGCCGGGCGCGCTCGCGGGGGACGCGGCCGTCCGGACCAGCCGCTCCCCCGCCGCCCCGTCCACCACCAGGTCCACCAGCGCGTGTTCCGCGAACCCGGCGAGCGCGAAGTCGAGCTGGGCCGTCGCCGCCTCCTCCGGGTCCTCGCACTCCGCGGCCGTACGCGCCGCCCGGTACAGCTGGTTCCAGCGGAAGCGCAGCCGGTCCGCCTCCTGTTCGGCCAGTTTCGCGTCGGTCACGTCCTGGAAGAGCCAGGCGACCCCCAGCGGTACCGGCTCCTCCGCGAGCGGCGAGGCCAGCCGCAGGAAGCCGCTGCGCCAGCAGCGCCGGCGCTCGCCCTCGGTGGTGCGCAGCGTCACCCACAGCTCGGCGGGCGAGGTGGGCGGGCCCTCCGCGAGGACGTGGTGGAGGGCGTTCTCCAGCTCCTCCACGCCCTGCGTGATCAGCTCGCCCAGCGGGCGGCCGAGCAGGGTGACGCGGCCGGTCCCGAGCGCCCGCGCCGCGTACGCGTTGACGACCGTGGGGCGCAGGTCCACGTCCACCAGGACGACGCCCGACGAGCCGTCCTCGAACAGGGCCTCGCTGAGCGCGATGGCGCGCTCCAGGTCGATCTGCGCGTGCACCTCGCTGAACGCGCAGTACACGCCGGCCGGTTCGCCGTCCGCGCCCCGGACCCCGGCCGACTGGGTCCGTACGAGCACCCGTCCGCCGTCCTTGGTCAGCAGCGCGAACTCGTGCACCTGGCGGCCGGGCGCCTCCATCGCGGCCATCAGGCGGCTCTGGATGTCGTCCGCGTCGGCGGCCCGGACCGCCCAGCCGGCGAAGCCCCGGCGGCCGACGGCCTCCCGCGCGCTCCAGCCGAGGATCCGTTCGGCCTCGCGGTTCCAGTGGGTGACCGTGCCGGCCGCGTCGAACGCGCACAGCGCGGCGTCCATGCCGTCGAGGAGCGCGGCGAGCAGGTCGCCGCCGGGCTCGGGCCCGGGGGCACCGCCGGGGCCGTGGTCGTCGCCCCGGTCCGGCTCATCGGGACCGAGGGCGTTGGTGGTCTCACTCCGGGAAGCACTCATCCTGGCACCCCCTGCAGGACGTGTCGCCGCGTCACACCGACGCGCCGACGCACCGACGCGCGTCAGATCATTGAACTGGAACGTGACGCATCCCACAGCGACTTCCCCGAAATCGCCGGAGCGGAGGGATCGTTTTTCGTCGCCCGGGCGAGGGGGAGAAGGGCGCGCCGAGGCGCCCCGGTTCAGGGTTTCCGGGGGGTGGGTTCCGCGCTCCAGCGCACCTCGCCGTCCTGGCGCCCGTCGGTCGGGGCGAGTCCCGCGGCGCGCGCGACGGCGGCGGAGGCGGTGTGATCGGGGTGGATGTGCGCGACGACGCGGCGCACCCCGTGGGCGGCGAGCCCCGCGACGAGCGTCCGCGCGGCCTCGGTGGCGAGCCCGCGCCCCTGCCAGGGCGTCCCCACGACCCAGGCGATCTCGGCCGTGCCGCCGTCCACAGTGGCCTGGACCGTACCCACCGCGCGGTGTTCCGCCCGCAGCCGGACGACCCAGTTGAGCCAGTGCACGGCCGGGTCGCCGGATCCGGCGGTCATCCGCGCGTACCGGGCGCGCAGCTCCTCGGGGGTGGCGGGGGCGCCGCCGATGAAGCGGTGCAGGGCCGGGTCCGCGAGCACGCCGGCCATCTCCTCGGCGTGGGCGGTCCGCAGGGGTTCCAGGTCGGTCCGCGCGCCGGCCATCATCCACGCGCGCGTAAAGCCCTTTTCCGCACCGGGCTCTTCGAACATAGTGACGCTCATGAGCTCTCTTGTACGTCATACGACGTTCGACTGCACCGACGCCTACACCCTGGCCACCTTCTGGGCCGCGGTCCTCGACGGCAAGATCGGCGACGAGGACTTCCCCGGCGACCCGGAGGCCCTGGTGACCGCCGAGGGCGCCACGCTCCTGTTCGTGACGGTCACCGACGCCAAGACCGTGAAGAACCGCGTCCACTTCGACCTCCAGCCCCAGGACCGCACCCGCGACGAGGAGGTGGACCGGCTGCTCGCCCTCGGCGCCACCCTGGTCGGCGACCACCGCCGTCCCGACGGCTCGGGCTGGGTGACGCTCGCGGACGTGGAGGGCAACGAGTTCTGCGTCGAGCGGTCGGCCGGGGAACGGGCCGAATAATTCGGTTGTCGCGCCGCGCGCGGCTTCCTAATGTGTGGTGCACACGAGAAGGGAGGTGGTTCGGCAGATGTATGGATACCGGACGCGTGAGGTGACTGCGGGCTAGCGCCTGCCAGTCGCACACTTTGTGTGGTGCCGGCACGTCGCCGGCCGAAATTCCCAGCAGTCACCGACCCGCGGGCTCGCCGGTACGTCCGGCCGGCTCCTCTCCGGAGGAACCCGAGCCCGCGGGTTTCCGCGTGCCCGGGCCCGTGGACGCTCCGGGCCCCGCACGGACGGGGTTACGGGGCCAGGCGCTCCACCCGCCAGGTGTCCGGGGCCGCGGGCACGTAGCGCAGCCGGTCGTGCAGCCGGTTCTCGTGGCCCTGCCAGAACTCCACCGTCTCCGGCGCCACCCTGAACCCGCCCCACTCCGGCGGCAGCGGGACCTCGGTGCCCTCGGGGTAGCGGGCCGCCAGCTCCTCGTACCGCGTCGTCAGCTCCGCGCGGGAGGCGAGCGGGGCCGACTGGGGGCTCGCCCAGGCGCCGAGCTGCGAGCCGTGCGGACGGACCCGGAAGTACGCCTCGGTCTCCTCCCGCGCCACGCGCGCCGCCGTGCCCGTCACGATGACCTGGCGGGAGATCTGGTGCCAGGGGAAGAGCAGGGAGACGCGGGGGTTCGCGGCCAGTTTGCGGCCCTTGCGGGAGGCGTAGTTCGTGTAGAAGACGAAGCCGCCCTCGTCGTAGGCCTTCAGCAGGACCGTGCGCGTGGACGGCCCGCCGTCGGGCGTGGCGGTGGCGACGACCATGGCGTTCGGCTCGTGCAGCCCCCCGGCGACGGCCTCCTTGAACCAGCGGGCGAACTGGGCCATGGGGGTGGCGGCGAGGTCCGCCTCGTCCAGGAGCGTGGTGCGGTACTGGCGGCGCATGGCGGCCGGGTCGTGATCGGTCACGGCGTCATCCTGCCGCAGGGCGGCGCGGGCGCGCCCGGCCGCCCCCGCATGGCACGGCGTGTCAGTTTTCCCGGCACGGAGGGTCGCCAACCCTCCGCGTGGCAAATGGGGCAGTGTGCCGGATGTCACGCTTCCCCGCACCCGTCGGACCCGCCAAACTCTCCGCTGGGCCACTGTGGCCCCCCTACGACCCGGTGGGTGACTTTCCACCGCGCACGGGGCATCACGGGGGGAGGGGCGCCCCCCTGCCCGACCCATTCCCGCAGCTGTCGCACGCATCACGAGGAGCCGCCTGATGTCCGACTTCGTACCCGGACTTGAAGGAGTCGTCGCGTTCGAGACGGAGATCGCCGAACCCGACAAGGAAGGCGGTGCTCTGCGCTACCGGGGCGTCGACATCGAGGATCTCGTCGGCCACGTGTCGTTCGGGAACGTCTGGGGCCTGCTGGTCGACGGCGCCTTCAACCCTGGGCTTCCGCCCGCCGAGCCGTTCCCCATCCCCGTCCACTCCGGCGACATCCGCGTCGACGTGCAGTCGGCGCTGGCGATGCTCGCCCCGGTCTGGGGGCTGAAGCCGCTGCTCGACATCGACGAGCGCACCGCCCGCGACGACCTGGCGCGCGCCGCCGTCATGGCGCTCTCCTACGTCGCCCAGTCGGCGCGCGGCCAGGGGCTGCCGATGGTGCCGCAGAGCGAGATCGACAAGGCCGAGTCCGTGGTCGAGCGGTTCATGATCCGCTGGCGCGGCGAGCCGGACCCCAAGCACGTCAAGGCGGTCGACGCCTACTGGACCTCCGCCGCCGAGCACGGCATGAACGCCTCGACGTTCACCGCCCGTGTCATCGCCTCCACCGGCGCCGACGTCGCCGCCGCGCTCTCCGGCGCGGTGGGCGCGATGTCCGGCCCGCTGCACGGCGGCGCCCCCTCCCGCGTGCTCGGCATGATCGAGGAGATCGAGCGGACCGGCGACGCCACGGCGTACGTGAAGAAGGCCCTGGACAAGGGCGAGCGCCTGATGGGCTTCGGCCACCGCGTCTACCGCGCAGAGGACCCCCGCGCGCGCGTGCTGCGCCGTACCGCCAAGGAGCTGGGCGCGCCCCGCTTCGAGGTCGCCGAGGCGCTGGAGAAGGCCGCGCTCGAAGAGCTGCACGCCCGCCGCCCCGACCGGGTGCTCGCCACGAACGTGGAGTTCTGGGCGGCGATCATGCTGGACTTCGCGGAGGTCCCGGCGCACATGTTCACGTCGATGTTCACCTGCGCCCGTACGGCGGGCTGGTCGGCCCACATCCTGGAGCAGAAGCGGACGGGCCGCCTGGTACGCCCGTCGGCCCGCTACATCGGCCCGGGCCCGCGCGACCCGCGCGAGGTGGAGGGGTACGGGGACATCCGGGCCTGAGCCCGCTCCCGCGGCTGTACGTGCGGCGCCGCCCCCGGTCCGGGGGCGGCGCCGCACGCGCATCCGCCCCCGCCCGGCCCCCCTTGATCATTTAGGTGGCCGGATTGGATAGGGTTTCGGTACCAGTCCACCCCACAACGGGCTTTTCGGGCCCGGGATTTGGAGTACCCATGCGTCGTACCGTGACCGCTGTCCTCTCCGCCGCGCTGCTCGCCGGCGGTCTGGCCGTGACCGCCGCGCCCTCCGCGCAGGCCGCCGAATTCATCTGCAAGCCGGCCGAGCTGCGCCAGGAGGCCGCCAAGCTCGACCGCAAGGCCGAGGAGCTGAAGCACCTGGGCGAGCGCACCGCCGCCGCCAGGGCGCACCAGAAGGCCGACGCCCTGCGCAAGAAGGCCAAGATGTGCGAGGACGCGGACAGCCGCGCCTCCTAGTCGACAGGCCGGGCCGGGGCGGAGGACCGCCCCGGCCCGGACCGCTTCCTGGGCGCGCCCGGGCCCGTCGTCCCGTCCGCGGGCCCGGTGACCGGCCGGGCCGCGGGTTCACCCCAGCGCCCGGTCCACCAGCTCCGCCCACTGCGCCACGACCCGCTCCCGCCGCGCCCCGTCATCGGTGAGGAGGTTGGCGAGGCCCAGGCCCCGGGCCATGTCGAGCAGCCCCTGGACCGTCTCGCGCACCCCGGGCACCGACTCGTCCGCGCCGAGCAGCGCCACCGCGATGCGGTGCGACTCCCGGCCCACCCGGGCCTCCAGCTCCCGTACCCGCGCGTGCAGTTGGGGTTCGTTGGCGGCCGCCACCCACAGATGCAGCGCCGCCCGGAACAGCGGGCCGGTGTACAGGTCGACCAGGCCCGCGACCACGGTGCGGCGGTCGGTGGGGCCCAGGGCCCGCAGCGCCGAGGAGCGCTCCTCGGCGACGTACTCGACGGCCGCCGTGAACAGGTCCTCGCGCGTGGGGAAGTGGTGCTGCGCCGCGCCGCGCGAGACGCCGGCCCGTTCCGCCACGACCGACACCGTCGAGCCCGTCCAGCCGTGTTCGGCCAGGCAGGCGACCGCCGCCTCCAGCAGGCGCTGCCGGGTCGCCCGGCTGCGGTCCTGCTTGGGGCTCTTGGCGGCGGACGTCACCACACCCATACGGGATCCCGTCGTTCCAGGAACGCGGTGACGCCCTCCCGCGCCTCGTCCGAGGCGAACAGGGCCGCCGATCGCGCGCTCAGCTCTTGCGTCCAGCGGTCGAAGGTCTCCACCACGGTAGCCGTGACCAGCGCCTTCGACGCCGCCAGGCCCTGCGGGGAGGCCCGGCGCAGCCCGTCGAGGACGGGTGCGAGCGCCGCGTCCACGTCCTCGGCCGCCTCCGTGAGCAGCCCGGCCCGTACCGCCTCGGCCGCCCCGAACCGCTCCCCCGTGAGGTAGTAGCGCCCGGCGGCGCGCGGGTCCATGCGGGGCAGCAGCGGCATGGAGATCACGGCGGGGGCGAGCCCGAGCCGCGACTCGGTGAAGGCGTACGAGGAGTCCGGGCCTCCCATCGCGATGTCGCAGGCCCCGAGCAGCCCGAGCCCGCCGGCCCGGACGTGTCCGGTCACCCGCGCCACGACCGGCTTGGGCAGCTCGACCAGCGCCCGCAGCAGCGCCACGAGGCCGGCGGGGTCGGGCGGGGCCTTCAGGTCGGCGCCCGCGCAGAAGGCGGTGCCCGTGTGGGTGAGCAGGACGGCCCGGACGCCCGGGTCCCGGCCGCAGTCCTCCAGCGCGGCGGCGAGCTCGCCGACGAGTCCCGCCGACAGGGCGTTGCGGTTGGCGGGCGAGTCGAGGGTGAGGGTCTCGACGCCCCGCTCCCGCGCCCGCTGTACGTAGGTCATGCGCTGCCCTTTCGCCGTTCCCTCAGTTCGCGTCGCAGGATCTTGCCGGTGGCCGCGCGCGGCACCGCGCCGACGAACTCCACCCGGCGGACCTTCTTGTACGGGGCGACGCGCCCGGCCACGTACGCCATGACGTCCTCGGCGGTGAGCTTCGGCGCGCCCGGTGCCCGTACGACGCAGGCGCACGGGACCTCGGTGCCGTCCTCGTCGTACACCCCGACGACCGCCGCGTCCGCGACGGCGGGGTGGGTGAGCAGCAGCGCCTCCAGTTCGGCCGGGGCCACCTGGTAGCCCTTGTACTTGATGAGCTCCTTGACGCGGTCGACGACGAAGAGCCAGCCGTCGCCGTCGACGCGGCCGACGTCGCCGGTGTGCACCCAGCCGTCCGCGTCGATCATCTCGGCGGTGGCGTCGGGCCGTCCGAGGTAGCCCTTCATGACCTGCGGGCCCCGGATGGCGATCTCGCCCCGTTCGCCCGGCGCCGCGTCGCGGCCGGGGTCGTCCAGGGACAGCAGCCGCATCTCGGTGCCGGGCAGCAGCTTGCCGACCGTGCCGGGCGGCGGGTCCTGCGCCGCCAGGGGGACGGCGTGGGTGCCGGGCGAGAGCTCGGTCATCCCGTACGCCTGCCGCACCGGCGGGAGCCCCAGCCGGGCCGAGCAGGCGGCGGCGAGCCGGGCGTCCAGCGGGGCGGCGGCGCTGACGACGTACTCAAGGGAGGAGAGGTCGTACCGCGCGACCGCCGGGTGCTTGGCGAGGGCGAGCACGATCGGCGGGGCCACGTACAGGCCGGTGACGCGGTGGCGCTCGATGGCCGCGAGGAACTGGCCGAGGTCGAAGCGCGGCAGCACCACGACCGTGGCGCCGGACCGCAGCGGGGCGTTGAGCAGCGCGGTGAGGCCGTAGATGTGGAAGAACGGCAGCACGGCCAGGACGCGGTCGCCGCTCTTCATGGGGACGAGCGGGGCGAGCCGGGCGAGGTTGGTGGCGATGGAGCGGTGGGTGAGCATCACCCCCTTGGGGGCGCCGGTGGTGCCCGAGGAGTAGGGCAGGGCGGCGATGTCCTCGCCGGTGTCGAACTCCACGACGGGTTCGGGGGCGGTGGAGGCGAACATGTCCAGGACCGAGCGGTGGCCCTCGGCCCGGTCGCAGACGAAGATCTCCGCTATACCGCCGCTGAGTTCGGCCGCGCGGCGGGCCGTCTCCAGCAGGGGCGCGACGGTGACGACGAACCGCGCCGCGGAGTCCGCGATCTGCCGGGCGAACTCCTCGGCCGTGGCCTGCGGATGGACCGTGGTGACCGCGGCCCCGGCGCGCGTCGCCCCGTAGAACACGGCCGGAAACAGCACCGAGTTGGGGCTGTGCAGGGCGAGCACGTCACCCTTGCGCAGCCCGGCCTCGGCGAGGGCCGCGGCGAGACGGCGGTGCCGGGCGTCGAGCAGGTCGTACGAGACGGTGGCGGAGCCCGTCGGGTCCGTGCCGTCGACGAGGGCCGGGGCGGAGCCGTACCGGGCGGCGTGGCCGAGGACGGCCTCGTGGATGGGTGCGTCGACGGTTTCGACGGGCGGGTACTCGCTGGAGAAGACCATGGGGGCACGTCCTAGTACGGCTAGTACGACTTGGGAAGCCCCAGCGTCCGGTGCGAGACATAGTTGAGGATCATCTCCCGGCTGACCGGCGCTATCCGCGCCACACGCGCCGCCGTGACCAGCGCGGCGAGCCCGTACTCGCGGGTGAGGCCGTTGCCGCCGAGGGTGTGCACGGCCTGGTCGACGGCCCGGACGCAGGCCTCGGCCGCCGCGTACTTGGCCATGTTGGCGGCCTCGCCCGCGCCCGCGTCGTCGCCCGCGTCGTAGAGCGCGGCCGCCTTCTGCATCATCAGCCGGGCCAGCTCCAGCTCGATGTGCGCCTGGGCGAGCGGGTGGGCGATGGCCTGGTGGGCGCCGATGGGCGTCTTCCACACCTGCCGCTCGCGCGCGTACGCGACCGCCCGGCCCAGCGCGTAGCGGCCCATGCCGATCGCGAAGGCGGCCGTCATGATCCGTTCGGGGTTGAGCCCGGCGAAGAGCTGGAGCAGCCCGGCGTCCTGGTGGCCGATCAGCGCCCCGGCGGGCAGCCGCACCTCGTCGAGGACCAGCTCGAACTGCTTCTCCTGGGCGTGGAGTTCCATGTCGATCCGCGAGCGCTGGAAGCCCGGGGCGTCGCGCGGGACGATGAACAGGCACGGCTTGAGGCCTCCCGTCCGCGCGTCCTCGGTGCGGCCGACGATCAGGGTGGCGTCCGCGATGTCCACGCCGGAGACGAAGACCTTGCGGCCGGTGAGGATCCAGCCGCCGCTCTCCTCGTCGCGCCGGGCGGTGGTGGTGATGCGGTGCGCGTTGGATCCGGCGTCGGGTTCGGTGATGCCGAAGGCCATGGTCCGCGAGCCGTCCGCGAGCCCCGGCAGCCAGGCGCGCTTCTGCTCCTCGGTGCCGAAGCGGGCGATGACCGTGCCGCAGATCGCGGGCGAGACCACCATCATCAGCAGCGGGCACCCGGCGGCGCCCAGCTCCTCCAGGACGAGGGACAGCTCGGCCATGCCGCCGCCCCCGCCGCCGTACTCCTCGGGCAGGTTCACGCCCAGGTAGCCGAGCTTGGCGGCCTCGGCCCACAGCGCCTCGCGCTGGTGGTTCCGGCCGTGCCGCCGCCCCAGGGCCGCGACGGCGGCCCGCAGGTCCTTCAGTTCCGGGCTCTCCAGGGCACTGCTGGGTACGGGGCTCATGACGGCTGGTCCTCCTGTGCGACGGGGGCGTCCTGGACGACGGCGAGCAGGGCGCCGACCTCGACCTGGCGGCCGGGGGCGGCGTGGAGCGCGGTGAGCGTGCCGGTGGCGGGGGCGGTGATGGGGTGGGTCATCTTCATCGCCTCCAGCCAGATCAGCGGCTGCCCGGCGGTGACCTCGGCCCCTTCGGCGAGCCCGTCCGCGACCCGGACGACGACGCCCGGCATCGGCGCGAGCAGCGAGCCGGGGGCGGGCGGGCCGCCGGGGGCGGGGAAGCGGGGGTGCGCGGTCAGCGCGTACGAGCCGGTGGAAGTGTCGACGTACACCCGGTCGCCGTACCGGGCGACGCGGAAGTCCCGTGCCACCCCGTCCACTTCGAGCCGTACACGGCCGGGCGCGCAGGCCAGGACGCGTACGTCGGGGAAGTCCTCGGCCTCCGGGCCCCGGCGGGTGGGGCGGTAGCGGATCTCGTGGTCGCCGTACCGTTTGGTCTGCGGCTGGGACGGCAGGTTGCGCCAGCCCCCGCCGAAGCGGGAGGCGCGGCCCGCCGCGTCCGCCAGGGCGGCGGCGAGGGCCGCGTGCGCCTCGCCCGGGAGCGGTTCGGTGAGGGCGGCCAGATGCCGGTCGTAGAAGCCGGTGTCGAGGCGGCCGGAGGTGAAGTCCGGGTGGCGCAGGGAGCGGACGAGCAGGTCGCGGTTGGTGCCGGGCCCGTGCACCTCGGCCAGTTCGAGGGCGCGGGCCAGGGTACGGACGGCGGCGGCGCGGGTGGGGGCGTGGACGACGGCCTTGGCGAGCATGGCGTCGTAGTGGACGCCGATGGTGTCGCCGTCGCCGTAGCCCCGGTCCAGGCGGACCCCGGGCACGTCGAGCAGGTGCAGCACCCCGGTCTGCGGGGTCCAGCCGCCCGCCGGGTCCTCCGCGTACAGCCGCGCCTCGACGGCGTGCCCCGAGGGCTCGGGCGGTTCGGCGGGCAGGGCCGCGCCCTCGGCGACGTGGAGCTGGAGCGCGACCAGGTCGACGCCGAACACGGCCTCGGTGACGGGGTGTTCGACCTGGAGGCGGGTGTTCATCTCCAGGAAGTACGCCCGGCCTTCGGGGTCCACCAGGAACTCGACCGTGCCCGCCCCCCGGTAGGAGACGGCCCGGGCCGCGGCCACGGCCGCCGTGCGCAGCCGGGTGCGCACGGCCTCGGGCAGTCCGGGCGCCGGGGCCTCCTCGATGACCTTCTGGTGGCGGCGCTGGAGCGAGCAGTCGCGGGTGCCCAGCGCCCAGACCGTGCCGTGCGCGTCGGCCATGATCTGCACCTCGACGTGGCGCCCGCGCTCCACGTACGGCTCCGCGAACACCTCGCCGTCCCCGAACGCGGACCGCGCCTCGGCGGACGCGGCCGCCAACTCGGCGTCCAGGGCCGCGAGTTCCCGGACGATCCGCATCCCGCGTCCGCCGCCGCCCGCCGCCGCCTTGAGCAGGAGCGGCAGATCGGCGTCGGTGGCCTTCGCCGGGTCGACGGGGGCGAGCAGCGGCACCCCGGCCGCCGCCATCAGCTGCTTGGCGCGGGTCTTGGAGGCCATCGCCTCCACCGCCGCCGGGGGCGGGCCGATCCAGGTGAGCCCCGCGTCGAGGACGGCCTGCGCGAACCCGGCGCTCTCGGAGAGGAACCCGTATCCGGGATGCACGGCGTCCGCGCCGGCCGCGAGGGCGGCCTTCACGATCGCCTCGCCGCGCAGATACGTCTCGGCGGGCGCGGCCCCCGGCAGCCGCACGGCGGCGTCGGCCTCCTGGACGTACGGCAGCGACGCGTCCGGGTCGGAGTGCACGGCGACCGTGGAGATGCCCAGCTCACGGCAGGTGCGGAAGACCCGGGAGGCTATCTCGGCCCGGTTGGCGACAAGAACGGACTGGATCATCAGCGCCTCACATCCTGAAGATGCCGAAGCCGCCGCGCGCGCCTTCGACCGGGGCCGTGTGGACGGCGGACAGACAGATGCCGAGCACCGTGCGGGTGTCGCGGGGATCGATGACGCCGTCGTCGTAGAGCCGGCCGGACAGGAACACCGGCAGCGACTCGGCCTCGATCTGCCGCTCGACCATGGCGCGCAGCCCCGCGTCCGCCTCCTCGTCGTACGGCTGCCCCTTGGCCAGCGCGGAGGCGCGCGCCACGATCGACAGCACGCCCGCGAGCTGCTGCGGGCCCATGACGGCGGACTTGGCGCCGGGCCAGGCGAAGAGGAAGCGGGGGTCGTAGGCGCGCCCGCACATGCCGTAGTGCCCGGCACCGTAGGAGGCGCCCATGAGCACCGACAGATGCGGCACCTTCGAATTGCTGACCGCGTTGATCATCATCGCGCCGTGCTTGATGATCCCGCCCTGCTCGTACTCCCTGCCGACCATGTAGCCGGTGGTGTTGTGCAGGAACAGCAGCGGGATGTCGCGCTGGTTGGCGAGCTGGATGAACTGGGCCGCCTTCTGCGACTCGGCGGAGAACAGCACGCCCTGGGCGTTGGCGAGGATGCCGACGGGATAGCCGTGCAGCCGCGCCCAGCCGGTGACCAGGCTGGGCCCGTAGAGCGGCTTGAACTCGTCGAAGTCGGAGCCGTCGACGATCCGGGCGATGACCTCGCGCGGGTCGAAGGGGGTCTTCAGATCCCCCGGCACGATCCCCAGCAGCTCGTCCTCGTCGTACTTGGGCGGCTCGTACACCGGGTCCGGGTCGGGGTGCGCCTTGCGGTGGTTGAGGCGGGCGACGATCCGCCGGGCCTGGCGCAGGGCGTCGTGCTCGTCCACCGCGTAGTGGTCGGCGAGGCCGGAGGTGCGGGCGTGCATCTCGGCGCCGCCCAGCGACTCGTCGTCGCTCTCCTCGCCGGTGGCCATCTTCACCAGCGGCGGCCCGCCGAGGAAGACCTTCGACCGCTCCTTGATCATGACGGTGTGGTCGGACATCCCGGGGACGTACGCGCCACCGGCGGTCGAGTTGCCGAAGACCACCGCGATGGTGGGGATGCCTGCGGCGGAGAGCCGGGTGATGTCGCGGAAGAGCGCCCCGCCCGGGATGAAGATCTCCTTCTGGGAGGGCAGATCGGCGCCGCCGGACTCCACCAGGCTGATGCAGGGCAGCCGGTTGGCGTACGCGATCTCGTTGGCCCGCAGCGCCTTCTTCAGCGTCCACGGGTTGGAGGCGCCGCCGCGTACGGTCGGGTCGTTGGCGGTGATCAGGCACTCGACGCCCTCGACGACCCCGATCCCGGTGACCATCGAGGCGCCCACGGGATAGTCGCTCCCCCAGGCGGCCAGCGGCGACAGCTCCAGGAACGGGGTGTCCGGGTCGAGCAGCAGCTCGATCCGCTCACGGGCGAGCAGCTTGCCGCGCTGCCGGTGGCGTTCGGTGTACTTGGCGCCGCCGCCCGCGAGCGCCTTGGCGTGCTCGGCGTCGAGCTCGGCCAGCTTGGCGAGCATGGCCGCGCGGTGGGCGGTGTAGTCGGCCCCGGCGGTGTCGAGCGCGGTGGGCAGAACCGTCACAGCAGTACCTCCGGGATGTCCAGGTGGCGCGAGCGCAGCCATTCGCCGAGCGCCTTGGCCTGGGGATCGAAACGGGCCTGTGAGGCGACGCCCTCGCCGAGGAGGCCGTGGACGGTGAAGTTGAGGGCGCGCAGACGGGGAAAGACGTGCCGCTCGACCTCCAAACCCGCGCACTCGGGGAGCAGTCGGCGCAGCCGGTCCGTGGTGAGGGTGTGCGCCAGCCAGGCCCAGGCGTCGTCGGTGCGCACCCACACGCCGACGTTGGCGTCCCCGCCCTTGTCGCCGCTGCGGGCCCCGGCGACCAGGCCGAGGGGGGCGCGCCGGGTGGGGCCGGGGGGCGGGGGCGGCGGCAGCGGGGGCGCCTCGACGTCCTCCAGGGCGCGTGTCCGTACGGGCGGGGGCAGCGCCCGCCGCGATCCGTCGGGCAGCACGGCGATGTGCTCGACCTCGGCCGCCGGGAGGGAGTCCGCCTCGAACACCCCGTACGGCGTGCCCTTTCCGGGCGGGGCCGTGACGTGGAAGCCCGGGTAGCTGCCGAGGGCCAGCTCGACGGCGGCGCCGCTGACGGTCCGGCCCACCGCGTCCGGGTCGGGGTCGCGCACGACGAGCCGCAGGAGCGCGCTGGCGGTCTCCTCGGTGGACGCGTCGGGCCGGTCGGTGCGCGCCAGCTCCCACTCCACGTGCCGGGGGCGGGACGCGGCGCGGGCGAGGGCGTCCTCCACCTGGGCGCGGACGAGGGCGGCCTTGGCGTCGATGTCGAGGCCGGTGAGGACGAGGACGACCTCGTTGCGCCAGCCGCCGACGCGGGTGCGGCCGACCTTGAGCGTGGGCGGCGGCTCCTCGCCGCGCACCCCGCTGATCCGCACCCGGTCGGGCCCGTCCTGCGTGAGCGCCACGGTGTCGAGCCGGGCGGTGACGTCGGGTCCGGCGTACCGGGCGCCCCCGGTCTCGTACAGGAGCTGCGCGGTGACGGTCCCGAGGTCGACGACGCCGCCGGTGCCGGGGTGTTTGCCGATGACGCTGCTGCCGTCGGCGTGGATCTCGGCGAGCGGGAAGCCGGGGCGGTGTACGTCGTGGTCGCGGAAGAAGGCGTAGTTGCCGCCGGTCGCCTGGGTGCCGCACTCCAGGACGTGCCCGGCGACGACGGCTCCGGCGAGCGCGTCGTACTCCTCGGGCCCCCACCCGTGCCACCAGGCGGCGGGCCCGGTGACCAGGGCCGCGTCGGTGACCCGCCCGGTGACGACGACATCGGCCCCGGCGGCGAGGCAGGCGGCGATGCCGGCCCCGCCGAGGTAGGCGTTGGCGGTGAGGGCGCCGGGCGGCAGGGGCAGGGCGTCCCCCTCGACGTGGGCGATACGCGCGGGAACGCCGAGGCGGGCGGCCAGTTCCCGCAGGACCGTGGCCAGCCCGGCCGGGTTGAGCCCGCCCGCGTTGGCGACGATCCGCACCCCGCGCTCATGGGCGAGGGCGAGGCACTCTTCCAGCTGCCGGGGGAACGTCCTGGCGTAGCCGAGGCGGGCGTCCCTGAGCCGGTCGCGGCCGAGGATGAGCAGGGTGAGCTCGGCGAGGTAGTCCCCGGTGAGCACGTCGAGCGGGCCGCCGGTGAGCATCTCGCGCAGGGCGTCGAAGCGGTCGCCGTAGAAGCCGGAGGCGTTGCCGATCCGCAGGGGGCGGCGCATCAGGCCCCCTGGGGCGTACGTCCGGGTCCGGGCGGCCCGGCGAAGGCCTGGGCGATGTCGAGCCAGCGGTCGGCGTCGGGGCCCTCGGCGCGTACGGCCGTGTCGGCGCGGTGGACGCGCTGGGTGACGAGAAGGCAGAAGTCGAGGGCGGGGCCGGTGACGCGCTGGGGTGCGGTGTCCGGGCCGTACGTCCAGCGCGTCTCGCCGTCCGGGGCGAGGAGTTCGACCCGGAACTCCTCGTCCGGCGCGGCGAGCCCGCGCACCGCGAAGGCGAAGTCCCTCGCGCGCACCCCGATCCGGGCGACGTGGCGCAGCCGGCCGGTGGGCTCGCGGGTGCGGCCGAGGGCGTCCCACACGTCCTGCCCGTGCGCCCAGGTCTCCATCAGGCGGCCGGTGGCCATGGAGGCGGTGGACATGGGCGGGCCGTACCAGGGGAAACGGGCGCCCGGGGGCGCGCCGAGCAGCGCCTCGCGCAACCGGGCGCGCCCGTCCCGCCAGCGCCGCAGAAGCGCGTCGGGCGCCAGCCGCGCGCCCTCCTCGGCGCCCTCGTCCACGAAGGAGTCCGGGGCGGCGGCGGCCTTCTCGACCTCGGCGGCGAACGCGCCGGCGTCGGTGACGGCGAGCAGGGCGGCGCGGTCGGTCCAGGCGAGGTGGGCGATCTGGTGGGCCACGGTCCACCCCTCGGCGGCGGTACCCCGCCGCCACGCCCCGGGCCCCAACGCCCCCACGAGCCGGTCGAGTTCGTCCCCTTCGTCGCGCAGATCGTCGAGCACGGAGGTCGTTGGATCGGACACGGGGGGATCCCTTCGGGGTGGGATGCGGGGGGGGGTCGTGTGCGGGAGCATGGCAGTGGCGGGGGAAACAAGCAAGCGTGCTTGCATGGTTTTTTGCGGGGGGGGGGTTGCTTTCGGCCCGGCTGCTGTCTGCGGCTGAGTGGGGGTTGCTCGCGCAGTTCCCCGCGCCCCTGGGTAGTCCGTTGACTGCGGGCCGGTGGGGGCTTGTCGCGCAATTCCCCGCGCCCCTGGGTGGTCGATTGACTGCGGGCCGGTGGGGCTTCTCGCGCAATTCCCCGCGCCCCTGGGTGGTCGATTGACTGCGGGCCGGTGGGGCTTCTCGCGCAGTTCCCCGCGCCCCTTATCGGGCCGGGACTTCGTGTGCGGGTCGTCTTGGGTTGCTCGCGCAGTTCCCCGCGCCCCTGAAGAACTGGTGGCCGCTCCAAGTTCCCCGGCTGCGGCCGACCCCCCAAGGGGCGCGGGGAACTGCGCGGCCAACCCCCACTCAGCCGCAGACGAACGAAGGCCTTTAGGGGCGCGGGGAACTGCGCGACCAGCCCCCACCCGGCCGCAGACGAACGAAAGCCCTTAGGGGGCGCGGGGAACTGCGCGGCCAACCCCCACCCGGCCGCAGACGAACGAAAGCCCTTAGGGGGCGCGGGGAACTGCGCGAGGAACCCCCGTTGGGGCCGGGCGCGGTGGGTCGTCTGCGGCCCGTCGCAGGCGTACGGGCCCGGCCGGGGACGGGCTAGTGCCCGCGTCCCACCTGTGACCGCACCGCCCCCACACTCGCCCCGATCACCAGCGCGATCGCCAACGCGTCGGTGACCGACAGAGCCTGGTGCAGGACCAGGAATCCCGCCGTCGCCGCGATGGCCGGTTCCAGGCTCATCAGGATCGCGAACGTCGAGGCGGGCAGGCGGCGCAGGGCCAGGAGTTCCAGGGTGTACGGGAGGACCGAAGAGAGGATCGCCACCGCCGCGCCGAGCCCGATCGTCGACGGCACCAGCAGCTTCGCGCCCGACTGCACCGCCCCCAGCGGCAGCGACAGCACCGCCGCGACCGCCATCGCCAGCGCGAGGCCGTCCGCCTGCGGGAAGCGGCGGCCGGTCCGCGCGCTGAACAGGATGTACACCGCCCAGCACGCCCCCGCCCCCAGCGCGAAGGCCGCACCGGCGAGGTCCAGCGACCCGAACCCCTCGCCCCCGCCGCTGCCCAGCAGCGCCACCCCGGCGAGCGCGAGCCCGGCCCAGACGAAGTTGACCAGGCGGCGCGAGGCCAGGACGGAGAGGGCGAGGGGGCCGAGGACCTCCAGGGTCACGGCCGTGCCGAGCGGGATGCGGTCGACGGCCTGGTAGAAGAGGCCGTTCATCCCGGCCATCGCGGCGCCGAAGGCGACCACCGTGCCCCAGTCGGCGCGCCGGTAGCCGCGCAGCCCCGGGCGGCACAGGACCAGCAGGACCAGGGCCGCCGCCGCGAGCCGCAGGGTCACCACGCCCGCCGCGCCCGCCCTCGGCATCAGCATCACCGCGACCGCCGAGCCGAACTGCACCGATATGCCGGCCGAGACCACCAGCGCGACCGGTGCGAGCGCCGCCCCGCGCCCGCGTGCGGTCCGCAGCCCGCCCGCCGCCTCCGGCGTGGCGACGGCCGCCGCCGCGGTGGCGGTCGGCTCTGCGGCGGTGTGCGGACTGGTCACCGTGGCTCCCGTGCGATCGGTACGTTCATTTCATTGAACTGTGTAAGCAAATATATTGCACTCATCGCGGCGCACGGTCCAGGGGATATCCGCCGACGCCCGGGCGGACCCCAAAGCGGAGCACAGCCCTCCGTACCAATGTACGGGTTCATGTAAGTGGCGCTGCCGGGCTCCGTCCCTAACCGATCTCGTCCGGCAGATGTTCCGCCAGCACCTCCGCCAGATGCCGGGCCCGCCGCCCCGCCAGCTGCTCCAGTTGGGTACGGCAGGAGAAACCGTCCGCCAGGAGCTCCGTGCCGGGCCCCGCCGCCCGTACCGCCGGCAGCAGTGCGTCCTCCGCGCAGGCCACCGACACCTCCCAGTGGCCCCGTTCGAAGCCGAAGTTCCCGGCCAGACCGCAGCAGCCGCCGCTCAGGGCGCCGGTCAGCCCGGCCCGCTCCCGCAGCCGGCGCTCGGCCGCGTCCCCGAGGACCGCGTGCTGGTGGCAGTGCGTCTGCCCGGCCACCGGACGGCCCACGTACGGCGGCGACCAGTGCGGCGCGCACTCCTGGAGCGTCTGCGCGAACGTCCGCACCGAGGCCGCCAGCCGCGCCGCCCTCGGGTCGTCCGGCAGCAGCTCCGGCAGATCGGTCCGCAGCGCCGCCGCGCAGCTCGGCTCCAGGACGACGACCGGGAGACCGCGCTCCAGCAGCGGTTCCATCGCGTCGAGCGTGCGCCGCAGGACCGCGCGGGCGCGGGTGAGCTGGCCGGTCGAGACGTACGTCAGACCGCAGCACACCCGCCCGCGCGGCACCACCACCCCGACCCCGGCCGCCTCCAGGACCCGTACCGCCGCCCGGCCGACCCCCGGCGAGAGGTGATCGGTGAAGGTGTCCGGCCACAGGACCGCGCCGGCCCGGGCCGGGCCCTCCCCGCGCCGCCTCAGCCAGGCCCGCAGCGTCCGCGTCGCCAGCACCGGAAGGCTCCGCTCCGGGGCGATCCCCGCCAGCCGCTTCACCAGCGCGGCCAACGGACGCACCCGCGCCAGCGCGTTCAGGCCCCGCGCCCACGGCGCCGCCGGCCGCAGCCAGCGGGGCAGCCACCCCATGGCGTAGTGGGAGGCGGGGCGCAGGCGTCCCCGGTAGTGGTGGTGCAGGAACTCCGCCTTGTACGTCGCCATGTCCACCCCGGCCGGGCAGTCGCCGCGGCAGCCCTTGCAGGACAGGCACAGGTCGAGGGCGTCCCGCACCTCCGGCGAGCGCCAGCCGTCCGTGACGACCTCGCCCGCCAGCATCTCGTGCAGCAGCCGGGCCCGGCCCCGCGTGGAGTGCGCCTCCTCGCCGGTGGCCCGGAAGGACGGGCACATCACGCCCGGACCGGCTTCCGTGGTACGGCACTTGGCGACTCCCACGCACCGCCGCACCGCCGCCGAGAAGTCCCCGCCGTCGCGCGGATAGCCGAACTCCACGTCCACCGGCCGCCCGGGCAGCACCGCGAAGCGCAGGTTCTCGTCCAGCCGGGCCGGGCGCGCCAGGATGCCCGGGTTGAGCAGCCCCGACGGATCCCACACGTCCTTGAACTCCCCGAACAGGCCGACCAGTTCGGGCCCGTACATCTTCGGCAGCAGCTCCGCCCGCGCCTGCCCGTCGCCGTGCTCGCCGGAGAGCGAGCCGCCGTGCGCGGCCACCAGATCCGCCAGTTCCTCGGAGAACCGGCGGAAGCGCGCCACGCCCGCCGCGCTCAGCAGGTCGAAGTCGATCCGGACGTGGACGCAGCCGTCGCCGAAGTGCCCGTACGGCGTACCGCGCAGCCCGTGCTCCCGCAGCAGCGCCCGGAAGTCGCGCAGATAGGCCCCGAGGCGCGCGGGCGGCACCGCGCAGTCCTCCCAGCCGGGCCACGCCTCCGTGCTCCCTCCGGACGTACCGTCCGGCGGCGGTCCCGGGATGCGCGTCGCCGTCCCGGCCGCGTCCTCGCGCACCCGCCACAGCGCCCGCTGCCCGGCCGGGTCGGTGATCACGGCCGCGTCCAGCGGATCCGCCGCGCGCACCAGCTCGCGGGCCCGGGCCAGCGCCTCGGCCGGGGTGGCGCCGCCAGCCTCCACGAACAGCCAGGCCCCGCCGCGCGGCAGCCCGGGGGCGCCGCGCACCAGGTCGGCGGCCATGCCCTCGACGGTGAGCGGCCCGTACGGCAGCAGCGCGGGCGCCGCCTCGGCCGCCGCGCTCTCGTCCGGGTAGCCGAGCACGGCGAGCGCCCGCGCCCCGGGCACCGGCACCAGCCGTACGGTCGCCTCGGTCAGCACCCCGAGCGTGCCCTCGCTGCCGCAGAAGGCGCGTGCCAGGTCCGTGCCGCGCTCGGGCAGCAGCGCGTCCATGGCGTACCCGGAGATCCGGCGCGGCAGGTCCTGCGGGTAGCCCGTGCGCAGCGCGGCGAGGTTGCGCCCGACGAAGGCGCGCAGACCCGCCGGGGCGCCTTCCCAGCCCCGGCCGAGGTGGAGCGGGCCGCCCGAGCCGCTCACCGCCGTCAGTTCGTGGACGTTGTCGGCGGTCGTCCCGTACGCCACCGAGTGCGCCCCGCAGGCGTTGTTGCCGATCATCCCGCCCAGCGTGCAGCGGCTGTGCGTCGACGGGTCGGGCCCGAACGTCAGCCCGTGCGGCCGGACCGCCTCGCGCAGCACGTCGAGGACGAGGCCCGGCTGGACCACCGCCGTGCGCGCCCGCGCGTCCACCGCGAGCAGGGACCGCATGTGCCGGGTGAAGTCCAGGACGAGCCCGGTCCCGGTGGCCTGGCCCGCGATCGAGGTACCGCCGCCGCGCGGCACCACCGGCACCCCGTGCTCCCGGCAGACGGCGAGCGCCGCCGCCACGTCCTCGGCGTCCCGGGGCGCGAGGACCGCTCGCGGCACCCGCCGGAAGTTGGACGCGTCCATCGTCGTCAGCGCCCGCGCGGTGGCCGAGGAGTCGACCTCCCCGCGCACCGCGTCCCGCAGCTCCCGCTCCCACGCCCGCCAAGCCCCGGCCGTACGTGCCGTACCGCCTCCGTCACCCGTGTCGCCCATGGGGACCAGCCTGCCCGTCCGGCCCCCGCGGCGGGCGTGACGGCTGCCGGGCGCGTCTCGCGGGGTGGACCACGGCCGCGCGCCGCCCCCGCGTGCCGATACCCTGCGCTCGTGGCTGAGATCCAGATTCCCGCTGACATGAAGCCCGCCGACGGCCGTTTCGGCGCGGGCCCCTCCAAGGTGCGTACTCAGGCGCTGGACGCCCTGGCCGCCACCGGTACCTCGCTGCTCGGCACCTCCCACCGCCAGGCTCCGGTCAAGAACCTGGTCGGCGAGGTCCGCCAGGGCGTACGGGAGCTGTTCTCGCTGCCCGAGGGGTACGAGGTGATCCTGGGCAACGGCGGCTCGACCGCGTTCTGGGACGTCGCGACCCACGGGCTGATCGAGAACAGGTCGCAGCACCTGAACTTCGGCGAGTTCTCCTCCAAGTTCGCCAAGGCCGCCAAGCTCGCGCCGTGGCTCGCCGAGCCCAGCGTGATCGCCTCCGAGCCCGGCACCCACCCGGAGCCGGCCGCCGAGGCGGGCGTCGACGTCTACGCCCTCACCCACAACGAGACCTCCACCGGTGTCGCGGCCCCCGTCAAGCGGGTCGCGGGCGCCGACGAGGGCGCGCTCGTCCTGGTCGACGCGACCTCGGGCGCGGGCGGCCTGCCGGTCGACATCACCGAGAGCGACGTCTACTATTTCGCGCCGCAGAAGTCCTTCGCCTCCGACGGCGGCCTGTGGATCGCGGTCTTCTCCCCCGCCGCCCTGGAGCGCGCCGCGCGGATCCACGCGTCCGGCCGCCACGTCCCGGAGTTCTTCAGCCTGCCGACCGCGATCGACAACTCGCTGAAGAACCAGACGTACAACACCCCGGCCCTCTCCACGCTCTTCCTGCTCAACGAGCAGCTGAAGTGGATCAACGGCCAGGGCGGTCTGGAGTGGTCGACGGGCCGTACGGCCGCGTCCGCCAAGGCGCTGTACGGCTGGGCCGAGGAGTCCAAGCACGCCGCCCCGTTCGTCGCAGACCCGGCGAAGCGGTCGCAGGTCATCGGGACCATCGACTTCTCCGACGAGGTGGACGCGGCGGCCGTGGCGAAGGTGCTGCGGGCCAACGGGATCGTGGACACCGAGCCGTACCGCAAGCTGGGCCGCAACCAGCTGCGGATCGCGATGTTCCCGGCGATCGACCCGGCGGACGTCGAGGCCCTGACGGCATGCGTCGACTACGTGATCGAGCAGCTCTGAGATCCTGAGCCACGGAACGCCCGGGGTTCGCTTGCGGGCCGGGGGCGAGCCGGTGGTGGGCTGCTCGCGCATTTCCCCGCGCCCCTTATCGGCCCGGACTTCGACTCTCGGCCGGTGGTCAGCCGGTCGCGCAGTTCCCCGCGCCCCTTACCGGGCCGGGACTTCGTGTGCGGGTCGTCTTCGGTCGCTCGCGCAGTTCCCCGCGCCCCTTTTCGGCCCGGTGGGCATCTGCGGGTTTGTGGGTGGCTGAGCGCGCAGTTCCCCGCGCCCCTAACTGCCTAGGGGCGCGGGGAACTGCGCGAGCAACCCACCACCGGGCGGCCCACCAGACGAACACGCCCCCCACCGCCGAGGTGATCGCCCCGCAGGGGCGCA
>NZ_JBWKEI010000008.1:380310-400293 GCF_056435525.1 Streptomyces sp. NPDC043908 | reverse complement strand
ACGCCCGGTTACATTCCGAACCCGGAAGCTAAGCCTTTCAGCGCCGATGGTACTGCAGGGGGGACCCTGTGGGAGAGTAGGACGCCGCCGAACAATCTTTAGCCTCAACCCCCGTGCCCTTTTGGGCCGGGGGTTGAGGCATTTTTGCGTTCAGGACCCGTTTGGGTTCGAGGGGGCTGTCCCGCCGCCCCCTCGAACCCCCTTCAGATCCCCCTCAGAGCCGACCTGCGGCCTTCAGGGCCAGGTAGGCGTCCGCTACTGCGGGCGCGAGTTCATCGGGGGTGGCGTCCACGACGGTGACTCCATGCCGCCTCAACTGCTCGGCCGTGCGGCGGCGCTCCTCCTGAGTGCGGCTGGCTGCGGCCGCCTCGTACACCGCGTCCACAGTGCCGCGGGCCTCCGCCATCGCCTTGACGCGCGGGTCTGCGATCGCCGCCACCAGGATTGTGTGGCGCTTGGTGAGCTGCGGAAGGACGGGTAGCAGGCCTTCCTCGACCGGGGCCGCGTCCAGGCTGGTGAACAACACGATCAAGGAACGTCGAGGGGCATGCGCGAGGGCGGCGGCACTCAGTCCTCGGGCATCCGTTTCCACGAGCTCGGGCTCAAGTGGCGCCATTGCGTTGACCAGAGCCGGCAGGAGTTCGCCGACGGAGCGGCCCCGTACCTGGGCTCGTACGCGGCGGTCGTACGCGAGGAGGTCGACGCGGTCGCCGGCGCGGGAGGCGAGGGCGGCCAGAAGCAGTGAGGCGTCCATGGCGGCGTCCAGGCGCGGGATGTCTCCGACGCGACCGGCCGACGTACGTCCTGTATCCAGGACGACGAGGATGTGGCGGTCGCGCTCCGGCCGCCAGGTGCGTACGGCAACGGCGTTCTGCCGGGCGGTGGCACGCCAGTCGATGGAGCGGGTGTCGTCCCCCGGGACGTACGGGCGCAGACTGTCGAACTCGGTTCCCTCGCCCCGGGTCAGCACGCTGGTACGCCCGTCGAGTTCCCGCAGCCGCGCGAGCCGTGACGGCAGGTGTTTGCGGCTGGTGAACGGCGGCAGGACGCGCACGGTCCAGGGGACGTGGTGGCTGCCTTGCCGGGAGACGAGGCCCAGGGGCCCGTAGGAGCGGAGGCTGATCCGCTGGGCGCGGCGGCCGCCGCGGCGGGTCGGGCGCAAGGTTGTGGTGAGCCGACGGCGTTCTCCGGCCGGGACTGTCACGGTGTGGCGGGAGGCGTCCTGTTCGGCGGGGGAAGGCCAGCTGCTGGGCGGCCAGGCGTCGCGGAGCTGGGCCCGCAGCGGGCGGGCGGACGGGTTGGTGACGGTGAGGACGACTTCGGCCGCGTCACCCAGTCGAACTGATGTATCACCGTTTCGGGTGAATTGAAGCTTTCGCACTGGCGCGGCGAGGGCGTAGTCGCACATCATTGCGAGTGTGAGGGGGGCGTTGACCGCGAGCATTCCCGCCCAGCTCGGGGCCCATACGCCTACGGGGACTGATCCGAGAGCAGCGAGCAGCGCAGCGCGTCCGGTGAGAGCCACGGCCGCCGTCTCAGCGGGGGACGGGGACGTGGGTGAGGACCGAGGTGATGACGGAGTCGGCGGTGACGCCCTCCATCTCCGCCTCGGGACGCAGCTGGACGCGGTGGCGAAGTGTGGGGAGGGCCAGGGCCTTCACGTCGTCGGGGATGACGTAGTCCCGGCCCGTGAGCCAGGCCCAGGCGCGGGCGGTGGAGAGCAGGGCGGTGGCGCCTCGGGGAGAGACACCGAGGCTGAGTGAGGGGGATTCACGCGTGGCACGACAGATATCGACGACATAGCCGGTGATCTCCGCCGAGACCGAGGTCTTGGCGACGGCGGCGCGGGCCGCTTCGAGATCGGCGGCTCCCGCGACGGGACGCACTCCTGCTGCCTGGAGATCACGAGGATCGAAGCCCTCGGCATGACGGGCCAGGACGTTGATCTCATCCGCCCGGGAGGGCAGGGGCACCGTCAACTTCAGCAGGAAGCGGTCCAGCTGGGCTTCCGGCAGGGGATACGTGCCCTCGTACTCGACGGGGTTCTGCGTCGCGGCGACCAGGAACGGCTCGGGAAGCGGGCGCGGCGTGCCGTCGACCGTGACCTGGCGCTCCTCCATGGCTTCGAGGAGGGAGGACTGGGTCTTGGGGGGCGTTCGGTTGATCTCGTCCGCGAGCAGCAGATTGGTGAACACGGGGCCGGCCTGGAAGGAGAACTCGGCGGTACGGGCGTCGTAGATCAGCGAACCGGTGACATCACTGGGCATCAGATCGGGGGTGAACTGCACGCGCTTGGTGTCGAGTTCGAGTGAGGCCGCGAGCGAGCGCACCAGGAGCGTCTTGGCGACGCCGGGCACTCCTTCCAGGAGGACATGGCCGCGGCAGAGCAGGGCCACGACCAGGCCCGTCACGGCGGAGTCCTGGCCGACCACGGCCTTGGCGATCTCGGCGCGCAGGGCCTCCAGGGAGGCGCGGGCGGTGTCCGGGTTCGCTGCGGTCGCCGGGGTTCGGTCGCTCATGAGGTGCGTACCTCTCTTTCGAGGGCGTCGAGTTCGTCCGCGAGGCGGACCAGTGCGGCGTCGTCAGCCGGGGCCGGGCCGAAGAGCAGGACGTGCAGGTCCCGTTCGGGCGCGGGGATCCGGGCGGAGACGGCGGGGACGAGGAGTTCGGGCGCGTGCGCCGAGGCGGCGGGCACGCCCAGGAGGGGGGCAAGTCGGGTGCGGGTGGCCGAACGCAGGGCGTCGGACGCGCGGTCGCGGGCGTTGGCCTTGCGATAGAGGCGGGCTCGGCCCTCGGTGGCCTCGGACGCGCGGACGGCTACCGGGAGTTGCTCGGTCACCAGGGGGCCGAGGCGGCGGGCTCGCCAGAGGGCGGCGAGAGCGGCCGCGAGCGCGAGCTGAAGGGTGGCCCAGAGCCAGCCGGACGGAACGAGATCGAAGAAGCTGCGGTCACCGCCGTCGGTGGCCGAGACATCACCGAGCGAGGGGAGGTACCAGACCAGATGGGGGCGGGAACCGAGGAGTTGGAGGGCGAGCGAGGCGTTGCCCTGCTTGTCGAGACGGTGGTTGTAGAAGATGTCGGGGGCGCCGAGCAGGACGGTGTCGCCCTGGGCCGGGGCCTGTATGCGAAGCAGGGTCGGCAGTCCGCCCGCCGGGTAGCAGGCGCCGTCGGCCCGGTTCTCGGAGGCGTAGCGGACGCCGCCGGTGTCGGCGCTTCCGGCGCGGGTGGCGAGGGGCAGGGAGCAGTCCGGCTCACGGTTGCCGACCGAGGCAGAGCCCTCTTCCCGTACGCCGGGGGCGAGGACGGGAAGGGAGGGGGCGCCGGGGGCGAGCAGCACGGTTCGGCCGCCCGACTTGGCGGCGGCGTCGTGGAGTCGGTGCTGCTGGGAGGTGGTGAGCAGATCCGGGGCCGTGACCAGGAGTGTGGTGTCCGTTCCCACAGCCCGGGTGGCTTCGTCGAGGGTGGTGGCCACGTGGGTGGAGACACCCTGGTCCTTCAGGAGCTCGGCGACGGCGCGGCTGCCGTAGCGGTCCGCCGAGCGGGGGTCGAGCCGGCCGTGCTGGTCGCCGGACCGGGTGGCGGCGAGGGCGATCCCTCCGACCAGGAGGACCACGGCGGCGAGCAGCACCCCGCGGCTCCGCGTCCACAGCTGGCGGGCCGTCGCGTCGGTGGACGTGGACGTGGAAGGGGGCGAGGGCGGGGTGGCGGGGGTATGCGTGCCGGTCATTGGGCCGCTCCTCGGGCAGCCGCTTCCACCACGGGGTGGTGGGCGAGGGCGCTGAGATCCGGCTTCGTACGGTCCAGATCGTCGTCGAGGTCGCGCAGACGGTCGTACGCGGCCCGGTTCGCCGTACGGCCTCCGTATGTGACGTCGTCGAACTCGCGCGCGGCGGCGCGGAGCCGTTCGGCGTGGCCGGGCAGCGGACGGCCCGCCTCGGCGGCGGCCTCGTCGGCGGTGCGGCCGGGGCGCGGGTCGAGGAGGGCGCGCTCCTCCAGTGAGCGGACGACCGCACGCATCCGTTCCTGGACGGCCTGGGTCCAGCGGTCGGAGGCTGCGTGGGCCTCGGCCGTGGCGCGGTGCTCCGCCGCGCTGCGCGGACGGTCGTCGAAGACCGCGCCGAGGGTGGAGACAGCGCGCTGCGGGGTGCCCAGACGCCACCAGAGGGCGGCGATCAGGGCCAGGGCGAACACGGCGATGGCCACGAGCCCGAGCGTGCCTCCCGGGGTCGCGCCCGAGGCGGCGTCGAACAGGCCGCCGACCCAGTCCCAGAAGCGGTTGAAGGCGCGCTCCAGGAGGTTCGGGTCGTTCTCGTGGTACATCGGCTTGGACAGTTCGCGCCGTGCCGCCTCGCGGGCGGGCACGCGCGGCGTGTCCACCGGTGGTTCACCGGCCGCTCGGACCAGCAGCCGCACCATGCTCGCGCCCCCCGTCGCGGACACCGCATCAGCTCCCGGAAGTGTCGTAGCCCGGCAGTTTGGCGGCGCGGGCGAGGTCGATGTCGAGGGCTTCGCGGCGGATGCGCTGGTCGATGTAGAGCAGCGCGGACACCGCGGCGGTGATCGGGTAGGTGATGGCCGCGCCGATCACGGCGCCGATTCCCGTGATGATCAGGAACGGCCAGCCGAAGTCGGCGACGTCCCCCGAGAAGAGGCTGCCGGAGCCGTCGTCCACGATCATGCCGGTCACGGTGAACGGGATCGCGATGATCATCGAGACGATGGAGGTCAGGAGGTACGTCAGCAGGGTGATGCCGAGGATCCGCCACCAGGCGCCGCGCACCAGCTTGGCGGACCGGCGCAGGGACGGCACCAGGCCCTGGCGTTCCAGCATCAGCGCGGGCGCGGCGAGGCTGAACCGGACCAGCAGCCAGATCACGACGACGAAGGCGGCCAGCCCGCCGAGGCCGGCCAGGGCCGCACCGGCATCGGACCCGATGAGCACGCCGGGCAGGACGCCGACGCCCACGATCCCGCCCGCCATCAGAGGCAGCAGCACCAGCAGGCCGAGCAGCGGCAGCAGCCTCGGCTGTGCCTCCGCCCACGCTTCCCGAAGGGTCACCGGCCGGCCCAGCACGGAGCGGCTGATGACGATGGTGAGGACGGCTGTGACGAAGAGCGTGCCGACCAGGGCCAGGGCTCCGACGGGCAACAGGCTGAGCATGCTCGACCGCAGCAGGTCCATGGCCTGGTCGACGGCCTCGGCGCCGGTGGCGTTCGCGTCGATCTCCGGCGGATCCGGCAGGAGGAAGCGCTGGACGAGGATCTCCGCGATCTGCGTGATCACGGCGACCGTGAGGGTCAGCCCGAGGACGGTGCGCCAGTGGGCGCGCATCGTCGACACCGCGCCGTCGAGGATCTCGCCGACCCCGAGCGGGCGGAGCGGGATGACACCGGGCTTGGCGGCCGGCGCGGGTCCCCAGCCGGAGTTCCAGTGCCCGCCCGGAGGCGGAGGCGGGCCCCAGCCGCCCTGCTGGGGCCCAGGACGGCCCGGCGGGGGCGGGGGCGTGCCCGGGCCCGGGGTGGCGGCCGGAGGCGACCACTGGCCCGCCGGAGGCTGGTTACGGGACCACTGCGAGGACGTGCGGGCCCGGTCGGAGGGCTCGGGCTGCCCGGGCGTGCCGGTGTCCTCGCCGTCGGAGGGGGCCGATCCGGGCGAAGCCCAGCCCGGAGAGTCGTTCACGGTCGTCCACCTCGTGGATTGGTCGTGGGACCAGCTCGGCGAGCCGGCACGTTGGGGTCGGCAGCCATCGTGCCATGCGGTTCCGGGCCGTGGACCGGCCCCCGTATCTCGTTGGCACCTTCATTTGTCGGCGGCTCACCGGGCAGACTGGGCGGATGGCTGATCACGAGGTGCGATCCACCGTGGGCTCCGAGCCGTCGGGACTGGAACAGCTGCGCTGGGACGAGCCGCCGGAGGGGCCGGTGCTGGTGCTCCTCGACCAGACCCGGCTGCCGGCCGAGGAGGTGGAGCTGGTCTGCACGGATGTGCCGGGGCTGGTGCGGGCCATCCAGACGCTGGCCGTCCGCGGGGCACCGCTGCTGGGTATCGCGGGGGCGTACGGGGTCGCACTGGCGGGGGTGCGCGGCTACGACGTCCAGGAGGCCGCGGCTCTGCTGGCGGCGGCGCGGCCCACCGCGGTGAACCTCGGCTACGGGGTGCGGCTGGCGCTCGGGGCGTATCGGGCGGCGCTGGACAAGGGCGCCGGTCCGCAGGAGGCGGGGGCGGCGGCGCTGGCGGCCGCGAGGGCCCTGCATCGGGCGGACGCGGAGGCGAGTGTCAGGATGGCTGCCCACGGCCTGGCTCTGCTCGACGAGCTGCTGCCCGGCGGCAGCCACCGGGTGCTCACGCACTGCAACACCGGGCGGCTGGTCTCGGGTGGCGAGGGCACCGCGTTCGCGGTCGCGCTGGCCGCGCACCGGGCGGGGCGGCTGCGGCGGCTGTGGGTCGACGAGACGCGGCCGCTGCTCCAAGGGTCCAGACTGACCGCGTACGAAGCGGCGCGCAGCGGCATGGCGTACAGCCTGCTGACCGACAATGCGGCCGGTTCGCTGTTCGCGGCGGGGGAGGTGGACGCCGTTCTGGTGGGGGCGGACCGGATAGCCGCCGACGGATCGGTGGCGAACAAGGTGGGGAGTTATCCGCTCGCCGTGCTCGCCAAGTACCACCACGTGCCGTTCATCGTGGTGGCGCCGGTCACGACGGTGGATCTGGAAACCCCCGACGGGGCGTCGATCGAGGTCGAGCAGCGGCCCGGGCAGGAGGTGACGGAGCTCACCGGACCACAGGCTCCTGTGGCCGGGTGGGGGGCGGGTGGCGGGCTGCCCGTGGCGCCGCTGGGGACGCAGGCGTACAACCCGGCGTTCGATGTGACGCCCCCCGAGCTGGTGACGGCGATCGTCACCGAAGAAGGTGTTCTCTCGCCCGTCACCAGGGGCGGTCTGAGAGAGCTGTGTGCCAGGTCACGCCAGGTAACGATTAGCTAATGGGATGATGACGTTTATGAAGGGACGCGTCCTTGTCGTCGACGACGACACCGCGCTGGCCGAGATGCTCGGCATTGTGCTGCGTGGAGAAGGTTTTGAGCCGTCGTTCGTAGCGGACGGCGACAAGGCACTGGCGGCATTCCGTGAGGCCAAGCCGGACCTGGTACTGCTGGACCTCATGCTGCCCGGACGGGACGGCATCGAGGTCTGCAGGCTGATCAGGGCCGAGTCCGGCGTGCCGATCGTGATGCTCACCGCCAAGAGCGACACGGTGGATGTGGTGGTCGGCCTGGAGTCCGGGGCCGACGACTACATCGTGAAGCCGTTCAAGCCGAAGGAGCTGGTCGCCCGTATCCGGGCGCGCCTGAGGAGGTCGGAGGAGCCGGCGCCGGAGCAGCTGGCGATCGGCGATCTGGTGATCGACGTGGCGGGTCACTCCGTGAAGCGGGACGGGCAGTCCATCGCCCTGACCCCGCTGGAGTTCGACCTGCTGGTCGCGCTGGCGCGCAAGCCGTGGCAGGTGTTCACCCGCGAGGTGCTCCTGGAGCAGGTGTGGGGGTACCGGCACGCGGCGGACACGCGGCTGGTGAATGTGCATGTGCAGCGGCTCCGCTCGAAGGTCGAGAAGGACCCCGAGCGTCCGGAGATCGTGGTGACCGTCCGTGGTGTCGGTTACAAGGCCGGACCGAGCTGACATGTCCCGCGGCGGTGCTGCTCCGAAGCCCGGGAAGCCCGGGGTCCGTGGGGGGCGGGCTGCTGGTGGGGGACGAAAGACGTCATGGGGCGGGCGGATCCTTCAGGAGGGCACGCCCGGCAGCCCCGTGCTGCGGTTGTTCGCGCGCTGGGTGCGGCGTCCGCTGCTGCCCGCCGTGCGGCTGTGGCGGCGCAACATCCAGCTGCGGGTGGTCGCCTCCACTCTGCTGATGTCGCTGGGTGTGGTCCTGCTGCTCGGGTTCGTTGTCATCGGCCAGGTGCGCAACGGGCTCCTCGTCACCAAGGAGAAGGCGTCCGAGAGCCAGTCCGCGGGCGGCTTCGCCGTGGCCAAGGACAAGGCCAGCGCCCCGGCGGCGCCCGGCGGGCAGGACGACGGCTCCGACGGACGGGCCGGCAGTTCGGTGACCTGGCGCAGTGAGCTGGTGACCCAGCTCGCCAGCGGCGGCCAGGGCGCTTTCTACGTGGTCGCGCTGAGCGCCGACTCCGAGGACTCGGGCTCCAGCAACCGCGGCCCGCGCGCCTCGGGCGGTGTGGACCCGGCCGCGAGCGTCCCGCAGAGCCTGCGGGACGACGTCGACCAGGGCACGGGGGCGTACAAGACGTACGCCTCGATCAAGTACCTCGACGGCCAGGAACCCAAGCCGGGCCTGGTCATCGGGACCAAACTGAAGGACGTCGACGGCCAGGCCTACCAGCTGTACTACCTCTTCCCGCTGGCGCAGGAGGAGAAGACACTCAGCCTGGTCAAGGGCACCCTCGCGACCGCCGGGCTGTTCCTGGTGGTGCTGCTGGGGGCGATCGCCTGGCTGGTGGTGCGCCAGGTCGTCACCCCGGTCCGGATGGCGGCGCAGATCGCGGAGCGGCTCTCCGCGGCCAAGTTGCAGGAACGGATGAAGGTCACCGGCGAGGACGACATCGCGCGGCTCGGCGAGGCCTTCAACAAGATGGCGCAGAACCTCCAGCTCAAGATCCAGCAGCTGGAGGAGCTGTCGCGGATGCAGCGGCGGTTCGTCTCGGACGTCTCGCACGAACTGCGGACGCCGCTGACGACCGTACGGATGGCGGCGGACGTCATCCACGAGGCGCGCGTCGACTTCGATCCGGTGACGGCGAGGTCGGCGGAGCTGCTGGCCGGACAGCTCGACCGGTTCGAGTCGCTGCTGGCGGACCTTCTGGAGATCAGCCGGTTCGACGCGGGAGCGGCGGCCCTGGAGGCCGAGCCGATAGACCTGCGTGAGGTCGTACGCCGGGTGATCGAGGGAGCCGAGCCGCTCGCCGAGCGCAAGGGCACCCGGATACGGGTGGTGGGTGACGAGCAGCCGGTCATCGCCGAAGCCGACGCCCGACGGGTCGAGCGGGTGCTGCGCAACCTCGTGGTCAACGCCGTGGAGCACGGCGAGGGCCGGGACGTGGTGGTGCGTATGGGCTCGGCCGGGGGCGCGGTCGCCATCGCGGTGCGCGACTACGGAGTCGGGCTCAAGCCGGGCGAGGCGACCCGGGTGTTCAACCGCTTCTGGCGGGCCGACCCGGCCCGCGCCAGGACGACCGGGGGCACCGGTCTGGGCCTGTCGATCGCGGTCGAGGACGCGCGGCTGCACGGCGGCTGGCTCCAGGCGTGGGGCGAGCCCGGCGGCGGCTCCCAGTTCCGGCTGACGCTGCCGCGTACGGCCGACGAGCCGCTGCGTGGATCTCCGATACCGCTGGAGCCGGAGGATTCACGGGCCGCGCGGGAGCGGGCCCGGATGGGCGCGGCGCCCGAGCAGGGCAACGGACTGCGTCTGGCGAGTGTGCCGGTCCAGCCCGCCGCCACCCGCTCCTCGCTGCCGGTGCCGCCCCGGCCGCCGGTTCCGCCGCGCACGTCCGGGCCGGCCGCCGATCCGACCGCGCTGCCCGGTGGCGGCGGGGCCAGGGTGGTGCCGCGGGTCACCGACGCGCGCGGGGAGGGCGAGTCCGTACCATCGCAGGCTGCTGACAGAGCGGCTGCCCCGGCAGCCGCCGACCAGGAGGAATCGTCTCGTGGGCGCTGATCGGGGGAGGGACCGCGGCCGCCGGCTGCGGTCGGCCGCGCTGCTGGGCTGCGGCGGTGTGCTGGTGGCGGGGTGCGCGTCGATGCCCGACAGCGGGGACGTGCACGCGGTGCAGGCGTCGCAGCGCGCCGACTCGCAGGTGCAGGTGTACGCGGTGCCGCCGCGCGAGGGGGCGGCCGCGGACGAGATAGTCGACGGGTTCCTGGAGGCGATGACCAGTGACGACCCGCAGTTCGCGACGGCGCGCAAGTATCTGACGCCGCAGGCCGCGCGGACCTGGAAGCCGGATCAGGCGACGACGGTGCTGGCCGACGGGCCGAACCCGCAGCCGAGCCGGACCAGCGACAAGGGCGACAGCTCCAGTTTCACGTTCACCGTGACCGGCCGGCCGGTCGCCGTGGTGGACAAGCAGCACGCCTACCAGCCGGCGGTGGCGAAGTCGGCGTACAACGAGACGATCCATCTCGTACGGCAGAACACGGCGAGCGGCAAGGAGTGGCGCATCGACACGCTGCCCGAGGGGCTGCTGCTCGGCCAGTCGGACTTCCAGCGCATCTACCGCTCCGTCAACAAGTACTACTTCGCCTCCGGTCAGGACCGGTTGGTCGCCGACCCGGTGTACGTGCGTCAGCGCAATGACCCCGAGACGCAGATGAACCTGGTCACCCAGACGGTCATGGCCGTGCTGGAGGGGCCGACCAACTGGCTGCGACCGGTGGTGGGTTCGCGCTTCCCGAGCGGTACGGCGCTGAAGGACGGCACCAAGGCGCTCGCGTTCGACGACCGCAACGCGCTCAAGGTGCCGCTCAGCGAGCGGGCGTCCAACGTCGGCGGCGGTCAGTGCCGCAAGATGGCGGCCCAACTGCTGTTCACGCTGCGGGATCTGACGGCGACCCGGGTCAGTCAGGTCGAGCTGGACCGGGCGAACGGCTCGCAGCTGTGCGTGCTCGGCGGCGACCAGGCCGAGCAGTACGCCCCGGAGCGCGTCTCGCCCAAGCCCGGCCAGTACTTCGTGGACACGCAGGGGCGGCTCGCGCGGATGCGTGCCGGTGAGCGGGACAGCGCGGACGGCGCCGACAATGCCGAGAGCGCGGACGGGGACGTGGTCACCGAGCTGGTCCCCGGACCGTTCGGCCGGGCCGAGCAGCGGCTGCGTTCGGTGGCGGTGGAGCGGGGCGAGAGGCGCGCCGCGGGCGTGACCAACGACGGCCGCTCGCTGTACGTGGCGCCGATCGTCTCCGACGGCGAGCTGGTGAAGACGCCGGTGACCAGCCAGAGCAAGGATCCGAAGGACGGACTCTCGGCGCCGAGTTGGGACGGCCGCGACGATCTGTGGGTGGCCGACCGGGACCCGGCCCACCCCCGGCTGCTCCACCTCGACCACGGCCAGGGACAGCCGCAGGAGGTCGATGTCGCCGGTCTGAACGGGGCGCACATCGAGCAGGTGCGGATGTCGGCGGACAGCGTACGGATCGCCCTCCTGGTGAACGAGGGCGGGCGCACGACGCTGCGGATCGGCCGCGTGGAGCGGATCGGCGACCCGGAGCACCCCCAGGTCTCCGTGGTGGAACTGCGCCCCGGCGCACCGCAGATGGAGGATGTGACGGCGGTGTCCTGGGCGGGCCGCAGCCGCCTGGTCGTGGTCGGCAAGGAGACCGGCGGCCTCCAGCAGCAGTTGCGGTACATGCAGACCGACGGCTCTCTGTCGGCCGCGGGCAATCTGCCGGGCGCCAACCGGGTGACCGAGATCGCCGCCGCGGACGACGAGCGGCTGCCGCTGGTGGCGCACTCCAAGGAGGACGGCATCGTCCGGCTGCCGCCGGGCGCCAACTGGAAGACGGCGGTCAAGGCGGGGTCCTCGCCGGTCTACCCCGGCTGACCCGGCCGGCAGCCGCGCCGCCCCGCGGCTGCCACCAGGATGCCCGGTCGGCCGATCGTGGCCCCATGGGCCCGGTCGGCCGCCGCCGCCCTGCCGTCCGCCCCGCCGTTCCGGTGAAGCCGGTGCCCGGGTGCCTTCAACCGGCGGCCGGGGCTTCCCGCCCGCGCCGTCAACCGGCGGCCGGGGCTTCCCGGCGGTTTTCCACAGGGGTGGCCGGGCAGCCTCGCTGTTGGCAGAGTGGATGCCATGCGGGGATGGTGGCAGGAGGTCTCCGGGCTGGTGCTGCCGGTTGCCTGCGGCGGCTGCGGCAGTCCCCGTACGGCGCTGTGCGAGCGATGCGCGGCGGCGCTGCTCGGTGTGCGGGCGCGGCGGGTCCGACCTGCCCCCGAGCCCGCGGGACTGCCGGTGGTGTACGCGGCGGCGGTCCACGAGGACGCCGTACGGGCGGTGCTCCTCGCGCACAAGGAACGCGGCGCCCTGGGGCTCGCCGGAGTCCTCGGGCAGGCGCTGGCGGGCGCCGTGCGCGCGGCCGCGGCAGCGCCCCGGGACGGGCCGCTGCTGCTCGTGCCGGTGCCGTCGGCGCGACGTGCGGTGCGGGCGCGCGGGCATGACGCGGCGCGCCGGATCGCCCTGGCGGCGGCGGGGGAGTTGCGGCGTACGGGAACGGACGCGCGCGTGGCGGCGGTGCTGCGTCAGCGGCGTGCGGTGGCGGACCAGTCGGGGCTGAGCGCCCGGCAGCGGCTGGCGAATCTGAGCGGGGCGCTGGAGGTGTCGGTGGGCGGTGACAGGCTGCTGGAGCGGGGCCGGGTGGTCCTGGTGGACGACCTCATGACCACGGGCGCCTCGCTGGTGGAGGCGGCCCGGGCGGTGGCGTGCGCGGCCAATGGGACGGGCGGCGCGGCGGGCGGATCTCCGGCGTACGCGAGGCCCGGATTCGCGCACCGAAGAGCGACTGCCGCGGTCGTCGCGTCGACCTTCGCATCTTTTGAAATAAACCGGAACTGACGGGGAACCCGCATCGTTGCAGGTGATAAGACGCATGAAACACCTGAACGGAGGTACGTGCTGGTAGCGGGTGCCGACATCCGTCCGAGCGAGCTATGTTCGGTTGTGAGGAATGGCGACAGCCGGCCTCACGGAATGTACGGCCTCGCTTCTGGGTACTTCCCTGACCCTGAAGTCGGTGGGGTGGCGATCTTCCCCACGGGGGAGGAGGAGGTGAAAGTCGCCCAGTCCGAGACTCCGGTGCCCACCGGAGTCTGGTGCAAGAGGGAGATTCTCCGCGGTTGAGGCGGAGTAATCCGGGAACGGAGTTCTGCGTGGACATCGTCGTCAAGGGCCGCAAGACCGAGGTACCCGAGCGGTTCCGCAAGCACGTGGCCGAGAAGCTGAAGCTGGAGAAGATCCAGAAGCTCGACGGCAAGGTAATCAGCCTCGACGTCGAGGTGTCCAAGGAACACAACCCGCGGCAGGCCGACCGTTCCGACCGAGTGGAGATCACGCTGCACTCGCGTGGTCCGGTGATCCGGGCGGAGGCGGCGGCGGCCGATCCGTACGCAGCCCTCGACCTTGCCCACAGCAAGCTGGAGGCGCGGCTGCGCAAGCAGCACGACAAGCGCTACACCCGCAGGGGCAACGGCCGGCTCTCGGCTGCCGAGGTGGCCGACGTGGTCCCGGGCGTGGCCCAGTTGAACGCGAACGGCGAGCCGGTGGGCGGATCGAGGGAGGAGAGCGTTCCCGTCACCCGGATGGGATCGGTCGAGGTGCAGGGCGAAGGACCGCTGGTGGTCCGCGAGAAGAACCATGTCGCCGCCCCGATGACACTCGACCAGGCGCTCTACGAGATGGAACTGGTCGGACACGACTTCTACCTCTTCGTCGACTCCGAGACGAAGAACCCCAGCGTCGTCTACCGGCGGCACGCCTACGACTACGGCGTGATCCACCTGGAGACGGACCCGCTGGCCGGTGAGGACGCGAGCGGCGCCGGCGGAGCGCTCGGCGGATGACCAGGTGGGCGACGCGCTGAACGGATCCGTGCGGCGCGCCGTACCAGAGAGCGGTGATGCCCCTGGAGCGCCTTGTGCGCCCCCAGGGGCACCACTGTGCGACGACTGGAGCACCGCTCTGTCGGCCGGGCATGAAATCATGGCGTCGCACGCCAACCGCTTCTCCCCGGAGTGCGGTTGGCAGCCACACCAACTCGGGCCATGGCCTTCAGGGGGAGGAACGATGGCAGACAGCTTCGGGCCGGTGCACGACGGGTCGGCCCCGGACGGTTCTGACGGTGCTCCCACCGGCATGGAAGCGGCCGGGTCGCGCAAGGAGCCCATCCGGGTCCTGGTCGTCGACGACCACGCGCTGTTCCGCCGGGGCCTGGAGATCGTGCTGGCCGCCGAGGAGGACATCCAGGTCGTCGGTGAGGCGGGCGACGGGGCGGAGGCCGTGGACAAGGCGGCGGACCTGCTGCCCGACATCGTGCTGATGGACGTGCGGATGCCGCGGCGCGGTGGGATCGAGGCCTGCACCTCCATCAAGGAGGTCGCTCCCAGCGCGAAGATCATCATGCTGACGATCAGCGACGAGGAGGCGGACCTCTACGACGCGATCAAGGCGGGGGCCACGGGCTACCTCCTCAAGGAGATCTCCACCGACGAGGTGGCGACCGCCATCCGGGCGGTCGCGGACGGCCAGTCCCAGATCAGTCCGTCGATGGCGTCGAAGCTGCTCACCGAGTTCAAGTCGATGATCCAGCGCACCGACGAGCGCCGGCTGGTGCCCGCGCCGAGGCTCACCGACCGTGAGCTCGAAGTGCTCAAGCTCGTGGCGACGGGGATGAACAACCGGGACATCGCCAAGGAGTTGTTCATCTCCGAGAACACGGTGAAGAACCACGTCCGCAACATCCTGGAGAAGCTTCAGCTGCACTCCCGGATGGAGGCGGTGGTGTACGCCATGCGCGAGAAGATCCTGGAGATCCGCTAGCCCGCCCCACCCCGCCCGCCCCGCCGTGTCCCGCCAGGGCCTGGCCGGTACAGGGAGGCTCAGGCCGCCGCTATCGCCGCCGTCAGCTCACGGGCGAGGCCCGGTGTGTCGGCGCGCTCGATCCGTACGGCGTCGCAGCCCACCCACCGCGCCGCCTCCAGCAGGGCCTGCGCCATCGGGGCGATCGCCTTGGGCGTCTCCAGGGAGACCTGCTTGGCCACCAGGGTGCGGCCCTCGCGGGCGGGGTCGACGCGGCCGAGCAGCCTGCCGCCCGCCAGCAGGGGCATCGCGAAGTATCCGTACACCCGCTTCGGCTTGGGGGTGTACGCCTCGAGGCGGTGGGTGAAGCCGAAGATCCGCTCGGTGCGCGCGCGGTCCCAGATCAGCGAGTCGAACGGGGACAGCAGCGTCGTACGGTGACGTCCGCGCGGCTCGGTGGCCAGCGCCTGCGGGTCCGCCCAGGCGGCCTTGTCCCAGCCCTGGACGGTGACGGGCACCAGACCGGAGTCGGCGATGACCGCGTCGACCTGCTCGCCCTTGAGGCGGTGGTAGTCCGCGATGTCCGCGCGGGTGCCCACGCCGAGGGAGCGGCCCGCCAGCGCGACGAGCCGGCGCAGGCACTCGGCGTCGTCCAGCTCGTCGTGCAGGTGGACGTCCGGAATGGCGCGCTCGGCCAGGTCGTACACCCGCTTCCAGCCGCGCCGTTCGACGCAGACCACCTCGCCGTACATCAGCGCGCGCTCGACGGCGACCTTGGACTCCGACCAGTCCCACCACTCGCCCTTGTTCTTGGCGCCGCCCAAGTCCGTCGCGGTCAGGGGCCCTTCGGCCCGCAGCTGCTTGATCACCTGCTGGTACGCCGCGTCCGGCAGGTCGTGGTGCCACTGCGGGCGGGTGCGGTAGGCGCGGCGGCGGAAGGCGAAGTGCGGCCACTCCTCCACGGGGAGGATGCAGGCGGCGTGCGACCAGTACTCGAAGGCGTGGGAGCCCGTCCAGTACGCCGTGTCCACCGTCTTGCGGCCCACCGCGCCCAGACGCGCATACGGAATCAGCTCGTGCGACCGGGCGAGGACCGAGATCGTGTCGAGCTGCACCGCCCCCAGGTGGCGCAGCACGCCCCGCACCCCGCCCTTGCGGTCGGGCGCGCCCATGAATCCCTGGGCGCGCAGGGCGATGCGACGGGCCTCGTCGGCGGAGAGTTGGGCAACGGGACTCGGCAGGCTGGTCATGCTCCGCACGATAGACGCCGGCACTGACAATCCACCGGGGAGCCTGTCGCCCTCGGGGACCTTCACGGTCGGAGCCCCACACGCCGGGGCCCTCGCTTCCGTGAGCCCCACACGCCCGGGGCCCTCGCTTCCGTGAGCCCCACACGCCCGGGGCCCTCGCTTCCGTGAGCCCCACACGCCCGGGGCCCTCGCTCCCGTAAGCCCCTCACACCCGCGAGCTCCTCACACCCGCGAGCTCCTCACACCCGCGAGCTCCTCACACCCGGGGAGCCCGTCACGCCCGGGAGCCCGTCACGGAGCCCCCACGCCCGTGGGCCGCTCACGCCGGCCCGTGGGCCCCACACCCACGGGCCCTTCCCGTTCGGGCGCCCGTGCCGCTCACACCCGCGCGGGCAGGTACGCGCGCGTAGTGGGCAGGCCCAGGTCGCCGGGGAGGAGGCTGCCCACCCAGCTGTCGCGGCGGGTGCCGCCGTGGACGAGGCCCGCGCGCAGGGTGCCCTCCAAGGTGAAGCCCGCCTTCTCGGCCACCGCGCGCGAGGCCGTGTTGCCGACCTCCGCCCGCCACTCCAGGCGTTCGACTCCCGCCGATTCGAAGGCCCAGCGGGCGGCGGCGAGGGCCGCCTCGGTCATGTAGCCGCGGCCCCGGTGCTCCTTGGCGGCCCAGAATCCCAGCTCGGCGACGTTCTCGCCACGCCGCATGAGGCCGACCATCGCCACCAGCGCGCCCTCCGCCTCCGCAGCTCCCGCGGCCCCGGCGGGACTGTCCAGAGCCCCTGATGTCTCGGCCGCCCCACTGGCCCCGTGAGCCTCATCCGCCCCCGCGGTCACCCGCAGACGTACCGCGAACGTGTAGTCGGAGTCGTCCCGCCAGCCGTTGGGGGCGAAGGTGCCGGTGAAGGCTTCGGCGTGCTCGCGCAGATAGGGGGAGGGGACGGTCGTCCATCGCTGGATGTCGGGGTCCTGACAGGCCACGTAGGTGTCGTCCGCGTCCTGCGGGCCGACGGGGCGCAGCAGCAGGCGTCCGGTGGTGAGAGTGACTGGGTCCATCGGCTGATTCTCCGCGCGGGACCGGAGCGGACGCCAGGGCTTTTCGTGTTTCCCGGCACCTTCCGGGCGCCCTGTCCGTTGTCGTCATGGCAGACCTCCCGGCGCGGGCGGGTCCTCGCATACGATGGCCGTTGCCCAGAAGTAATCAACCGTACTCGACCGCGCCAGGCCCGACCGGCAAGGAGACCAACCCCCGTGTCCGTCCTTTCAAAGCTCATGCGTGCAGGCGAAGGCAAGATCCTGCGCAAGCTGCACCGCATCGCGGACCAGGTCAACTCCATCGAAGAGGACTTCGTGAACCTCTCCGACGCCGAGCTCCGTGCCCTCACCGACGAGTACAAGGAGCGGTACGCGAACGGGGAGAGCCTGGACGACCTGCTCCCGGAAGCCTTCGCCACCGTCCGCGAGGCCGCCAAGCGCGTCCTCGGCCAGCGTCACTACGACGTCCAGATGATGGGTGGAGCGGCCCTGCACCTCGGCTATGTGGCCGAGATGAAGACCGGTGAGGGCAAGACCCTCGTCGGCACGCTCCCCGCCTACCTCAACGCGCTCTCCGGCAAGGGCGTGCACCTGATCACGGTCAACGACTACCTGGCCGAGCGCGACTCCGAGATGATGGGCCGGGTGCACAAGTTCCTCGGCCTCGAGGTCGGCTGCATCCTGGCCAACATGTCGCCCGCCGAGCGCCGCGCGCAGTACGCCTGCGACATCACGTACGGCACGAACAACGAGTTCGGCTTCGACTACCTGCGCGACAACATGGCGTGGTCCCAGGAGGAGCTCGTCCAGCGCGGTCACAACTTCGCGATCGTCGACGAGGTCGACTCCATCCTGGTCGACGAGGCGCGTACGCCGCTGATCATCTCCGGCCCGGCCGACCAGGCCACCAAGTGGTACGGCGACTTCGCCAAGCTGGTCACCCGCCTCACCAAGGGCGAGGCGGGCAACCCGCTCAAGGGCATCGAGGAGACCGGCGACTACGAGGTCGACGAGAAGAAGCGCACCGTCGCCATCCACGAGCCGGGCGTCGCCAAGGTCGAGGACTGGCTGGGCATCGACAACCTCTACGAGTCGGTGAACACCCCGCTCGTCGGTTATCTGAACAACGCCATCAAGGCGAAGGAACTGTTCAAGAAGGACAAGGACTACGTCGTCATCGACGGCGAAGTCATGATCGTCGACGAGCACACCGGCCGTATCCTCGCCGGCCGCCGCTACAACGAGGGCATGCACCAGGCGATCGAGGCGAAGGAAGGGGTGGACATCAAGGACGAGAACCAGACCCTCGCCACGATCACCCTCCAGAACTTCTTCCGCCTCTACGACAAGCTCTCCGGCATGACCGGTACGGCGATGACCGAGGCCGCCGAGTTCCACCAGATCTACAAGCTGGGCGTCGTGCCGATCCCGACGAACAAGCCCATGGTCCGCAAGGACCAGTCGGACCTGATCTACCGCACCGAGGTCGCCAAGTTCGACGCGGTGGTCGACGACATCGCCGAGAAGCACGAGAAGGGGCAGCCGATCCTGGTCGGCACCACCTCGGTCGAGAAGTCCGAGTACCTCTCGCAGCAGCTCTCCAAGCGCGGCATCCAGCACGAGGTGCTGAACGCCAAGCAGCACGACCGGGAGGCGACGATCGTCGCCCAGGCCGGCCGCAAGGGCGCCGTCACCGTCGCCACGAACATGGCCGGCCGAGGCACCGACATCAAGCTCGGCGGCAACCCGGACGACCTCGCCGAGGCGGAGCTGCGCCAGCGCGGCCTGGACCCGGTGGAGCACGTCGAGGAGTGGGCGCAGGCGCTGCCCGCCGCCCTGGAGAAGGCCGAGCAGGCCGTCAAGGCGGAGTTCGAGGAGGTCAAGGAGCTCGGCGGTCTGTACGTGCTGGGCACCGAGCGCCACGAGTCGCGCCGTATCGACAACCAGCTGCGCGGCCGCTCCGGCCGTCAGGGCGACCCGGGCGAGTCCCGCTTCTACCTGTCGCTCGGTGACGACCTGATGCGCCTGTTCAAGGCCCAGATGGTCGAGCGCGTGATGTCGATGGCCAACGTGCCGGACGACGTGCCGATCGAGAACAAGATGGTGACGCGCGCGATCGCGTCGGCCCAGTCGCAGGTCGAGCAGCAGAACTTCGAGACGCGCAAGAACGTCCTGAAGTACGACGAGGTGCTCAACCGCCAGCGCGAGGTCATCTACGGGGAGCGCCGCCGCGTCCTGGAGGGCGAGGACCTGCACGAGCAGGTGCAGCACTTCATGGACGACACCATCGACGCCTACATCCAGGCGGAGACCGTCGAGGGCTTCGCCGAGGAGTGGGACCTGGACCGGCTGTGGGGCGCCTTCAAGCAGCTCTACCCGGTGAAGGTCACCGTGGAGGAGCTGGAGGAGGCGGCGGGCGACCGCGCGGGCATCACCGCCGAGTTCATCGCCGAGTCCATCAAGGACGACATCCACGAGCAGTACGCGGCGCGCGAGGAGCAGCTCGGCTCCGAGATCATGCGTGAGCTGGAGCGGCGCGTGGTCCTCTCGGTGCTCGACCGCAAGTGGCGTGAGCACCTCTACGAGATGGACTACCTCCAGGAGGGCATCGGCCTGCGGGCCATGGCGCAGAAGGACCCGCTGGTCGAGTACCAGCGCGAGGGCTTCGACATGTTCAACGCCATGATGGACGGCATCAAGGAGGAGTCCGTCGGCTACCTGTTCAACCTGGAGGTACAGGTCGAGCAGCAGGTCGAGGAGGTGCCGGTCGAGGACGCGGCGCCGTCCGACCGGCCGTCGCTGGAGAAGGAGCCTGCCGGGGCGCGTCCGGAGATCCGGGCCAAGGGCCTGGACGCCCCGCAGCGCCCGGACCGGCTGCACTTCTCGGCGCCGACGGTGGACGGCGAGGGCGGTGTCGTCGAGGGTGACTTCGACAACGGCGACGAGCCGGCCCGCTCCGAGGCCGACGGTATGACCCGCGCGGAGCGCCGCAAGGCCCAGAAGAGCACGGGCGGCCGTCGCCGCAAGAAGTAGGGCACCGGGGGGGGGGGGGGGGGGGGGGGGACGGGGGGGGGGGGGGGGGGGGGGGGAGGGGGGGGGGGCGGCACAGCCCCACATCACACACGCCACATATTTGAGT